>NZ_JBEZFS010000025.1:0-102178 GCF_040649575.1 Nonomuraea sp. NPDC048916
GCCGTCGTTGGTGATCGTGGGGGCGCCCCACTTCTTCTCCAGCACGACGTTGCGGCCCTTGGGGCCGAGGGTCACCTTGACGGCGTCGGCGAGCTGGTTCATACCGCGCTCGAGACCGCGCCGGGCGTCCTCGTCAAACGCGATCATTTTCGAAGTCATCCCTGCTCCTGCTCTCGATAGGGGGTCTCCGGGACGGCGCCCGCGACGGACGGTCCGCCGGCGGGCGGCCGGCCTGCCGGCCGGCCTGCCGGCGGACCTCGCCGTCCCGGCACACGCCTGTGGTTGGCACTCTCCAGGCGCAAGTGCCAGGCGCTCCACCGCACTCTACCCACAACTTGCGTGTCACGCACCTAGTGCGCGCCGCGCAACATCGGGTAGAGTCGACACCATGAACGACGACGCCATGGACCTCCGGGCACGCAACAGCCAGGCCACCCGGGAGGCGATCGGCCAGGCCGCGCTGCGCCTGGCCATCGAGCAAGGCCCCAACGGGCTGGCCCTTGTCCGCGTCCATGACATCGCCACGGCCGCGGGAGTCTCACCCCGCACCTACAACAACTACTTCTCCAGCAGGGCGGAGGCGATCTGCGCCTTCCAGGCCGACCAGTCCAGGCGCGCGGGGCAGGCGCTGCGCTCCCGGCCCGCCGACGAGCCGCTCGGCCAGGCCGTCATCGCGGCCGTGATCGAGCTCTACACCAACCCCGAGCCCGACAAGGCCGGCCTGCGCATGATCATGTCGACGCCCGAGCTGGAGGGCGAGGCGCTGAAGGCGTTCAGCATGGCCGAGGGCCCGCTCGCCGAGGCGATCGCCACGCGCACCGGCGCCGACCCCGGCCGCGACCTGTTCCCCGCCGTCACGGCCGCGGCGGTCGTCGGCACCGTCCGCGTGGCGGGACGGCGCTGGCTCGAGCCCGGCAACACCGAATCCTTCGCCGCCACCCTGCGCCGCGCCCTGTCCTGCGTCTTTCCCGTCGCGCCACCCGAAGGCCCGCAGGATCGGTGACCAGGGCATTCCCGCCCTGATCGTCACGGGTGTTCACCAACCTCCGCCGGCTGGTCCGGGGGGAGCCGGGTGAGGGGAGCGGATCAGAGGAGGACGGCGCCGACGCCCACTGCCGGTCCGGCGGCCGGAGACCGGGCCACGGCCGCAGCTACGACCGGCGCCCTGCGCTGCCGGGGGGCACGTCAGTGCCACCAGGGGTCGGGGTCGGGCGACAGGTTGACCAGCTGGGCCTGGTGGCGCACGAATCGCGAGAGAGCGGCCGGGCCCATGCGTGATCCGCCCAGGCCGGAGAACTTGAAGGAGTTCTTCGTTCCCTCGTGGACGAAGGCGGTCAGCGCCGCGTCGTTCACGCTCACGGCGCCGACCTGGAGCCGGGAGGCGACCTCCAGGGCGGCCGGGGTGCTCGATCCGAAAACAGCGCCCGACAGGCCGAAAGCCGAGTCGTTGGCCAGCGCCACGGCGTGCTCGACGTCGCGGACCGGCATGATCGGGATGATCGGCCCGAAGGTCTCCTCGGTCATGACCAGCATGGTGTGGTCCACGCCGGTCAACACGGTGGGCCGGCACCACCGGCCGCCGCCGAGTGTCTCGACCCGGCCGCCACACCGTGCGACGGCACCCCGGGCGAAGGCGTCGGCGAGGTGCCGCTCGATGATCCGCGCCTGGCCGGGGTCGATCAGCGGGCCGATCCGGCCCCCCTCGGCCGTCAGCCGGAGCCCTGCCGCCTTGGCCGTGATCAGCTCAGCGAACTCCTCGAACAGCGGCTCCTCGACGTAGACCCGCTCGATCGACAGGCAGGACTGCCCGGCATTGGCGGTGGCACCCCACAGGATGGCCGAACCGGCCCGCTCCAGATCGGCCCCGGCAAGGACGATCGCGGGATCCTTGCCGCCGAGTTCGAGGAAGGCCGGGATGAACGCCGCCGCGGCGGCCGCGCCGACAGCGCGGCCGGTGGGCACGCTGCCGGTGAAGGCGAGCACGTCGACCAGGCCGACCAGCTCGGCGCCGACGTCACCGCCCCCCTCGACGAGGCACATCACCTCGGACAGGGCGGGCACCCGGCGGACGGTCTCCATGAGAGGGGCGATGAAGCGCGGGGTGACCTCGCTCGGTTTCGCCAGGACGGCGCACCCCGCGGCGAGCGCCGGGATGACGTCGATGAGACCCAGCAGGAGCGGGAAGTTCCATGGGCTGATGACTCCGGCGAGCTGATACGGCAGCAGCGCTCCGCGTATCTCGATGCTCGTGACCGCCGAAGTGCCCGGAGGCGGCGGGGTCAGCAGCGCGGGCGCCTGCGCGGCCCAGCGTTCCAGCATGCCCAGCACGCCGCGCAGCTCCATGACCGATTCGAGGTGCCGCCCGGTGTCGGCGCTCAGCGCGGTCACCATGGTGTCCTGCGCGGCGGCGAGTTCGTCCCGCCAGGCCAGCAGCGCCGCGGCGCGCCCGTGCGCGCCCAGCTCGGCCCAGCGCGGCTGCGCGCCGCGCAACCGCGACACGATCTCAGCCAGCTCGGTGGGCGAGGGCGGGCACAGCTCGCGCTCCACCTCGCCGGTGAGGGGATCGCGTATCTGGTACGACCCGCGCGTCATGAGATCACCCCAGCCTCGCGCAACCGGTCGAGCGTCGCGCGCTGCCGCCGGCCGAACCAGCTCCGATCGGGCACGGCGTCGCCCAGCTCGTCGGGGCGTTCGCCTTCGAGCCTGCCGTACTCGCCGGCCCAGAGAGCGGGCTTGGCGCGAGAGAGCAGGTTGCCCATGCCGGGCCGCGCCCGGTGGCGACGCAGCGCGGCCAGGTCGAGCTCGGCCGCGGCCACCAGGCTCTCGCCCGGCCCGGCCTGAGCCAGCACCCGGCCCTCGAAGTCGATCAGCTCGGAGCCGCCGGAGGTGGAGTCGGCCGGGATCGCGATGCCGGTCAGGCCGCCGCTGTTGGCGGAGACGAGGTAGGCGAGGTTCTCGATGGCACGGGCCCGGCGGGCGATCGCCTTGGGCGTGAGCCGCGGGCTGGAGGCCTCGGACGTCGGCTGGCACAGCACCTCGGCGCCGCGCAGGGCCAGGGAACGGGACAACTCGGGATAGAGGATCTCCTCCGAGGACAGGCAGGCCAGGTTGCCGAGCGGTGTGCGGGCCACCGGCAGCACCGAGTCCCGGCCGTAGGCGTCCAGGTAGCGGCTCCACACGTCGTAGGGAGTGGGCGAGTACATCGAGTACAGCCGCCTGGCACGCAGCACCTCCTCTCCGGTGGGGCCGAGGACGACACAGGCCTGGAAGTACAGGTCGGGGAAGTGCGGATCGCTCTCGTAGGCGTTGACGACCAGGTGGATCCCCTGCTCCTGGGCGATCGCGCCCAGCGCCTCGTACTCCGGTCCGCCGGGTGGGAGCGCGGCCTTGTCCCGCCAGGCGGGGATGGGCTCGCCCAGGGGGAACCCGGTCAGCGCGTACTCGGGCAGCACCACCAGCCGCAGGTCGGGCCCGATCCAGGCGCGCGACGCGCGGATCTGGGCGCCGATCCGGGCGATGGCCGTTTCGATCGCGGCACGGGCGTCGGTCACGGACAGGCCGGTGACCGAGTGGGTCGCGGTCTGCAGAGCCAGTGCGCGGTATGAGGTGTTCGTCACTCAGGCCTTCCCGGTTTGAAACGGCGTTCCTCAAAATGGAAAGTACACCGGACCCCGCGCCGGCGGAAGAAACAACGTGACGCCGCACGAAGCCCCGGCCGGGCATCCACCGCGCGACGCCCTGGGATCACCCCAGGACTCCTCGCGCCGGCCGGACCGAGGCGATCGCCTTGGATCAGCGGGCGGCCCGGCCGCTGATGGCGGGGACTTCCGCGGTGAGCCTGCCGTCGGCCATGGCGAGCACGGTGTCCACTGCCGACAGGGCGGCCAGGTCGTGCGTGACCATGACAGTGGCCAGGCCGTTCTCCTTGGTCAGGTCGGCGAGCAGGGAGACGATCTGTTCACCGCGCCGGTGGTCGAGGGCGCTGGTCGGCTCATCCACGAGCAGGACCTCCGGCGAGTTCATCAGCGCCCTGGCGATGTTGACGCGCTGCCGCTCGCCTCCCGACAGCTCGTGCGGGCGCCTGCGCTCCTTGTCCGCCAGGCCCACGGCGTGCAGGAGCTCGCGAGCCCGGACCGCGGCGTCACGGACAGGCCGCCCGGCCAGGTGGGCCATGACCAGCAGCTGTTCGAGCGTGGTGAGCGAGGACAGAAGGTTCGCCTGCTGGAACACGATCCCGATGTTGTCGCGACGGATCCGGGTCCGGGTGGCGGGAGAGGCGGTGGAGACGTCGTGCCCGGCGACCGACACGTCCCCTGAGGCGGGGGCGATGAGGGTGGCGGCCACGGCGAGCAGGCTGGACTTGCCCGAGCCGGAAGGGCCGACGACGGCGGTGAACTCGCCCGGCGCGACGGCCAGCCCGACGTGGTCGAGCGCGGTGAGCGTACGGTCGCCGTCGGGGTAGGTCAGGACGACATCGGTGAGCTTGAGGGTCATCGGGCTGCTCCCAGGGCGATCAGCGGGTCGACGGAGGTGATCTTGCGGATGGCCAGGCCGGCGCCGAGTGCGCCGAGCAGGACCATCACGGCGACGGGGACGACCGTCGTGGCGGCGGTCAGCACGAACGGAACCGTGCCATCGGCCAGCGCGCCGAGCCCCGCCCCGAGCGCTCCGCCGACGCCCGCGCCGAGCAACAGGACGATGACGGCCTGGGCGAGCGCGTCGCGCAGCAGGTAGCCGGTGCTCGCGCCGAGCGCCTTGAGCACCGCGACGTCGCCGCGCCGCTGGATCGTCCAGACGGTGAAGAAGGCGCCGATGACCAGGGCGGAGATGGCGAACAGGAAGCCGCGCATGAGCTGGAGCGAACCGTTCTCGGAGGAGAACGAGCCGATCGCGGCCGGCGCGTCGGCCAGCGGCACGGTGGTGGTGCCCAGCCGCTCGTCGGCGCCGGCCAGGTCGGCTTCGCCGCTGGTCCGCAGGGCCAGGACCGTCGCGACGGTGTCCGCGCCCCCCTGGCGGCCCATCCACTCCCAGTCGCCGATGCTGATCCAGGCGACCGGGGTGTGGCTGTAGGACGCCTCGCCTCCATCACCCGCCACGGTGAAGTCGCGCCCGGAGATCCGCACCTTGTCGCCGGAGGTCAGGCCCGTCTCGGTGGCCAGCGCGGCCGACAGGACGACCGTGCCGGTGCCGACCGTGTCTCCGGCGAGCTCGCCGCCGGGCCGCGCGCCGAAGACGGCGACTCCCGCGCTCTCCTCCCCATACGTGAGGCGGCCCATGGAGACGCCGAGGCGCTCGGCCGTGACGCCGTCCACCTCCTGCCAGCCCTTCCAGACGGCGTCGGTGATCCGGCTGTCGGCGAAGGCCGGTTTCTCGCCGCCGTCGAAGACGATGTGGTCGGCGGGCAGGTTCTCGATGGCGGAGATGTTCTCCCTGGCCAGCCCGGCGGTGAGCCCGGAGAGCATGGTCACCAGAAGCGTGATGAGAAAGACGACGGCGCCCATCAGGGCGAACCGTCCTTTGGCGAAACGCAGGTCTCTGAGCGCCACGAACACGGCGCATCCCCCCGTGAAGTCTGGACTGGTCTGTGTGCTCTCCAGCGTGCTCGGGCCGACCCGGCCGGCGCATCGTGAGGAAGACCCGTGTGTCGTCGCTCCTTCGGACAGCCGGAATACACCTTTTGAACGATGCGAGGGCTGACCGATCTCACCTACTCTGAGTTAGAGATGATGAACTTTCCGTTCCCGCCGGCGCTCCGGTTGCTCAGGTGGGTGATCCATGGCACGTTCGCGATCCTTCTGGTGATCGCGCTGGCCGGTGTCGCGCGCCAGGGACAGAGCGCCCTCGTGGCGGGCGGCGTGGCCTTGGGAGTCCTGTACGGGATGGGCATCGTCATCGAGGGACGCCTGCCGCACTTCGGCGAACCCGCTCACCTGATGCTGGGCCGGGTCTGGCTGGTGGTGGTCACGTTCGGCTGGGCGGCGCTGGCCCTGGCCGCGCCCCAGTTCGTCTGGCTGGCCTTCCCGCTGTTCTTCGCCTACCTGCACGTGTTGCCGCTGGCGGTCGCCCTGCCCGGAGTGGCCGTGCTGACCGTGGCGGCGATCGCCGCCTCCGGCTGGCACGAGCACGGGCTGAGCGCGGCTCAGGTGGTGGGTCCCACCATCGGCGCCGTCGTGGCCACGCTCATGGCACTGGTGTACAAGGCGCTCCACTCCGAGAGCGAGCAGCGCCGGGAGCTGATCGACGACCTGGTCCGCACCCGGGGCAAGCTGGTCGAGGCCGAGAGCGACGCGGCGCGGCTGGCCGAGCGGGAGAGACTGGCCAGGGAGATCCACGACACCCTGGCGCAGGGCATGTCCAGCATCATCCTGCTGCTGCGCGCCGCCCACCGGGACCTGGCCGACCGGCCGGAGGAGGCCGGCCGGCGGATGGCCGAGGCCGAACGCGCCGCGCGGGAGAACCTGGAAGAGGCGCGCAACTTCGTCCGCGCGCTCGCGCCGCCCGCTCTGCAGCACTCCTCCCTGGCCGCCGCCCTGCACCGGATCGGCGCCACCGCCACCGCGGGCGCCTCGACGCGCATCCGGGTCGAGGTGTCCGGCACGCCGGTGCCGCTCCCCGCCGCCTACGACCTGGCTCTGCTGCGCATCACCCAGGGCGCCCTGGGCAACGTCAGCCGCCACTCCACGGCCGCCAACGCCGGAGTGACCCTCACCTATCTGGACGACATGGTCGTGCTGGACGTGGTCGACGACGGCCGCGGATTCGACCCGGAGGCGGCCACGGGGTTCGGCCTGCGCGCCATGCGCGAGCGGGTGGCCGCCCTGGGCGGCGCGCTCACCGTCGAATCGGCTCCCGGCGAGGGTACGGCCATCGCCGCCACCCTGCCGCTGCCTCCGGTCGCGGAAGTCCGGACATGATCCGCATCGTCCTGGTCGACGACCATCCCGTCGTGCGCTCCGGCATCCGCGCGATGCTGGCCGGGCAGCCCGACTTCGACCTGGTCGGCGAGGCGGCCACGGGGGAGAGGGGCGCCGAGCTGGCCGCCCTGCTCGCGCCCGACGTGGTCCTGATGGACCTCCAGCTCGGCGCGGGCATCCACGGCAGCGAGGCCACCCGGCGCATCGTCGCCCTCGGCGGCCCCCGCGTGCTCGTGCTGACGACCTTCGACACCGACTCCGACATCCTGGCCGCGATCGACGCGGGCGCGACCGGCTACCTGCTGAAGGACGCTCCCTCCGAGGAGTTGCACGCCGCCATCCGCTCGGCCGCGAGCGGCGCCAGCGCCCTGGCGCCGAGCGTCGCCTCCCGGCTGCTGGGCCGGGTGCGGACCCCGGACGCCACCCTCAGCCCCAGGGAGCTGGAGGTCCTCGGCCACGTGGCAGAGGGCCTGTCCAACCGCCAGATCAGCAAGCGGATGTTCCTCAGCGAGACCACCGTCAAGACCCACCTGGTGCACATCTACGCCAAGCTCGACGTCGACTCGCGCACCGCCGCCGTCGCCGCCGCGACGAGAAAGGGACTCATCCGGCCGCGGTGACCTCTGACGAGCCGGATGACTCCCACGCCTTCAGAGGGAGCCTTCATCCGCAGAAGGCAGGGGACGGCGCTCAGAGGTGCCCTCGTCGGTCACGTCCCCGAGGGGGACGTTGCGCAGGCTGAGCAGCGCGAGCAGGGCACAGCTTCCGGTGAGGGCGATGTCGGCGACGTTGCCGACGAACAGGCCGCCGTAGCTGATGAAGTCGACAACATGCCCCTGACCGAAGCCGGGTGGACGCAAGAGGCGATCAAGCAGGTGGGACGCGGCACCGCCCAGGAGCCCGCCCAGCACGGCGGTCCAGGCGGGCGAGCGCAGCCGCCGCCCGGTGTACAGGACGGCAACGACCGCGATGGCCGACGTCAGGGCGAACACCCACGTCATCTCCGTCCCGATCGAGAACGCGGCGCCGGGGTTGTACAGCAGCCGCAGCTGGATCAGCCGCGGGATCACCGTGACGCGCTCGCCGTCCGAGAGCGCCGAGATCGCCCAAGTCTTCGACGCCTGGTCCGCGAAAAGGACCACCGCGGCCAGCGCGATCATCCACCCGTACAGCCGTGGCTTTCCCGTCACCGTCCGCAAACTCCATCCGACTGGCACATTCCCCGCAATCTGCGACTTTCGCCTCGAATCCTATAGATCGAATCCTGTCTCCGGCGGCCGTGGGCAGCGGTCATCGCCACGACACAGACGATCCCCAAGGTGTTCCAATTTAAGGAAAGCTGTTCCAGACTGGAGGTGTGCGTCACACATCGCGAGAGGCTGCTGCATGATCTACCTCGTCTACCGGATGCGGCTCACCGAGGCCGCCCGCCGGGACATGAAGTCCTTCTGGGCCTGGCTGGAGCAGCGCGAGCGCTTCTTCTACCGTGACCTGCCCATGGTCAGGGAGGTGCGCTGGTACTACAGCGTCGTCGGCGACGTCTACGTGCTGGAGAACTGGGCCGCCTTCGACGACGAGTCGGCCTGGGGCGACTACCGTGCGCGGCTCGCCGAGCTCAAGAGCGACCAGGGCTGGGAGAACGAACGGGTCTCACAGGAAACGTGGTGGGATTTCCTCGACACTAGGATCGTCACCGACCCGCCCGTGCCGGTGGGACTGGGGCGCCGATGAGTAGGAACACCACATGCCGATCGACACCTCCAAACCACTACGCCGCCGCGGCGGTGAGGGCGCCAGCCAGACCGTCGCCACCGTGGAACGAGCCGCCGACGTGTTCGTCCTGTTCGCCGATCCGGACGCTCGCACGCTGGGAGTCACGGAGATCGCCGAAAAGCTGGAGATGTCCAAGGCGGCGGTGCACCGCATCCTGGCTTCGCTGCGGTTGCGCGGCCTGATCGACCTGGACGAGGAGACCCGTCGCTACTCACTCGGGCTGACGGCGATGCGGCTGGGCCTGGCCTACCTCGACCGGCTCGACGTCCG
This sequence comes from Nonomuraea sp. NPDC048916, assembly GCF_040649575.1. NCBI lineage: Bacteria > Bacillati > Actinomycetota > Actinomycetes > Streptosporangiales > Streptosporangiaceae > Nonomuraea > Nonomuraea sp. NPDC048916. The sequence continues at coordinate 8,958 of NZ_JBEZFS010000025.1, forward strand.
CCGCCTGGCGGCCCCCGAGCTGGTCGCCCTGTCGCGGACGTTGTCCGAGACCGCCACCCTGTCCATCCGCACCGGATCGTCGCGCGTCTACGTCGACCAGGTCACCCCCAGCCGGGAAGTGATCATGTCGGTGACGCTGGGGGTGAGCTACCCGCTGCACGCCGGCGCCTCATCCAAGGCGTTCCTGGCCTTCCTGTCGGAAGAGGAGGTGGACGCCTACTTCCGCACCGTCCCGCTCAACCGGCTGACCGAGCGCACGCTCGTCCACGAGGACGTGCTGCGCAAGGACCTGGCCGCGATCCGCCGCCGGGGATACGCCAAATCCACCGCCGAGCGCCAGCCGGGCTCCGCCTCGGTGGCCGCGCCCATCTTCGACCATCACGGCGCCCCTGTCGCCGTGCTGAGCGTCTGCGGTCCGCAGGAGCGTTTCCGCGGTGAGGAGAAGCAGTGCGCCGAGGCGCTGCTGGAGGCCACCGGCAGGCTCTCGGCCCGGATGGGCCATGTCCCGAAGTGAAACACCCTGACGGCCGCCAGAGCGGGCCGGCTCCCCTCCTCCACCGCGGCGGGATCCGCTGACGACCGAGCCGGCTCACGCTCGGCCGGCTCAGTGATGCGCCGGCTCAGTGATGCGCCGGCTCAGTGATGCGCCGGCTCAGTGATGCGCCGACTCTCAGTGATGCGCCGACTCTCAGTGATGCGCCGGCTCACATGCCGTCGGTGCTCCAGCGCCCGGCGGAGCGGCTGCGGACCGGGAGGCTGGAGACGATCGGAGCCGGGATGGGGTCGCCGGCCTTCCACGGGCGGCCCGCTCCCCAGTTGTGCGAACCACCGTCGGCGCGCTCGTCGGCGTGTTCCAGAGAATGAGGGTCTGCTCCCCAGTCGGCGGTCACCTCGTGGTCGTGGTCGTGGTCGTGGTCGCTGTGGTCATGCTCGCCGTGCTCGCCGTGCTCGCCGTGGCCGCCCTGGAGGCGGACCGCGTCCAGGGCCTTGGCGATGGCCAGCAGGCTCTTGTCGGCGCCGGTGCCGTGCGGCACGAAGTCGGCGTCCGTGGCGCCCTGCTCCCGCGCGTAGGCCAGCGAGGCCCGCAGGTCGGCCAGGTCGCGCTCGCTGCGCTCGGGCGAGCCCTTGCCCAGGTCGTGGCTGGACTGTGACCAGCGCATCCGGCCGCCGTCCGCGCCGTAGTTGACCGCCTCGCCGCCCCAGCGCACCCACTCGTTCTGGGTGTACCAGTTCTGCAGCTCCCCGTCGGAGCGCAGCAGCCAGGTCACGCCGCCCTCCATCGTGGTGAAGTGGCCGTGCTTGACCCGCGCCGGGCGGAAGAAGTACGTGCCGCCGACCAGCGTGCCGAAGTTGTATTCCATCCGGCCTTCGATGGTGTAGGCCTCCTCGTAGCACGGGTGGTGGGCGAGGCGGTGATCGGACCAGCCCTCCTGGGAGTGCACCAGGCGGGTGTAGAAGCCGGTGACCGGGTCGATGTGCAGGTATTTGATGAAAAGTCCGGGCATCGGCCCGGCGTTGGGGACCGCGTCCCAGGTCATGGCGTCCGAGTCGGCCACCGTGACATCCCCGCGGGCGTCGGCCCAGCGGCCCGCGCCGAGATCGAACCCGGCGTCGCCGTACTCGCGGTAGTGCAGGATCCTGGTGCCCTCGGCGAAAGTGATCGTCTCGGTGGGGACCCCCTTGGGAGCGTGGACGTAACCGCCCTTGCCGATGAGACGGCCGTCGTAGGTCATGGAGCCGTCGAGCACGTAGTACTCGGTGTCGGCGTGGTGGACGCCGGGCCCGCGGCCCCAGTCCGTGTGGAAGTCGATGCGCAGGGAGGAGGAGCCGTCCTCCTCGTCGACCGACAGCCGCCGCTCGCTCGTCCGGCCCTCGCCGCCGACCAGTTCGGCGCCGTGCCAGACGTAGTCCTTCTCGTGAATGAGTTCAACGTGGGGACGCATGTGACTCCTTGAGCTCTCGCTTGGGCACCTTGCCCGCCGCGCTGCGGAGCGGCGGGAACGATGCGGACGACCTTGGGAATCGTGCGGCCTGCCGGGCGGGGGGCACAGCCGAGCCTCTCGCCATGGACAGCTGTCCTTTCACAGCAGGACGCGGGTCTCGTGTCCTTTCACGGCAGGACGCGGGTCTCGTCGATCAGGGTGCGCTGCACGCAGACTCCGCCGCGGATCCACTGCCAGACGCGGCTGCGGCTGTTGCCGTCCGGGCTCAGCACGATCAGCTCGAACAGCCGCAGATCGGCGCCGTGCTCCTTGTAGATCCAGGACAGGTAGATGGTGTCGTCGTCGACCGCCCAGAACTCGCCCCTGATCCTGTCGGTGTCGAAGGCGCACCGGCCCCCGCCCAGATAGGTGCCGGGGAAACGGTGCTCCTCGGTTCTCCCGTCGGGCCAGGTGTAGCGGTTGACCTGGTAGTAGTCCCATTCCCCGTCTGCCGGGAAGGAGCAGGTCAGCTCCGCGCGGTGCGCGTCGATGATCTTCCCGGCAGGGTCGACGTAGGTGTAGGCGCCCTCCCACCGGCCCTCGTGCCGGGCGAGCAGCGGCATCTCTTCCCGGATTCCCATCGTCCTGCTCCTCTCAGGAGAGCCCGGCTCCCACCAGGCTCCCGATTCCGAACGTGACCACCGCGGCGAACCCACCCAGCGTCAGCTGCCGCAGGGCTCCCGTCCACCAGGGACGCGCGGTGAGCCGGGCGACCACGCCGCCGGCCAGCACCAGGCCCAGCACGCTGACGATCGCGGCCACCAGCAGACCGGAGGCCCCGAACACGAACGGCAGCACCGGGATGGCCGCTCCGGCGGCGAAGGCGGAGAACGACGAGCTCGCCGCCAGGTAGGGGGAGGGCAGCTGGTCGGGGTCCACGCCGAGTTCCTCCCGGACGTGCACCCGCCAGACCAGTTCCGGCTGGGCGGTGATCTGCTGGGCCACCTTGGCGGCGGTCTCCCCGTCCAGCCCGCGGGCGTTGTACAGGGCGGTGAGTTCGGCCAGTTCCCCGTCCGGGTTCCGGGCCAGCTCGGCCTTCTCGATCTCGATCTCGGCGCGCATGAGTTCGGTCTGGGAGGCCACCGAGGTGTATTCGCCGGCCGCCATCGAGCAGGCGCCCGCGGCGAGCCCGGCCAGCCCGGTGATCACGATGACGCTGTTGACGGCCCCGCCGCCCACCACGCCGCTGATCAGGGCGAAGTTGGAGACCAGGCCGTCCATGGCGCCGAAGACCGCTGGGCGGAGCCAGCCGCCGGTCACGTCGCGATGGTGCCGGTGTTTCTCGACCGAGGGGAAGGACAGAACGTCCGCGCTCATCTGCGTCCTTGGGGGGAGTTCTGACGTCTTGTTTAATGACACTATGTCGTGAAACAGTGTTCCGCAAGCGACATTCGGGGTTCCGACCAGATCGCCTCAAGGAGGCCATCGATGCCCTACAAGCCCTTTGGCTGGGCCATCGCCCTGCTCACCGCACTGGCACTGACGTCCGGTCCGGCCGCCGCCGGTACGCAGCCCGAACTGACCGTCGCACCGGCCGAAGGCGTGGCGCCCGGAGGTGAGGTCACGGTGACGGGCGCCGGTTTCACCCCCGAGACCGTGCTCTTCCTCGCGCTCTGCGACACCGGGCAGCCGCCGGGCAAGGCCTGCGACACGGGCAACTTCGCCCGGGTCACGACCGGCGCCGACGGCGGGCTGAAGGCGAAGATCAAGCTCGCGGCGACGTTCGGGACGACGGACTGCGCCGCCACCACCTGCGCTCTGATGACCAACGACCCCGCCAACCCGCGGGACACCCGCGACTTCGCGCAGGCGCCCGTCACCTTCGCCGCCCCGGCGGCCGCCACGTCCGCCCCGGCGGCATCCCCACCCACCTCCGCGCCCGCGGCCTCCCCGGCCGCCGCGGCCGAGACCACGGACGACGGCGGCCCGGACACCCTCCTGGTGGCCGGCATCGCCGTGGCCGTCCTCGTGCTGATCGGCGTGGCGGTGCTCCTGGTACGGCGGCGCCGTCCCGCCTGAGCGCGCCGGCCGGGTGGGTGGGCTCCTCGCCCACCCGGGCTCAGCCGTGGTGAGCATGGGCGATCTCTGCATCCCGCAGGCACGCGCTCCACCTGCCGCCGGGCCCGCCGGGTCCGCCGAGCTCGACCAGCGCCGGGATCTCGGCCTCACATCGGCTGGACGAGTACGGGCATCGTGGATGGAAGGCGCACCCGGAGGGCGGGCGGATCGCGGAGGGGACCTCCCCGTGCAAGGCCACCAGCCGCCGGCGGGTGGGATCGGGCACGGGAATCGCGGCCAGCAGGGTGCGCGTGTAGGGGTGGCGCGGCGCGCCGAAGACCTCCTCGGCGCTGCCGTACTCGACGATCCTGCCCAGGTACATGACGGCGACATGAGTGGCCAGGTGCCGGGCGATGTCGAGCTCGTGTGTGATCAGGATGTAGCCGAGGCCGAGGGCTTCGCGCAGATCCAGCAGCAGGTTGACCACGGTCGCCTTGACGGCGACGTCGAGGCTGGCGGTCGGCTCGTCCAGGACCACGGCCCGTGGCTGGGCGGCGAGCGCGCGGGCCACGGTGACCCGTTGCAGCTCGCCGCCGCTGATCCCGCCCGGCCGGCGGGAGACGTAGTGGGCGGGCAGCCCCACCTGCTCCAGCAGCTCGGCCACTCTGGCCGAGCGCTCGGCGGCGCCGTCGGACAGGCCGTGCACCAGCAACGGCAACCCGACGGAATGGCCGATGCTCTTGCGCGGATTCAGCGCCGCCCACGGGTTCTGAGAGACGAACTGCACACTTCGCCGCGCCGCGCGGGTCATCGCCGGTCCTGCCGGCGCGCCGGAGATCCGCACGCCGCCCGACGTGGGGGTGAGCAGCCCGACGGCGAGCCGGGCGAGGGTCGACTTGCCGCAGCCGGACTCGCCCACCACGGCGAGCGTCCGGCCGGGCAGCAGCGTCAACGAGACGTCCTGCACGGCGTGCACGACCTGGCGGCGAGAGAGCGGGTAGTGATAGCTGACGTGGTCGAGCTCGATCAGTGGGGCCACGGATGCTCCTGTGCGTGGTGGCAGCGGACCAGGTTGCCCGAGTGGATGACGGGGAGCGGGTCCTCCACCTCGCACCGGGGCAGGACGACGGGGCAGCGCGTGGCGAACGGGCAGCCCCGGGAGGCGGCCCGGCCCGGCGGAAGGCCGCCCAGCCGCTCTCCGGGCGGAGTGCGTCCTGGCAGGGCGGCCAGCAGGGCACGGGTGTAGGGGTGGGCGGGCGCGTCGAAGATCCGCTCGACGGTGCCGGTCTCGACCAGCCGCCCGCCGTACATGACGCCGACCCGGTCGCAGATCTGCGCCACGACGGCCAGATCGTGCGTGACGTACAGGATCGACAGCCCGAGCCGGTCACGCAGCTCCAGCAGCAGGCGGAGCACCTGCGCCTGAACCGTGGGGTCGAGCGTGGTGGTCGGCTCGTCGGCGATGAGCAGGTCGGGCTCTCTGGCCAGGGCGGCCAGCAGGATGAGCAGCCGCTGCAGCTGGCCGCCGGAGAAGCGATGCGGATGGTCTCTCGGGCGGTCGAGTACGGCACGCAGCCCGACCTGGGCGAGCAGGCCGGGAAGATCGGCCTGCCCGGAATGCCAGCGGAGCTGGCGCAGCACGGGGGTCACCGGGCTGAGCGAGGTCATCGGCCGCTGTGGCACCAGCCCCATGCGAGAGGAGCGCACCAGGCGCATCTCCTCTTCGGACAGGGTGGACAGGTCGTGCTCGCCGAGCCTCAAGACGCCGGCGGTCATCCTCGCCCCTTCGGGCAGGACACGGGTCAGCGCGGCGCAGACGCTGCTCTTGCCGCTGCCGGACTCACCGACCAGGCCGAGGATCTCGCCGCGGCGCAGTGTGAAGGAGACCCCGTGGACGGCCCGGACCCCCGGGTAGTCCACCTGGAGGTCGGCGATGGTGAGCAGGTCAGTCACCGGCGGTCTCCCGGGGGCGGAGCCGGGGGGTGCCCAGGCGGCTGATCTTCATGGCGGCTGGATCCAGAGGACTGACGGTCGTCCTCTGGCCGACGATCATCTTCGGGTAAACGGGCGGGAACATCACCGCGTCCCTGGCGAGCCTGGCGTTGACCTGGCCGAGAAGCCGGTCGCGTTCGGCCTGGTCGTCGGTGGTCCACATCCGTTCGATCGCGGTGTCCACCTCCTGGTTGCGATAGCCGCAGGACAGGACGCTCGTGGACAGCGCGGGAGACAGGGTGAGGTAGTTGGCGTCGCCGCTCGTGAAGCCGCTCGCGAACCTGTTCATGATCATCTGGTATCGGCCGGCGATCCACCGTTGCGCCCACGGTCCGCCCTGCAGGACCTCCAGCCTCACCGTGATCCCGGCCCGTTCCCAGTTCTGCATGAGCACCTGCGCGACGTCCTCCATGGTCTGGCCCGCGCTGACGGTGAGGGTGAAGGAGGGGTCCTTCACCCCGCTCAGCAGCTCCCGTGCCCGAGCCAGGTCGGGAGTGGCGGGGAAGATCCGGAGCTCGGGGTCGTAGCCGCGTTCGGCCGGTCCGATCGGCCCCTGACCGAGGACGGCCGCCCCGCCGAAGACCTTGTCGTTGACGGCCTGCCGGTCTATGGAGACGGCGACGGCGTGCCGGAAGTCGGCGTCGTCGAAGGGAGGGCTGCCCACCTTGACGTAGGTGAGGAGGTCGATGGGCGCGTCCACGCGATGGACGGTGACCTGCGGCCGGCCGTCGAGCAGGGGTAAGGCGGCCACGGGCAACTCCGTGGCGACGTCGATGCCGCCGGCCCGCAGATTGACCGCGCGGGTCGACCCGTCGGGGATGATCTGGAAGTCGAGCCGGGTGTAGGCCGGCTTGGGGCCGTGATAGCCGGGGTGCGCGCTCATGGAGAAGCCGAGGCCGGCGGTGACCTTGTCGAGCCGGTAGGGTCCGGTGCCCATCATGGCGTCCTTGCGCTCGGCGTAGGCCCGGTGCGTGATCGGCAGGTTGGTCAGGTGTGAGCGGAGCAGGCCGTAGGGGCGGTTGAGTTCGATCTCCACCGTGGCGGGGCCGACGGCCCTGGCGCCGGCGAAGTAGCCGAGGAAGTAGACGACCCACTCGCTGCCGCTGGCGAAGGCCGCCACGTGCGCCAGCGAGGCGACCACGTCTTCGGCGGCGAACGGGTCGCCGTTGTGGAAGGTCACCCCCTGCTTGAGAGGGATGGTCCAGGTCAGGCCGTCGGGTGAGACGACCGGGTCGGCGGCGGCCAGCAGGGGGACCGAGCGCAGGTTCGCGTCGTAGTCGTACAGGGTCTCCATCACCGGCTCGGCGATCCAGCGGGTCACCTCGCTGCCGGAGTCCAGCGGATTGAGGTTGCTCGGGCCCGCGGCCACGCCGATCCGCAGGGTGCCGCCTGCCGTGCGGGCTGCTCGTGGGGCGCAGGCGGCCGCCAGCGGTAGCGCGCCCAAGGCGGCGAGCAGGCGACGGCGGGACCATGCGGGACGACTCATCAGGCAACCCTTCGCAGCTTGTCGGTCAGTGCGTCGCCGATCAGGTTGAAACCGAGGATTCCGGCGAGCATGACCACGCCGGGGAGCACCGAATACCACCAGATGCCGGCGGGCAGGTATCCGGTTCCGCCGCCGGTCAGATTGCCGAGTGTGGCCTGGGGAAGCTGGACGCCCAGGCCGAGGAAGCCGAGTCCGCTCTCGGCGAAGACGGCCAGCGCCATGGCGAGGAAAGCCTGGACGGCCATGGCCGGGGCGACGTTGGGCAGCAGCTCACCGAGGATGATCCGCCCGCGGCGGACGCCGATCACCCGGAGCGCGGGCATGTAGTCCTGCCCCATCTCCACCAGCGTCGCCGCCCGCGCGACTCTGGCGAAGTAGGGCACGAAGGCGACGCCGAGCAGCAGCACCACCTTGACCGTCATGGTGATCGGGATCGGGCCCAGATGAACGGTGGCCGTGCCGCTGAGCCCGATGACGAACATGGCCAGCACGAACATGGGCAGCGCCTGGATGATCTCCAAGGCGCGCATGACCAGGTCGTCGAGCAGGCTGCCGCGCAGATATCCGGCCAGCAGGCCGAGCGGCAGCGCCAGCAGCAGCCCGAGCGCCACGGCGGCGAGGCTGACCAGCAGCGAGACCCGGGTCCCGGCGGCGGTGCGAGCCAGCAGGTCCCGGCCGAGCTGGTCGGTGCCGAACGGGTGCGCCAGGCTGGGCCCGGCCAGCACATCGGGACCGGTCGCGTCCGGGGCGCCGGTCAGCAGCGGGCCGAGCACGGCCAGCAGGCAGAACAGGCCCGCGCACGCGATGCCGAATCGGGTCAGGCTCACCGCAGGACCCCCTCGCGGATCCGGGGGTCGATCAGCAGCTGGGCGAGGTCGACCAGCAGGTTCGTGACGAGGTAGAGCAGCGCCACGGTCAGGCAGCAGCCGACGGCCACGGGGTAGTCCTGGCGGCGGAAGGAGTCGACCATGAGCTGACCGATGCCCGGGACGCCGAAGACGTTCTCGACCAGGATCGCCCCGCTGACCAGCATGCCGAGCATCAGGCCCATGACGGTGACCAGCGGGACCGCGGCGTTGCGCAGCGCGATCCTCCTGATCAGCTCGGCGCGCCGCATGCCCATGGTGGTGGCGAAGGAGACGTAGTCGCGATCGAGGACCTCCATGAGCGAGCCGCGCAGGGTGCGGGCCACGACCGCGAACGCGGGCAGGCCCAGGACGAAGGCGGGCAGCACCAGGCTGTTCAGATGGGCGGCCAGGCCATCGGCCGGTGGCACGTAGCCGCCGGAGGGGAACACGCCGGTGATGTAGACGCCGAAGACGAGCACACAGACGAGCCCCAGCCAGAAGCTGGGCACCGACAGCGCCACCACGCTCACCACGCGGACGAGTCCGTCGGCGAACGAGCCGCGACGCAGCGCGGCGATCGCGCCGGCGGCGACGCCCACGCCCATCCAGGCCCCCGCCGCGAGCAGACCGAGTTCGAGGGAGACGGGCAGTCTCTGGGCCAGCAGCGTCGCCACGGGCTGCTCGGAGAAGATCGAGCTGCCCAGGTCGCCGCCGAGCAACCGGCCCAGGTAACGGATGTACTGCTCGGGGATCGAGGCGTCCAGGCCGAGCCGCGTGGCCACCGCGGCCCTGCCCTCCTCGCTGTAGCTGTAGCCGAGCAGGGTGTAGAGGGGGCTCCCCGGGGAGAGCCGCAGCAGGACGAAGACCAGGGACACCACCACGAAGACCGTGGTCAGCAGGGCGATCACGCGCCGGAGGAGGTAGGAGGCCAAGAGACCACTCGTTCCCATATGCGGAAAGCCGTATAAATTGATGGAATAGTAGGCCGCCTCTGCGGGATGCGGAAGCTTCTTTACGACACTCCGTCATCATCCGAACGATGGATTGCCTTGAAGTACGTCCAGCTGGTCTCGTTCGGCGCGGACCACTCCCCGGGGGCGTGCGCGAAGTGCGGGGCCCGCTCTTCCACGAAGGCTCGAAGGCGCGCGGGCACGTCGCCCCAGCCCGCCGCCTTCGCGCCCCGGCAGTGGTAGACCAGCGCGCCGGGGCGGTCGGCCATCCGCATCCAGGGCAGCCAGGGCGCGACCCGGGTCCACGACAGGACGCAGGGCACGTTGCCCACGGCCGGATCGTCGAAGTCGGCCGCACGCGCGAAGAACTGGAACAACTCCATCGCCCGGTAGGTGTCGTCCGCCGAGTTGGCCGGGAACTCGGCCACCGGCAGCGGCGAGGGATAGGCCAGCAGCACGTCGGTGTTGACGACCACGTTCTCGCCGACCCGGGTCGTGGGCGCGGCGAGACCCGCGGGCCAGCGCAGGTTGACCGGGTCGTTCCAGACGTGCAGGACCCGCACCCGCTCGCCCGAGTACCGGTTGTCCCAGGTTTCCAGCGTCTCCCGGGTCGCCGGGTCCAGATAGCGGGCGGTCTCGCGGGCGAGCAGGCGGTAGCCGTCGCCGCCGGCCACGGCGCGGGCGACGTTCACGCCCTCGAAGCCGAACAGGTGATGGGGCCCGTCGCCGGGCAGCCACGCGTACACGTCGCCGGTCCACCAGACGGCGACCTCCGCGCCGGCCAGGTCCGCCCGGATGCGCACCAGATCCATCTCGCCCTCCTTTTATGACGATGTGTCGTTAAAAACCTTGACGCCGAAGCCCTGTTTGATGACACTCTGTCGTGAAACGTAATTCCAATGCAATGCCCTGGAGGTTGGAAAATGACGGAGACCTTCGCCGACCAGCTCAGGAAGGCGACCTGGACCGACCACGACGCGGCCGAGCACACCGCCTACCTGGAAGCGCTGATGGACGGGAAGCTGTCTCGGGCGGGCTACGGCGAGATGGTCGCCCAGCACTACTACGCCTACGTCGCCCTGGAGGAGACGGGCCGGTCCCTGGCCGGCGACCCCATCGCGGGAGCGTTCGTCCGGCCCGAGCTGGAACGGGTCTCCGCCCTGGAGCGAGACCTGGAGGCGCTGTACGGCACGGACTGGCGCGAAAAGATCACCCCGTCGAAGTCCACGCTCACGTACGTGGCCCGGATCAACCAGGTCGCCGACTGGCCCGGCGGCTTCATCGCCCACCACTACACCCGCTACCTCGGCGATCTGTCCGGCGGGCAGGTGATCGGCAAGATCGCGCAGCGGACCTACGGCTTCGAGGGCGATCAGGGCGCCGGCTTCTACTCCTTCCCCGGCATCCCGGACCTGAAGGCGTTCAAGGTCGAGTACCGCGATCGGCTCAACGCGCTCGACCTGGACGAGGTCCAGCGCAAGCGGGTGATCGGTGAGACGCTGCTGGCCTACCAGCTCAACACCGAGGTCCTCATCGACTGTGGCAAGCGGCTGTCCGAATACCTGGTGGCATGAGGTTCCCCATCACGGTGCGATCTCTCGGCGCCCCCCGCCTCCTGCTCGACGAGACCGCGGACGAGGGGGAGCCGGCCTCCTCCGAGATCGTCCAGATCGCCGAAGCCGCCGGCATCAGGGGCCGGGGTGGCGCGGGGTTCCCGCTGGCCGTCAAACTCCGCTCGATCACGGCCGCCGACCTCGTGATCGCGAACGGGGCAGAGGGGGAGCCCACCTCGGTCAAGGACCGGTTCCTGCTCCGGGAGCGCCCCGCGTTGGTCCTGCGCGGACTCCGGCTGGCCGCTCGTGCCGTCGGCGCCGGACGCGCCTGCGTCTATCTCAGTGATCACGCCGCGGCTGTGACGCTGCGCCGGCTCGCGCCTGATGGCGTCGACATCATCGAGGTGCCGCCCGGATACGTGGCCGGCGAGGAGACGGCGGCCGTCCGTGCGATCGGCGGCGGACCCGCGTTGCCCACCGCCAAACCGCCCCGCCCCTGGCAGTCGGGGATCCTGGTCTGCAACGTCGAGACCCTGGCCCAGCTGGCGCTCGCGGCCCGCCTCGGTCCCGCCGCCTACCGCATGACCGGCACCGCCGACTCGCCCGGAACCCTCCTGGTCACGCTGTCCGGCGCGGGCCGGACTCCGGCGCTGTTCGAGGTTCCGTACGGTGTGCGACTCGGAGACGTCGTCCGGAGCCACCTCGGACGGGTGGACCGGGTGACCGGCGTGCTCGCCGGAGGCTTCGCCGGTGGTCTGCTTCCCGCCCGGGCGCTGGACCTTCCCCTGACTCACGCGGCGTTCGCCGGAGTCGGCAGCACGCTCGGCTGTGGCGCCTTCGTCCTTCTCGCCGGAGATTGCCCGATCGGCGTGGCCGCGGAGGTGGCCAGGTTCCTCGACCGGGAGAACGCCCGGCAGTGCGGCCCCTGCGTCAAGGGCCTCCAAGGCGTCGCGGAGACGCTGGACCGCCTGGTGATCGGCTCGGCGACGGGGGAGGACGTCGACCGGCTGGAGAGATGGGGGGCGGCTCTCCCCGGGCGGGGCAACTGCGCCACGCCCGACGCGGCATCCGTCCTGATCGGATCGCTCTTCCGTCATCATCGCCCCCTGGTTCGGGCGCACGTCGGCACTGCGTGCCCGGCGTGCGTGCCCGCCGATTTCCGTATCCCTGTTGAGGAGACTTGAGGAGAGCCGATGAGAGTCGCGATCGACGCGTCCGTCTGTGATGGCAAGGGTTACTGCAAGCGATTCGCGCCCGAGGTGTTCGACCTGGACGAGTGGGGTTACGGCAAGGTGGTGCGGGACGAGGTGCCCGCCGACCAGCAGGCCAACGCCATGGCCGCGGTCGAGGCATGCCCGATGCAGGCCATCAGGCTCGTATGACCTCGTATGACATCGCAGGAGTTCGCACGAGTTCGCACGAGTTCGCACGAGTTCGCACGAGCTTGTACGAGTTCGTGCGAGTTCGTACGGTGAAGGCCGCCCCTGTCCCCGGGGCGACCTTCACCGGTGAGGCCGTCTCAGCCGATGCCGCAGGTCTCGCCCAGTTCGACCGTGATCGCGGCGTTGCCGTCGAACGCGTGATCGCCCTCCGCGACCAGGGCGGCGACGTCCTCATCGGTGACCGGGACCGCGTTCATCCTGGCGTGGTACTCGGTGACGAACGCGTGGGTGTCCTCGATCTCGGCGAAGTCGTAGAAGGCCATGCCCGCACCCTCGCTCAGGCCGTATGCGGTGCTCAGCATCCTGGCCAGGGTGGCGCCGCCGTGCAGGTATCCGGCGTAGCGGATCCAGTGGTGGGGCACCAGTCCGAGCGGCCACTCCTCGCGGACCCGGTCCAGCCGTGCGGTGTAGGCGTCGGTCGCGGGGGAGGACTCCAGCGCGGCTCGCCAGTCACGGCCGTAGAAGTGAGCGAGGTCGCGCTCGATGGCCTCGGTCCTGTTGAGCTGGGGGAGATGCAGGCCGCCCACGGCAGGGTGGTCGCGCAGGGCCTCGGTGGTCCGCTCCAGCGCGGAGTAGACGGTGTGGAAGCGCACGAGCCAGAGGCGGTAGGCGTCCTCGGTGAGCTTGCCCTGGAAGAGAGCCAGCATGTAGGGGGTGTTCTCCGCTGCGCGATGGGCGTCCGATGTGCCTCGATACAGCAGCTTGGACAGGGGTTCGCGGTCCATGGCCCTCCTCGGTTTATGACGTTCCGTCATAAAGATAACGACACCATGTCGCAAAAACAATGGAACCACGTTCCCGAATGTTCCCGCCTTTGGCCACCGCGCCCCACATGCGAAGATGCCTGAGTGCCTCGGATTTCCGCAGCGAATCTCAGCGAGCATCGCGCTCAGACCCTGGAGCGCATCTTCGAGGCGATCTCACGGTTGTCCAGGGATCGGGCCATCGACGACATCTCCATGACCGACGTCGCCGCCGCGGCCGGAGTCGCGCGCACCGTCCTGTACAACTACTTTCCCGACAAGGGTGCGCTGTTGCTGGCCTTCAGCGAGCGCGTGACGGATTACTTCATCGAGCGGTACGAACGCGAGTTGCCTGTTCACGCGCCCGCCGCGGAACGGCTCACGGCGTTCGTCAGACTCCAGCTCAACGGTCTCCAGGCCCACCCGCACCCGGGACCGGTGGAGATGTCCGCCGCTCTCGGCCCCGAGGCCTATCAGGCGCTGGCCGGCCATGTGGCGCCGATGCAGGAGATCCTCTCGAGAATCATCGCCGCCGGGGTGGCGTCGGGGGAGTTCCGCCGGCTGGACCCGGCCGCCGCGGCGCGCAGCGTCATGGCGGTCATCGGGGCCGAGCGGATCCCGCTGATCCGTGGTCAGGTGACTCCGGATGAGGCGGAGCACACGGTCAACGCCTTCGTGCAGGCGGCGTTGAAGAACTCGTGACGCGGGGGGAACGCGAACGGGGACAACATCCGTCTACTATATTCAATAGTAGATAAGGTGACCAGCAGGCAAGGAGAGGCATCATCCCCGCTCTGCGCACGATAATCGTCACGGCCAGCAGCGGCGATGGATCGTCATAGCTTCTCGGCGATATTCCTGCTGTCTGCAGCGATCGTCACCGTTGTGGCGACGAGTGTCGTCGTCCTCGCCGAAATGGAAGGCGTTCCCGAGACCACACAACCGGTCTCGCGGCCATCTCCCGCGGACAGGCGCCTTCCCGCCGCGACGCCGACGGCTGAGCCTGTCGCGCCGTTGAAGCGGCGGCGTGAGGCGCACCTTCTCGTGATCGGCTCGCGTACGCTGCCCGGGCAGGTGGTCGCGAGCATCCGCGGGCGGGCAGGGGTGGCAGCGGTCGAGCAGGTTGACGCCGCGCGATTAACGATCTCGGGCCGGAACGTGGCGACTTTGGGGGTCGATCCGTCGTCGTTCCGTTCGTATACGCCCGGTCCCACCGCACGCTCGGATCCGCTGTGGCAGAGCGTCGCGGCAGGAGACGCCGCCGTCTCCTTCGGGTTGGGGACGGATGGCGGGCTGGCGCTCGGAAGTTCGGTAAGGGCAGGACGTGAGGACCTGCGCGTCGGGGCGATCGCCACCATGGGGCTGGGAGTCATCGACGCGGTCGTGTCATCGCGGACGGCTCGGCGCTTGGGCCTCCCGCGCAAGAATGCCCTGCTGGTGAGCGCACCGCGAGCCGACTCGGCCCGACTCAGGGAGGCTCTGTCGCGGAAACTGCCCGCAGGTGTTCAGGTCGTCGTCCTCAAGCCTGCGTTCACGCCTGCGCGAACCGAGAAATCTCCCAGTTCGCTCTCCGATGATCGGATCCGCACGGTCCTGGCCGCGGCAGCGAGCAAGCTCGGCGCTCCATATGTATGGGGTGCGGAGGGGCCCGACGCGTTCGACTGTTCCGGGCTGATCCAGTGGGCGTTCGGACGCGCCGGCATCCGCCTGCCCAGGGTGACGCACCAGCAGTTCGCCAGCGGTCCCCAGGTGCCCTTCGCGCAGATGCGGCCAGGCGACCTGATCTTTTGGCGGTTGGACCCGACCAACCCTGGCTACATCTCCCACGCGGCGATCTACTGGGGTGACGGGAAGATGATCCAGGCTCCCCGGACGGGTGACGTCGTGAAGATCGTGCCCGTGCACACACGAAACCTCGCCGGCGTCGTCAGGGTCCCCGCTGGGACCTGAGACCCCACGGATAGGTCTGCGGGTTGAGGCGGTGTCGCGGGCGCCCGAGGACGCATCGTCGAGCAGGCGAGGGCGGCGCTTCCGGGTTCTCCATCGCCTGGCTGGGTGTGTCTGTTGGGGTGGTGAGCTTCGTGACGATGCGCCAAGCCCGCTTGGCGCATCGTCAGGCCAAGGTACGCGGAGGGGGCGGCCGGGGTTCGAGCCGCTCCCTCGTGATGACCGGTGAGCGGCCGGTGGAGCAGCGCCAGGAGCAACCCGCCACCCGCACGGCTCTGTTGTTGGTGCTCAGGTGCATGTGAGGCGGGGCTCTGGCTGGTAGACGGTGGTGAACTTCTGCTTGCGCACGATCTTGCCGTTCTGCTTGAAGATCCGCCAGACGTCGATCGTGAAACCCTCCACGCCTTGCATGGGGATGCATTTCGGGCCGGACTCGTTCAGGGCGGGGAAGTTCTTGATGTTATAGCGTGCCGAGCTCTCGGACTCGATCGCGTACCGCTTAGTGCTCCAGAACTGCACCGTGATGGACGTGCCGGTGTAGGAGGTTTTGATCAGTACGCCGTATGGTGAGTCGTTTCGGAAGCGGAAGTCCGGCTGGGGATAGGAGACCGTGGACTCGCGTCCCGCCGGGTATCTGGAGATGTAGTACTGGTGCGCCATGTGCTGGACGTCCTGGAAACCGCCGAAGAACACCGCGTTGAACAGCGTGGTGGCGAACTGCGAGACCCCGCCACCGACGTCGTTGACGAACCGGTTGTTCAGGATCATCGGCGCCTCGACGAACCCTCGCGCCTTGTCCCGCTTGCCGACCACCCCGTTGAGGGAGAACGTTTCCCCTGGCCTGACGATGTAGCCGTCCACGATGTCGGCGATGCGGTGGATGTTGGTGACGCGCGGCACGCAGCATGGATGCCTGGTGGTGAAAGAGCTGACCCTCTCCTCGATACCGAGCTTTCCTGCCTGCTCCGTGGTCACCCGGGGCTGGATCCGCTTGAGTGGGACGTCGGCGGTGCGCTCGCCGGCGGCGAGGGCTGTGGTGATCCTCTTGCCGAGGGCGGTCGCGTCGATGCCTGTGCCGGTCCGCGCGGGGATCAGGCGCGGCTTGCCTTTGATGATCTTGAAAGATGCGTCTTTCGGTTGCTGGGCTGATCCGACGAGTTGTTCGCCGAGCTTGTCGGAGAGGTTGTGGGCGTCGAAGTCCGGGCGTAACGACCCCCGCCGGTCGGGGATGAAACGCAGGTGTGCCGCGAGCTCTTGCGAGGAAAGGGTTGCCCGCTTGACTCCGTTGATCAGCGTGAACGGCTGGGCGGCCGCGGTACGCGCCACCGTCCCGGCGATCCGGCCTACCTCCTCGGCCGTCACCGAGGCGGGCCGTTCGCGCACGGGTAGGTCGATGCGGCCAGAGGTCTTCATGAAGGCTGCTCGCAGTGCGCGGGCTGCCCCGCCTTGATCTAACGCCAGGCCCGGTCGCGGCTCGACGGCCTGGGGCTCGAGGCCGCGATAGCGTATGTTGCCCTCCTGGGGCTTGCGATCCACCGACTGGGCGAGGGTGGCGACGCGCTTGGCCAGGAGTCGCTCGTCGACGTGGACCACCGGTGCGACGGTGTGGCCACCGAACAGGGATCGGGCGATGCCGGTCGGTGTCGTCGCCCCATCGAGCGTCAAGGCGACCGTGGCTCGCGCGTCGAAGGCGAGGCCGAGATCGCGCGGTGCCAGCCGTACCGTCTTGCCGGCCATCCGTGCGGTGATGGGGCGAGCGGCTGCTGGGCCGAGACGGCGATCCAGGAGCGACTGGGCCTCTGCAGGGGAGAGGCCGCCGATTTCAATGCCATCGACCCGCGTATTTGGCGGAACCACGCCCCTGAGGATGATCGCGGAAACGGCGTACGCGATCAGCACGACAAGCACGAACCCGCCGAGAACGGCCGGCAGGAGGCGTCGCCTCGACGTCGCTGGGTTGGTGCGCATCAGCAGCCCCGCGGCGGCAGTACGAATTCCTCGCATGGCGCAGAATCTACTAGGTGAAACCGTAGATTAACGATCGAGGACTGCTGCAGGACATGTCGCTTCCTCTTCTCCGTTGAGGCAGGACCTGTTCGCCTGCCTGGCATTCGAGGCGTAACTATACGGACAGCGGCGCGCCTGGGCCCGGGGTGTTCCCGACCGCCGGGCTGGTGCCTGAGGCCGGCTACTTCCCGCCCGTCCTACGATGTGCCGTAGGAGATGTGACGTATCCTTTCGGTGTGCGGGTGCGGAAGGAAGGTCGGATCGTGGCAGTGCTGCCGCGGCTGCTGCTCCTTTTGCTCCTCACGCTGGGCGTGGTCGCGATGCACACGCTCGGTCACCTAGACGGCCACGACGCACCGCCATCGGCCGCCACCGGTGCGCTCCATGTCGAGGGTGGCCACCTGGCCGTGCCGGATTCCGACTCCGGCACGGTGCCGAGCGGCACACCCGACACCGCGTCGATCTGCCTGACGATTCTCGTCACCCTCGTCACCCTGGCTCTCTTGCGAGTGCGGAGGGCGGGACCGCTTGACGCGTGGTCCCGCGACGGCTCACGCCTGGCTCAGCACGTGACCGGGCTGCTGCGCGGGCCGCCACCTTTATCGCTCACACCGAAGCACACGGTCGTGCTGCGGATATAGACGTCCGGATCCGGGCCGCTGGAGCCGTCGCGCCCAGCCTCGTCCGGTTGACCGTCCATGCCCAGCACAACTTCAGCGAGGCACCAACCATGCAGATCGATCGACGTACCCTGCTCCGGGCCGGTCTTGGCCTCCTGGGAGGGGCCGCCCTCAGCGCGTGCGCGAAGGACCCCATCACTCCCGCGTTCATCAGCCCGACCAGCGAACAGGTTCGCGCCGCGGAACAGCTCCGCCGTACCGGTGCGGTCCAAGATTTCCGCCTGGTCGCCGCCGAGGATCAGGTAGACCTCGGCGGTCCAGTCGTCCGGACCTGGGCCTATGACAGCCGACTCCCCGGTGCCCCGATCCGGGTGAAGGCCGGCGAGGTGGTCCGCGCCCGGCTGGTCAACCGGCTTCCCGCCGACACCAGCATCCACTGGCACGGCCTGGCACTGCGCAACGACGCCGACGGCGTGCCCGGCGTCACTCAGCAGGCGATCTCCCCTGGGACGGAGTTCGTTTACGAGTTCGCCGCTCCGGACCCGGGCACCTATTGGTTCCACCCACATTTCGGAGCCCAGCTTGACCGCGGGCTGTACGCACCGCTGATCGTGGAGGACCCGAGGGAGCCCTTGGGGTACGACGCCGAGTGGATCGTGGTTCTCGACGATTGGCTGGACGGGGTCACCGGCACTCCGGACGAGGTACTGGCCGAGCTATCGGGTGGCATGGGCATGGCCCACGGTGCCGGTACGGCTCCTGCCACGCCGCAGAGCATGCCAGGCATGAATCACGGCGGCATGCCTGCCATGACACCCGCGCCGTCCGGTACGGCCAAACACATGCTGATGGGCGCGACCAGCCCGCTGCTCGGTGGAGACGCGGGTGACGTGCGCTATCCACACTTCCTGCTCAATGGGCGCGTCGCCGCCGCGCCGGAGACCTTCCGCGCCAAGCCAGGCGCGCGGTTGCGCATCAGGATCATCAACGCTGGCGGCGACACCGCTTTCCGGGTCGCTCTGGGCGGTCACCGGATGACCGTTACCCACACCGACGGTTTCGCCGTACAGCATGCCGAGACCGACGCGCTGCTGGTCGGCATGGGCGAGCGCTACGACGTGCTGGTCACCCTCAAGGAGGGTGTCTTCCCACTGGTCGCCCTCGCCGAGGGCAAGGACGCTCTCGCCCGCGGTCTGATTCGCTCCGCCCCGACGGCCTCCGCGCCCAAGGCCGACCTGCGTCCCTCCGAACTGGACGGCGACGTCGCCCGCTACGCCAAGCTCCGCCCGGCCGATGAGGTACGGCTCGTGCCCAAGAACCCCGACCGCACCATCGAGCTGGAACTCACCGGCAGCATGATGGCCTACGACTGGGGGATCAACGGCAAGAAGTACGATCCAAAGATCATCTCAGGGGTACGGTCCGGCGAACGGGTCCGTCTGGCGTTCATCAACCGGACCATGATGTGGCATCCGATGCACCTGCATGGCCACACCTTCGCCCTGGCCGACGGCGGCATCCGCAAGGACACCGCCATCGTCCTGCCGAACAGCAAGCTGGATGTGGACTTCGACGCCGACAACCCGGGCCTGTGGATGGTCCACTGCCACAACATCTACCACGCGGAATCCGGCATGATGACCCTCCTGGGCTACCAACAGACCTGACCCGTGAGCTCTCGGCCGTCACCGGCGGCCGAGAGATCTATCAACGGCCGGTGTCTGGATCGGTCACACGCGGTCTGGTTCGCCGCGTCCCGCCGGTCGATCTCGGCCTGCTCGGCGGCGATCTCCCTGCTGCGGGTGCCGGGGCACCGCAGGCCGCGCCCGGTTCCCGCGGCGTGGGGGTGCCCGGCCGCTCAGGGGGCGTACGGCCCCCACGCCTCCCGGTCGCGAGTCGCGACGCGGCGCCCGAGCTTGCCGGAGGCGACCATGGTGGCCAGGGCGTCCAGGATGGTGGGGTAGCCGATGGAGTGGTCACCGCCCAGCACCACGGGCATCACGCCTGCGGCGGCGACATGGCTGATGGCCTTGGCGATCTGGTCGAAGGACTTCTCGAGGTTGGCGGGGATCGTGACGACGTCGCCCTGCGGGCCGAAACGGGTGCCGGGCCGGTAGGTGGTGCCGGCCTCCAGTGGCACGCCGAAGACCGAGGTCGTCCTTCGCTCTGCGACTGAGTGTCCGACTATCCACGTTTCGAGTGGACCTTCCGGGCCACTTGCCGCCTCCCAACGGCATCGACGCTGATCTCAGCGCTTCCGGACGGCCGTGCCGCGTACGAATCGCGTCAAGATCCGGTCTTCGGCCGTATGAAGACCGTCAAGAAAGACCAAACGGGATTATTTCGGAGATTTGCTGGTCATGAGCCGCTCGTCCCGGGTGGCAAGGAATGCGTTCCGGAATTGAGGAGTGGGGATGGCAGACGTCATCTTCGTCGTCCTGACGATCGCGATCTTCGTGGTCTTCGGGCTCGTCGTGAAGGCGGTGGAGCGCCTGTGAGCGCGATCAACGCCACCGGTCTCGTGGTCGTCGTGGCTCTGGTGATCTTCATGGTCGCGGCCCTGTTGTTCCCGGAGCGTTTCTGATGAGCCCGGCCGCGGCAGGGATGCTCTTCATCGTCTCCCTGATCCTCGCGCTGGCCCTGGTGCACAAGCCGCTCGGTGACCACATGTACCGGGTCTACACGACCACCAGGCACAACGTCGTCGAGCGGGGGATCTACCGGCTGCTCGGCGTGCGCGCCGATGCCGAGCAGAGCTGGGGGGTGTACGCGCGCAGCCTGCTGGCGTTCTCGGTGATCTCGATTCTGCTCGTGTACGGCATTCAGCGCCTGCAGGACAAGCTCCCGCTGAGCCTGGGCATGAAGCCGGTCACCGACCACATCGCGTGGAACACCGCGATCAGCTTCGTCACCAACACCAACTGGCAGGCATATTCGGGCGAGTCCACGATGGGCCACCTGGCGCAGATGGCGGCTCTGGCGGTGCAGAACTTCGTGTCGGCGGCGGTCGGCATGGCGGTGGCCGTCGCGCTGGTCCGTGGCTTCGCCCGTCGCAAGGCCGGCACGGTCGGCAACTTCTGGGTGGACCTGGTGCGCGGCTGCGTGCGCGTCCTGCTGCCGATCGCGTTCGCCGGAGCGCTGGTGCTCGTGGCCGGCGGCGTGATCCAGAACCTTGCCGAGCCGCACACCGTCACCACGCTGACCGGCGGCACCCAGGCGATCACCGGGGGACCGGTCGCCTCGCAGGAGGTCATCAAGGAGCTCGGCACCAATGGCGGCGGCTTCTACAACGTCAACTCGGCCCACCCGTTCGAGAACGCCACGAGCTGGACCAACTGGTTCGAGATCTTCCTCATCCTGCTGATCCCGTTCGCGATGCCGCGCACCTTCGGCAAGATGGTCGGCCAGGTCAGGCAGGGTTACGCGATCGTCGCCGTGATGGCCATCCTCGCGCTGGCCAGCGTGGTGCTGACGAACGTCTTCGAGCTGAGCGGCAACGCCACTGTGCCGCAGGCCGTCGGAGCGGCGATGGAGGGCAAGGAGGTCCGCTTCGGTGTGTCGAACTCGGCGACCTTCGGCGCCGCCACCACGCTGACCTCGACCGGTGCGGTCGACTCCTTCCACGACTCCTACACGCCGTTCGGCGGCATGATGACGATGTTCAACATGATGCTGGGCGAGGTCGCGCCGGGCGGGGTGGGCGCGGGCCTGTACGGCATGCTCATCCTCGCGGTGATCACGGTGTTCGTGGCGGGCCTGATGGTCGGCCGGACACCCGAATACCTGGGCAAGAAGATCGGCGCTCGTGAGATCAAGCTCGCGTCGATGTACTTCCTGGTCACCCCGGTGCTGGTGCTGATCGGCACGGCGTTCGCGATGGGATCGGCGGAGCAGCGGGCGAGCATGCTCAACTCGGGGCCGCATGGCTTCTCCGAGGTGCTGTACGCCTTCACCAGTGCCTCCAACAACAACGGCTCCGCCTTCGCCGGACTCACGGTCAACACCCCGTGGTACGACGTGGCGCTCGGCCTGTGCATGGTGTTCGGCCGGTTCGTACCGATCATCCTGGTCCTGGCCCTGGCCGGCTCGCTGGCGAGGCAGGCCCCGGTGCCCGAGTCCGCGGGCACGCTGCCGACGCACCGGCCACAGTTCGTCGGCATGGTCGTCGGCGTGACGGTCATCCTGGTCGCTCTCACCTTCCTCCCGGCGCTCGCGCTCGGCCCGATCGCAGAAGGACTGTCCTGATATGTCAACCCCAGTGCTCGACGCGCCGGGCAAGGCTGCCGCGCCCAAGCCCAACGGCCGCGTGGGCGGCGGTCTGCTGGATCCCCAACAGCTGATCGTGTCGCTGCCGGACGCGTTGAAGAAACTCAACCCGGCCACGCTGTGGCACAACCCCGTGATGTTCATCGTCGAGATCGGCGCCGTGTTCACCACCGTGCTGGCGATCCTCGACCCGTCGTTCTTCGCCTGGGCCATCGTCGCGTGGCTGTGGCTGACCGTGATCTTCGCCAACCTGGCCGAGGCCGTCGCCGAGGGGCGGGGCAAGGCGCAGGCCGCCACGCTGCGCAAGGCCAAGCACGACACCACGGCGCGCCGGCTCCGCGACCCCGGCGACCTCGCGGCCCGGCTCGCCTCCGAGCGGGACGGCTCCGAGCGGCTCGCCTCCGAGCGGGACGGCTCCGAGCGGCTCGCCTCCGAGCGGGACGGCTCCGAGCGGCTCGCCTCCGACCGGGACGGCTCTGAGCAGGGCGTCTCCGAACGGGACGTCTTCGAGTGGGATGTCGTCGGCGCGGGGGAGCTGAGGCAGGGCGACCACGTGATCGTCGAGGCCGGGGAGGTCATCCCCGGCGACGGCGACGTCATCGACGGGATCGCCTCGGTGGACGAGTCGGCCATCACCGGAGAGTCCGCCCCCGTCATCCGCGAGTCCGGCGGCGACCGCTCCGCGGTGACGGGCGGCACCAAGGTGCTGTCCGACCGGATCATCGTCAAGATCACGCAGAGGCCCGGCGAGAGCTTCATCGACCGCATGATCGCCCTGGTCGAGGGCGCGAACCGGCAGAAGACGCCGAACGAGATCGCGCTGAACATCCTGCTGGCCGCCCTGACGATCATCTTCCTGGTCGCCACGGTCACCATGCAGCCGCTGGCCATCTACGCCAAGCTCACCAACCCTGGCGTGCCGGACTCACTCGCGCTGAACGGCGACGGCGTCACCGGCGTCGTGCTGGTCTCGCTGCTGGTCTGCCTGATCCCGACCACCATCGGCGCGCTGCTGTCGGCCATCGGCATCGCCGGCATGGACCGCCTCGTCCAGCGCAACGTGCTCGCGATGTCCGGCCGCGCGGTCGAGGCCGCCGGTGACGTCTCCACCCTGCTGCTGGACAAGACCGGCACGATCACGCTGGGCAACCGGCAAGCCGCCGAGTTCGTCCCGGTGGCCGGGGTGAGCGAGCAGGAGCTGGCCGAGGCGGCACAGCTGTCCAGCCTGGCCGACGCGACCCCGGAGGGCCGCTCGATCGTGGTGTTCGCCAAGGAACGCTACGGCCTGCGCGAGCGCGAGGTTCACGGCGCCGAGTGGGTGCAGTTCACCGCCCAGACCCGTATGTCCGGGGTGAACCTGGGCAGCCGCGAGGTCCGCAAGGGCGCCGCGACCGCGGTCATGAAGTGGGTACGCGACCACGGCGGCCACCCGACCGACGAGATCGGCCACGTCGTGGACGGCATCTCGGGCTCGGGCGGCACCCCGCTGGTCGTGGCCGAGAAGGGCCGCGTGCTCGGCGTGATCCACCTCAAGGACGTGGTCAAGCAGGGCATGCGCGAGCGGTTCGACGAGATGCGCCGCATGGGCATCCGGACCGTGATGATCACCGGCGACAACCCGCTGACCGCGAAGGCCATCGCCGACGAGGCCGGAGTGGACGACTTCCTGGCCGAGGCCACCCCCGAGGACAAGCTGGCCCTGATCAAGAAGGAGCAGGAGGGCGGCCGCCTGGTCGCCATGACCGGCGACGGCACCAACGACGCCCCCGCCCTGGCCCAGTCGGACGTCGGGGTGGCGATGAACACCGGCACCTCCGCCGCCAAGGAGGCCGGCAACATGGTCGACCTCGACTCCAACCCGACCAAGCTCATCGAGATCGTCGAGATCGGCAAGCAACTGCTCATCACGCGCGGCGCGCTGACCACGTTCTCCATCGCCAACGACATCGCCAAGTACTTCGCGATCATCCCGGCCATGTTCGTGGCGGTCTACCCGGGCCTGGACGCCCTCAACATCATGCGCCTGGCCAGCCCCCAGTCCGCGATCCTGTCCGCGGTGATCTTCAACGCGATCATCATCGTCGCGCTGATCCCGCTGGCACTGCGCGGCGTGCGCTATCGGCCCTCCAGCGCCTCCAAGCTGCTCAGCCGCAACCTGTACGTCTACGGCCTGGGCGGCATCGTCGCGCCGTTCATCGGCATCAAGATCATCGACCTGTTCATCCAGTTCCTTCCGGGGATGTCATAAATGGAACGTCTACCCAGCTGGCTGCGTCTGCATCTCGCCGCGATCCGGGCGGTCGCCGTCCTCACCGTGCTGCTCGGCCTGATCTACCCGCTGGTCACCACCGGCGTCGCCCAGGCGCTGTTCAACGGCAACGCCAACGGCTCGATCGTCCAGGCCGGCGGCAAGGAGGTGGGCAGCGCGCTCATCGGCCAGTCCTTCACCGACGCCGACGGCAATCCGGTCCGGAAGTACTTCCAATCGCGTCCGTCGGCCGCGGGAGCCGGCTACGACCCGCTGTCGACCAGCGCCGGCAACCTGGGTCCCGAGGACGTCGTGGACACCTTGCCGGTGCCCGGCGCCAAGGACGAGAAGGGGAATCCGGACGCGGGCAAGCAGTCGCTGCTCACCCAGGTCTGCGCCCGCTCCAAGGCCGTCGGAGAGCTGGAGGGCGTCAGCGGCGCCCGCCCGTACTGCACGCCCGACGGTGTCGGCGCGGTGCTGAAGGTGTTCCCCGACCGCGCGGTCAGCGTCAACCAGGCCTGCCCCGCCGCCCCCTTCGTCGCCACCTACCAGGGGCTGAAGGTGGAGTGCGGCAAGCCCGGCGAGGACTACGCGGCCGGCCGCACCGTTCCGGTCAGGGGCGACGCGGGAACCCCCGCGGTGCCCGCCGACGCGGTGACGGCCAGCGGCTCCGGGCTCGACCCGCACATCTCGGTCGCCTACGCCGAGCTCCAGGCGCCCCGCGTGGCCAGGGAGCGCGGCCTGGCCGTCGAGCGGGTAAGAGCGCTGATCGACGAGCACACCACCGGCCGGGCGGTCGGCTTCATGGGCGAACCCGGCGTCAACGTGCTCGAACTCAACCTGGCACTCGACCGGTCATGACCAGGGGCCGCCTGCGGGTCTACCTCGGGGCGGCCCCCGGGGTCGGCAAGACCTACGCCATGCTCGGTGAGGGCCGCCGCGGCCTGGAGCGTGGCAGGGAGGTGGTCGTGGGTTTCGTCGAGACCCACGGCCGCGCCCGCACCGCCGCCCTGCTGGAGGGCATGGAGATCATCCCCCGCAGGACCATGGTCCACCGGGGGGCCACCTTCACCGAGCTCGACGTCGAGGCGGTCATCGAGCGCGCCCCGAAGATCGCCCTGATCGACGAGCTGGCCCACACCAACGTGCCCGGCTCGCGCAACGTCAAGCGCTGGCAGGACATCGACGAGATCCTCGACGCCGGGATCGACGTCGTCTCCACGGTCAACATCCAGCACCTGGAGTCCGTCAACGACGTCGTCCAGGAGATCACCGGCGTCCCGCAGCGCGAGACCGTGCCCGACGAGGTGGTGCGCCGGGCCGACCAGGTCGAGCTGGTCGACATGTCGCCCGAGGCGCTGCGCCGCCGCATGTCCCACGGCAACGTCTACGCCCCGGAGAAGGTGAACGCGGCACTGGCCAACTACTTCCGCGTGGGCAACCTGACCGCGCTGCGCGAGCTGGCCCTGCTCTGGGTCGCCGGCAAGGTCGACGACCAGCTCGACCGCTACCGGGCCGAGCACGGCATCGCCACCACCTGGGAGGCCCGCGAACGCGTCGTGGTCGCGCTGACCGGCGGCCCCGAAGGCGACACGCTGGTCCGCCGCGCCGCCCGGATCGCCGCCCGCAGCAAGGGCGCCGACCTGATCGCGGTGCACGTGACCAGCGCCGACGGGCTGGCCGGAGGCGATCCGGCCAACCTGGCCCGCCAGCGCACCCTGGTCGAGAGCATGGGCGGCACCTACCACCAGGTCGTCGGCGACGACATCCCGCGCGCCCTGCTCGACTTCGCCCGCGGCGTCAACGCCACCCAACTCGTGCTCGGCGCCTCCAGACGCGGCCGGTTCGCGCAGGTCTTCTCCCGCGGCGTCGGGGTGGAGACCACCGCCCGGTCGGGCTCCATCGACGTCCACATGATCACCCACGCCGAAGCCAAGAAGGGACGCCGGCGACCGGCCCGCTCGCACGCCGCGCTCACCCGCGCCCGCCGGCTGACCGGCTGGGTGCTGGCCGTGGCCGGGATGCCGCTGCTGACCGCCGTGCTGTCGCCGTTCCGCGACATGCTGTCACTGCCCAGCGAGATCCTCTTCTTCCTCTGCCTGACCGTCGGCGTGGCGCTGGCGGGCGGCATGTGGCCGGCCATCACCGCCGCGATCGGCGGGTCGCTCCTGCTCAACTGGTACTTCACGCCGCCGATCGGCGAGTTCACCATCAACGACCCGGAGAACCTCTTCGCCCTGGTGGTGTTCGTCCTGGTCGCCGCAGCGGTCAGCACGATCGTCGACATCGCCGCCCGGCGCACCCGTGAGGCCGCCCGTGCCGGCGCCGACGCCGAGCTGCTGTCCACCCTGGCCGGGCACGTCCTGCGCGGCCAAGCCGCCGTGCCGTCCCTGCTGGAGCGCATGCGCGAGACGTTCGGCCTGACCTCGGTCACCCTGCTGGAACGCCGGTCCGAGGCCGCCCGCACCCCCAACGACCAGTCCGACCCTGACGCCTGGCGGATCGTCGGCACCTCCGGCGGCGCCCCGTCCACCTGCCCCGGCCAGGCCGACACCGACGTGGTCATCGACGACGACATGATGCTCGCCGCCCGGGGCGGCCCGCTGGACGCCGCCGACCGCACTGTGCTGGAGGCGTTCGCCGCCGAGGCCGCCGTCGCGCTCCGGCAGGAACGCCTCCAGGAGGCGGCCGAACAAGCCCGGCCCCTGGCCGAGGCCGACAAGATGCGCACCGCGCTGCTCGCCGCCGTCAGCCACGACCTGCGCACCCCGCTCGCCTCCGCCAAGGCCGCGGTCGAAAACCTGGGCAACACCGATGTCGCCTGGAGCGACCACGACCGCGCCGAGCTGGTCGCCACCGCGGAAGAATCCCTGGACAAGCTGGATCGGCTGGTGGCGAACCTGCTCGACATGAGCCGCCTGCAGGCCGGAGTGCTCGGCGTGACCCCGCAACCCTTGGCCCTGGAGGAGATCGTCCCGCGCGCCATCGACGACCTCGGACCGCTCGGCGACCGGATCGAGCCGGACGTCTCCATCGAGCTGCCCGAGATCCTCGCCGACCCCGCCCTCCTCGAGCGCGTGCTGGTCAACCTCATGTCCAACGCGGTCCGCTACAACCCACCCGGCGAGACAGTGCTGATCAACGCGAGCTGGCACGGCGAACACGTCGAGATCCGCGTCATCGACCGCGGCCCCGGCATCCCGCCCGACGCCCACGACCGCGTCTTCCAGCCGTTCCAGCGGCTCGGCGACCGCGACATCCACTCCGGCGTCGGGCTCGGCCTCGCCCTCGCGCGCGGCCTGACCGAGGCCATGGGCGGCACTCTCGTACCCGAAGAGACACCAGGGGGAGGTCTCACCATGATCGTGACACTGCCCATCTGCACCAAGGTGGTGACGGCATGACCCGCGTCCTCGTCGTCGACGACGAACCGCAGATCCTGCGCGCGCTGCGCATCAACCTGGCCGCCCGCCACTACGAGGTCGAGGTCGCCGCCGACGGCGGGGCAGCCCTGCGGATGGCCGCCGACACCTCGCCGGACCTGGTCATCCTCGATCTCGGTCTGCCCGACCTGGACGGTGTCGACGTCATCCACGGCCTGCGCGGCTGGAGCAGCGTGCCGATCATCGTGCTGTCCGGCCGAGCCGGTAACCAGGACAAGATCGAAGCCCTGGACGCCGGCGCCGACGACTACGTGACCAAACCGTTCGGCATCGACGAGCTGCTGGCCCGCGTGCGCGCCGTCACCCGCCGCAGGGCCACCCAGGAGGCCGAACTGGCGAGCATCCGGCTGGGCGACCATCTGATAGACCTGACCGGCAAGACGGTCTCCGGCCACGTGCGCCTGACGCCCACCGAGTGGCACATCCTGGAGCTGCTGCTGCGCCATCCGGGCAAGCTGATCAGCCAGCGCCAGATCCTCACCGAGGTGTGGGGCGCCAAGTTCGTCAAGGAGACCCACTACCTGCGCCAGTACATGACCCAGCTCCGCCGCAAACTCGAACCCGACCCGGCCCATCCCGTCCACCTGATCACCGAACCCGGCATGGGCTACCGGTTCAACCCCTGACGTCGTCTCCACGGGTGAAGCCGATATACCGCCCGCATACCGTCATGCCGGATCCTCGCCCCGAACACCTTCCACCCGGGATGATTGACCTCTTCCAGCACCCTGCTGATCGCGACGGCCGCGACGACGTTTCTCGCGGCCCGCGCCATCGCCGCGTGCTCAGAAGCGCCAGCGGGTCGCGGTCAGGCCGTCCGGCCCGTAGCCGAAGGCACGCACGGGGGTGACCCGGTAGAACACGTACTCCGGTGAGCCGGGAAGGCCGTCGTCGTAGACGAGGCCGTCGCGCGTCGAGAACGGCCACTGATACTTCGTCATGAAGGCGTCGGCCACCCGGCGCTGCCGGGCCGGGTCCTGGATGCGGGTGGCGCGGCCTTCGAGGACGAGGTCGAGGTTCGGGTCGCTGACGATGAGGACACAGTTGTCGTTGCGGTCGAGGTTCTTGGCCTTGCGCGAGCCCGGGCGGGTGGTGAAGCACGGTGCGTCGTCCGCCCACACCGGCATTACGGGCATGGTGTGAGGGCGCTCGTCCGGCCGGGTCGTCGACAGCCACGCCTGCGGCGCGGCTCGCAGGCACGCGCGCGCCTGGCTCCACGGCTTCACCGTCGCCGGGTCGGTGCTCATCGGTGTCGCGTCGGTCTCGCTGAACAGGAGTTCGGCTACGGGCATCGAATGGGCCATGCTGGTGTCTCCTCCGGCTGGAACGGGCGAGGTGCTCAGGCTTGGTATTCGTCGTGCAGCCGCCACCAGCTGTACGGCTGGGTCCGCGGCCATCCGTCGGGTGAGTCTTCCCAGGTCTCCTGCCGGCCGTACGGGGTCAGGTCAAGAAAGGTCCAGACGCTGCCGAGCCGTTCGACGCCTCGTCCGGTGGTGAAGTAGGTGCGGTGGACGTCGTCGCCGTCGCGGAGGAAGACGTTCAGCGCGAAGCCCTCGCCGGCTCCCATGTCGAGGTTGAAGTCGCTGCCCAGCGCGGAATACCACGGGATGGTCCACCCCATGCGCCGCCCGAACGGGGTGATCTCGGCGAGCGGTCCGTTGGAGACCAGCGCCAGAGAGACGTCGCGAGCGTGCAGGTGGGCCAGATGGCCGATGTTGTCGGCGAACATCGAGCACCCCGAGCAGAACTCGTGGGCGCCATGCCACATGAAGGAATACGTGATGAGCTGGCGGCGCCCGTCGAAGAGGTCGAGCAGGTTGGCCGACCCGTCCGGGCCGTCGAACCGGTAGTCCTTGCCGATGCGGACCATCGGCATCCGGCGGCGTCGCGCGGCTACGGCGTCCAGCGCGCGGGTGAGTTCCTTTTCCTCGGTGAGCAGCATGTCCCGCGCGGTTTGCCACTCCTGGTCCGAGACGATCCGGGGCCGGTTCATGAGAAGACGCTCCTCCTTGAAGCTTTCTTGAAGAAAGTTACTTCGTCGGACCATACTCCAGTAACTTCCCTAAGGGAAGTCGTTGGGTTAGGCTGGCCCCATGCAGCGAACCCGGTTCGGCGACATGGCCTGCTCCATCGCGCGAACCCTGGACATCGTCGGCGAGCCGTGGTCGCCGCTGATCCTGCGCGACGTCTATGTCGGCATCACTCGCTTCGACGAGCTCCAGCGCGATCTCGGCATCTCCAGCAAGGTGCTGAGTGAGCGACTGAAGGGGCTGGTCGACAACGGCGTGCTGGAACGCCGGGCATACTCACAGCGGCCGCCGCGTCACGAATACACGCTCACCGACAAGGGGCGGGAGCTGTGCGACCTGCTGCTGGTCATGGTGCGCTGGGGCGACCGGTGGACGGCCGGCGAGTCGGGTCCCCCCGTGCTCTATCGGCACCACGACTGCGGCCAGATCAGCCATGTGGAACTGCACTGCTCGGTGTGCGACCGGCTGATGCGCGCCACGGACGTCGACGTGCTGCCCGGCCCCGGAGCCTGACCGGCTTGCCCGGCTCGTCTGGCTTGTCTGGCTGAAAGGGCAGCACGGCAACGGACGCCCGGCCGGCGGCGAAAACCGTGCGAGGAGCCCAAGGCGAACGTCCAGAAAGCGCGCTTTTCGCGGGGAAATATTGGCGGCGCACCGGCAGGACTGGTGAGATGAGAAATCTGGAGAGAGGAGTGGAGTGAGCGAGGCTGGCACGCGGCTGCGAGGCACGCTCAGCTCGGCCGTGGGGACTCTTCGGGGTCCGCGGCATCTCAACGTCGTCGAACTGGGGGTCGCCGGGGTCACCACGTTCGACGTGCACCGGGACGACTCCGGCACACCGTGCGCGGCCACGGGGCTGATGCTGCCGTGGCGTGAGTTAGGAACCCCACCGGAACGCCGGCGGATCGTCCAGGCCGCCGGCGGGGTCTCCGACGAAGCGGTGATCATCGTGTGCTCCGCGCCGGGCGAGGAACTGCCGGATCTGGCGGCGGCCTGGCTGGCCGAGATCCGGCCTGGTTCGGTGTTGGCGCGCATCCCCGGCCTGCCTGTCGCGGCACTGCTGCGCGAGGTCCTGGCGGACGAGCCTCTCCAGCAGCCGTACGGACTGCTCGGCCTCACTCGGGATCCGCTGGGCGGTGAGCCGCGGCCCGCTGCCGTGACCGTCTTCCCGGCGGGCGCCGCCCGTGGCGCGACGACCGAGGTGGTCGTCCAGACGAGCGGGCAGGTGGTGTTCGCCGTTCTCTCCATGACCGAAGGGCAGCCACGTCCGCTCACCATCCGGGTCGCGGACCTGCCGCCGGGGCGGCACGAGGTCCGGCTGGTGCTCGGCGGCCCCGGCAGCGTGGAGTTCGTCTCCTCCGGCCCGTTCGTCCAGGATGATCAAGGCTGGGCCGACCTGGTCGTGAAAGCCTGGCCCCTGATCGGTACGCACGGCGGCCGGGTTCATCTCATCGTGGGGCTGGAGACGTGCGGGCATCGGGAGCTCGTGGCCCGCCGCATCGACCTGGTGCGCCGGGTCGTCAGTGAAGTCATGGCCGGAACCACGGAATGCCTGGTCTCCCTGGTTCCGTATGCGGCGCATTCCTACAACTGGCAGGTTCCGGAGACGGCCGTGCGGCCACGATGCTGGCTGGCTTCGCCGGAGCGGGCCCTGACCGCACTGGAACGGCTGGAGGCCGAACCCGTGCGTCCCGACGGCTACCGTGACGCGGCCCAGTTGGAGGACATGCTGGCCGAGGTGGTCACCCGGCTGGGCGAGGGCAGCCCCGGCCGCACCGTCCTGCTGACCACGGGCGATCGCCCGCCACACCCCCCGGGCCGCCACGAGAGACTGCTGGCCTGCCCCAACCGCTATGACTGGGCCCGCCAGATAGCCTGGCTCGAACGCGCCGGAGTGGTCTTCGGCGCGATCACCGGAAGGAACGACCCGATCTGGAGCGTGCTCGGAGCGTCCTCACGGGCACGGACGGACGACGGGAATGTCACCCGGCTCTGCGCCGACCTGGGCCTCGCCACATCCGGCCTCGACCGGATCCCGTTTCCGCTCATCGAGGTGGCCCCATGACGAAACGCAAGATCACGATCTGGGGCGCGCCCGGCAGTGGCAAGACCACCTTCCTGGCAGCCCTGTACATCGCGGTGACCAGGAGCAAGCTGGGCTGGTCCGTCGTGCCGAAGGACGACGCGGCCATCGAGCGGTTCTCGACGATGACCGCCCAGTTGGTGGAGGGGCGTGAGTTTCCCGAGGTGACGTCCCACCTGGCCGAACTGGACTGCCGGTTGGTCGGGCCGCCGCGGACACAACGCAGGCCATGGTTCCGCCGTGCCCCCGTCGCCGAATCGACCAACGTGGATCTGAGCCTCGTCGACATGCCTGGCGCGTTCTTCGGAACCCGGTTGTCCAGCGAACCGGTCGACCTTCTCACGGGCAGCGACGGGCTCCTGTTTCTCTTCGATCCGATCCGCGAGTTCCAATCCGGCGACAGCTTCGACTACTTTCACCGGGTGCTCTACTCGTTGGCGTATCGAACCATGGCGTCGGATGCCTCCACCAGACTGCTGCCCCATCGACTCGCGGTCTGTGTCACCAAATTCGACGATGTCCGCGTCCTGGCCACCGCCGAGCGCCTTGGCCTGGTCACTACGGATCCGGACGATCCCTACCACCTGCCGAGGGTAGATCCCCAGGACACCGAGGAGCTTTTCACGGCCTTGTGTGAGAGGTCCGCGAGCGGTAACGGCGACATGCTGCTGAGCATGATCCGGCAGTTCTTCCGCCCGGAGCGCGTCCGCTTCTTCGCCACCTCGGCCATCGGCTTCCACGTCGATCCGGCTCGGAGGGTCTTCGACCCGGACGATGTCCAGAACGTCGTCCCCTCGGAGGAGGGCCACCGCATTCGCGGCGCGATTCAACCCATCAACGTGCTGGAGCCCATTCTCTGGCTGGCCGATCAACTCTCCCTCGACGGCTGATCGGCTATCAGCGGATGACCACCGGATTCTCTTGCCGCCAGAGGGTGGCGAGTTCGCTGATGCCCGTCAGGTAGCCGGGTGCCACCTCGTCGAGACGCTCGGCCTGCTCCCGGCTCAAGTTGATCGAAGGGGGCCCGTACGCCACGAGGTCGCGCTCCGCCATCGCCGCCCACAGCGCGACCTGAACCAGCTCCTGGTGGCCGGGCGGCTCCCAGTGCGGGACGGCTTGGCACAGGGCCTCAACCTGATCGAGAGTGCCCAGGCCCATAAGGTCCCGGAGTACGAGCAGGCATGCCAGATCCCGCACGTCGAAGTGGTGGGGCACCTCGCGGAATCCCAAGAGCGCGCAGTAGTTGTGCACATCGATCGGGTCGGTGAAACGAGGATGGAAAGACCAGGGGGGCGGCGCCTCGAACTGGCTCACCAGGCAGTCCCTGAGCGCGTCGAGGAAAGCCGTGATATGCGCCCAGGCGAGCCTTTCGAACTCCTGCCAGGCCCGTGTGACCACCAAGGCCTGAACCCGGGCCGGTTCGTTCCGCAGGGCTCCGAGGAACAACCGCGCAAAGCCGATATTCGGCTCAGGCTCCCTGTCTAGTAACTCGATGTAGCAGTCCGATCGACTGACGGCGTCGAACGGCCGCCGATGAACGAGGAGCTCCATGGCCAGCGCGCCGGACGAGCCGATGGGAAACTCCGTTCCGCGGAAGAGACCGGCCGCCTCGAGAAACGGGAGCAGCGTCGTCAGCATGCGGTGCTGGGTCTCGGAGTCGAGCAGCGCGGTCTCCCTGAAGACCTGCCCCACCCAGGTTCCCGGCAGAACAGGGGGATTCGTCCGCACCGTGAGACCCGCGAGCAGGTCGGATGCGCTGTTCGGCCCCTCGCCGGGAATCTCCGCGACATTCCATGAGGAGAGATGGAAGTCTCGACTCCCCGAGCTGTCCGTCACCCGGATGACGTCGAGCATGGCGTGCCAGCTCTTCCGGTTGAGATGGGCGTGCCAGGAACGGGTGATGGCGAAGAAACTCCGGGACGCCTCGTCCAGATCTTCGTGAAAGCCCAGCTCGGCCAGGGAGATCCGGGTCAGGCTCGGATCGCGGGCCGCCAGGGCTCCGGCCGCGTGAACGAGCAGGGTGCAGAGATTCGCGCTGTACACCGCGAACCTGGCGGGAACGCCGAGCCTGACCGGTTCGTAGGCCGGCGACAACAGCTCGGGGGCCCGGCTGTCCATGCACTCGCGGAAGAGCCGGATGAGCAGGGCCCGGAGCTCCACGAGTTCCTCTGAAGACCGCGCACGGAAGCGATCCGCGATGACCTCCACGACACGGGCCCGGCCGGCCAGGACGGCGAAACTCACGAGCGTGCGCAGCCTGGTGTCGTCAGGCGCCACGGGGATCGGGTCATCGGCGTTCTTCAGCAGCTGCCCGGCCACGCGGACCAACTCGTCGGCGATCCACCGCCCCACCAGGAACTCGCCGAACGAGGAATGCAGGAACTCATACCGGCGGTGCAGGGTGTGGCCTTCCACGGCCTGGTTACGGTGCACGAACAGTTTGAAGAAAAAACGCCCGGCCACCTCCTGGGCGGTGTCGAGAGCGGTGTCACGACGGCGGGGGTCGCCTCCGAACGGCAGCGCCGCCAGGTCACGGGCAAGGCCCTCGTCAGTGACGCTCTGCGAGCTCCGGTTGAACATCGAGAAGGCCACCATGGACATCAGATAGAGCTCGCGGGCGATGAGCATGCGCCGGTCCCGCTCGCCCAGATGCCGGCCCCGTTTGTCGACCTCACGCTCGGCGAACCTGCTGAAAAGGCTCTCGTAGAGCTCGGTCTGGCCGATCTTCCCCTGGAGCTCCCCGCCGTCGGCGTGAAACAACGCCAGCATGAACAGCAGCAGGGGCTGGCGGGCGATTTCGCCGTGCACCAGCGCCTCCTCCGTGTTCAGCGCGCGCTGCGGGTTGGCCGCGCGCCAGCGCTCGATCCACCGGCGCACCTGCGCGTCGGTGAACTCCTCCAACTGGACGACGACCGACTCCCGCGGGTAGCGGACCTGGTCGGCGACCGCCGTCCGGCTGGTGACGATCACCGCGGCGGGATGGCCGTGCCGGGCCCCCCGGTCCTGGAAGTCCTTGACCTTCTCCAGGTAGTCGTAGTGGACGGTGTTGCTGGCCTGGAGCAGTTCGTCGAAGCCGTCGAGGAGCACGACCGGCAGCGCGGGCGCGCACGAGGCGGACACCGTCTGCCACTCGTGCTCCACCCTGGTGATCTTCTGGAGCGCCTCCTCGATCTGGTGCTGGATGTCGGCGTCCGCCGAGACGTCGCGCAGTTCCACCCGGACGACGAGATAGTCGTCCGGCGGGAGTTGCGCGGCGAGCATCTGGGTGAGCAACGACTTCCCGGCGCCCGGCTGACCGAGCACGACCAGCGGCGCCTTGGTGGCGGCCGGACTGATGAGATGCTGGACCAGAAAGGTCTCCAGATCATCTCCGAGCTCGGCGTTCCGCCAGCCGGCCTCGCTGACCTGCTCGGGCTGCTCCGCCGCCCTGCCGAGGCCGGTCAGGCGGCGGTAGGACGGATTGACGTAGACCTCACGGAGCTTCGGCAGCCGCACACCGTCCGGAACGGCGTCCGGGTCGGTCAGCGGGCGGTCGACCTGCGCCCGATACTCGGTGCTGAGCGCCGAACGCAACGCGTCAGGAGCGCGGCCCTGGGCCATCCAGCGCACCATCCGGGCCAGCCCCGCCAGCTTCGTCCCCGTCTCGGTGACGTCCTGGCGGGCCGCCTTGAGCTCGTCCAGAAGCACGCGAACGCCCGCCTGATGGGCCCAGAACGCCACCTCCGGATAGTCGCTCGCCAACTGCCTCAGCATCCGCTCGTACCTCGTGGTCGCGAGCCTGGGCAGATCCGTTTCGAGCCCGGCCGCCCAGCGCAGCCGGGTGGTCTCGTCCGCGCCGTCCCACGCCGCCGTGCCGGGGCCGAACTCGAGCAACCGCCTCGCCAGCGTCTGGTAGTAGGCGAGGAGCGGGGTCTGCCTCCAGTGGGCGCCCATATCGGGCAGGTTGCCCGGGGTGTTGAGCACCTCGACCAGCTCGGCGATCCGTCCGCCCTGTACGGGTCGTCCCGTCGCCAGCGCGGCCTGCTCGGCGCGGACGAGTTCGAGCGTCGTGGTGTTCAGCGTGGTACGAAGCTCTCCGTCGAGATCGTCCAGCGCCGTGAAGAACGCGGCAATGACGATCACGACATGGGCCGCCTCCAGCAACTCGCTGCGCTCGAACCTGGTCAGACCGCCGACCCGCCGGCGAACGGTGGAGACCGCGTCCTGGGAGAGGCGTTCGACCTCGCCTTTGAGGTCGAACAGGCTCAGCGCCAGCTCGCTGCCGCCGGCGGAGGCGACCGTCAGCCCCGCGCCGGAGAGCCAGCCGAACGCCCGGAGGACGGCGCTCTCCCCACCCAGGATCCGTACCGCGTCCTCGTAGCCGAGCGTTCTGCGCCGCATGCGAGCAACCTATGCAAAGCGCCTGAGCTCAGAAAGGCGGTTTCCGGATTCTCCGGGCTGTCAGTTGTGAACCGCCCGGCGCCGAGGCCGCCCCGCACGCCGCTGGTCTACCGTTATCCGCCTTTTCCGCCCGAGCTCGACGAAGATCCCTATGATGTCGCGGATGCGGAGGTTCTCATTACTTGTCCTGGTCGCGGCGCTCGCCGCCACCGGCAGCGGCGTCGCTTCGGCGGCCACCACCCCCCTCACGTCCGACCCGCCCGTGAATCTGGCCCCCTATGCGAAGGGCCGCTCGCAACCGGTCCGGGATCCGGTCTTCCCCGCATACGGCAACCCGTCGATCGACGTGCTCCACTACGGCTTGACGCTGGCCTGGCGGCCGGCCAGGCGGAGCCTGACCGGGACCGCCACGCTCACGCTCCGGGCCATGGAACCGATCAGCGAGATCAGGCTTGACTTCGGCCGCGCCCTGAAGATCGACGAGGTGACCGTCGGCGGCAGGCCCGTCAAGCCCAAGCACAGGCTCGACGACCTGACGATCCCGCTGCCCGCCCCGCTCTCCGCCGATCAGGGCGCCCGGGTCGTGGTCCGCTACCACGGTGTGCCGAAACCGCACAGGTCCGGGCAACGGCGCTCCGACCTCGCGCTGCTCGGCCTGCGCTCGGCCGCCGACGGGTCGGCGTGGGCGTTGCAGGAGCCCTTCGGCGCGTTCACCTGGTTTCCGGTGAACGACCACCCGTCGGACGAGGCACTCTACGACGTCGCCATCACCGTGCCCAAGGGCTGGGCGGGCGTCGCGCACGGCACGTACCGGGGCAGGAGCGAGAAGGGGCGCACGGTCACCTACCGCTGGGAGTCGGCCGACCCGGTCGCCAGCTACCTGACACTGTTCACCGCCGACAGATACCGGATGCACCGGGCGAAGGGCCCGCGCGGCATCCCGATCACCTATTGGGTACGCCGGGAGGACGGCTGGGCCCTGCCCGTGGTGCGCCGGATGCCGGAGATGCTGCGCTGGATGGAGAAGAAGGCCGGGCCCTACCCGTTCCCCAGTGCCGGGCTGGTGGCCACCAGCGGGTCCGGCATGGAGACCCAGCAGATGATCACTCTCGGGGGCCGGTACCTGCGCGCCGAAGTGGTGCTGCACGAACTCGCGCACCACTGGTTCGGCAACAGCGTCGGCCCCCGGACCTGGCAAGACGTGTGGCTGAACGAGGGCTTCGCCATGTACTTCCAGATCCAGTGGACCGCCGACCACAACCCCGGCTCGATGAACGACCACATGGCCGACCTGCGCGAGCGCGAGAAGGAGGTGCGCGAGCAGATGGGCCCGCCGGGCGACTACCGACGGGACTGGTTCGCGGGCAGCAACGTCTACTACGGCCCCGCCCTGATGCTGCACGAAATCAGGAAGCGCATCGGCGACAAGAGGTTCTTCGCCATGACCCGCGCCTGGGTTCAGGAGCACCGCAACACCGGCCAGGACCGGGCGTCCTTCACCACCTGGGTCAACCAGCACACGGGTGAGGACTTCACGGAGCTGATCGACGCCTGGCTCGACTCCAGGACCAGTCCCCGGAGTTAGCCGTCGGTGATGGTGCCGGCGATCAGGCGGGAGCGCCGGGCGCGTACGGAGGCGTCGATCACTTGCTGGGCGGTCGCGTCGGCGGGTCCGTTGACACGGACGCCCTAACGGCTTCCGGGTGTGACCAGTCCGGATTCGTAGGCATGGACCACCAGCTGAGCACGGTCGCGGGCCCCGAGCTTGGCCATGATCCGGCTGACATGAGTCTTGGCGGTGGCATGGCTGATGGTCAGGTGGACGGCGATCTCATCGTTGGACATGCCGGTCGCGACCAGGGAGAGCACCTCGCGCTCGCGGTCGGTGAGCCGCTCCAGCCCGGGGCCGGGCACCGGCCTGGGCGGGGTGGAGACGTACTCCTCGATCAACCGCCGGGTGACCGACGGGGACAGCAGCGCCTCGCCACGGGCGGCGACGCGCACCGACTCGAGCAGGTGCGCCGGCTCGATGTCCTTGACCAGGAAGCCGCTCGCCCCGGCCCGCAGCGCGGCGAAGACGTACTCGTCGAGGGCGTAGTTGGTGAGGATCACCACGCGCACCGTGTCGAGCTCGGCGTCGGCCCCGATCCTCCTGGTGGCCTGGATTCCGTCGAGCAGCGGCATCCTGACGTCGAGCAACGCCACGTCCGGCCGCAGCAGCCGGCAAAGCTCGACGGCCTCGCCGCCGTTGCCCGCTTCGCCGACGACGGTGATGTCCTCGGCCAGCTCCAGCAGAGCCTTGAAGCCGGCGCGGATCAGGGGCTGGTCGTCGGCCAGCAGCACGCGGATCACGTGAGCGTCCCCACCGGCAGCTCGGTCTGTACGGCGAAGCCGCCCTCCGGCCGCGGCCCGGTGACGAGGGAACCGCCCACGGCCACGGCCCGTTCGCGCATCCCGATCAGCCCCATGCCGTGCTCCGCCGTGCCCGCGTCGTTGTTCCCGTCGTCCTCGACCCGCAACGTGATCATCTCAGGAGCGTATGCGATGGTCAGTGTGATGGAAGCCGGCCCGGCGTGCCGCAACACGTTGGTGAACGCCTCCTGCGCGATGCGGTAGGCGGCCCGGTCGACCTCCGGCGGCAGCTCGCGACGATCACCGATCACGACCATCTTCACCGGCAGCCCCGCCGCCTCCGCCCGCTCCACCAACCGGGGCAGCCGGGCCAGTCCGGCCTCCTGCCCGTCGAGCTCGGCCTGGCGCAGCACACCGAGCGTGGCGCGCAGCTCGTGCATCGCCTCGTGGCCCGACTCCTTGACGGCCCGCAGCGCCGTGCGGGCCAGCCCGGGGTCGCGTTCCAGCAACTGCAAGGCGACCGAAGTCTGCACGTTGATGACCGAGATGGCGTGGGTGAGCGTGTCGTGGAGCTCCTGGGCGATCCACAGCCGTTCCTCGCCGGCCCGGCGCAGGGCCGCCTCCTCCCTGGTCCGCTCGGCCTCGATCGCCCGCTGCTCGACCTCGTTCAGGTAGGCGCGGCGGTTCCTGGTCACCTCGCCGAACACCACCGCCGCCACCAGCCAGCCGCTGAGGAGACTGAGGCCGCCGGGCTCCGGATCGGTGTCGGACAGCGCGACGAGGACGCCGACGCCCACGGCCAGCGTCACCGCCAGAGCGACCGCCAGGTTCCGCCTGCCCAGGGTCGCCGCGGTGTAGGTCGCGATCAGCGCGGGCGCGGCCGCGAAGATCCCCGGATACAGCGCGCCGTAGTAAGCGATGCCGCAACCCACCGCGATCATCCCGACAGGTATGGGAGCGATCCGTCGCCAGGCGAGCGCCAGCGACGCCACCGTGATCAGCGTGAGGCCGAAGGCGTCCAGCGGCCGCTCCGTGAGACCGGAGTCGGACAACCGGCCATAGGTGCCGACGACGCCGAGCGTCAGCACTGCCACCGCGATCAACGTGTCGGTCTTCCGGAGCCTCACTCTGGCCTTCACTCTGGCCTTCACTCTGTCCTTCACCCTGTCCTGCACCCTGTCACGGTAGGACACCGGGCAGGGCCGGGCCGACCCGCGCGGGGAGGGTTAAGCGACTACGTCCCCGGTCGTAGACGCGCTCGATCGGGTCGCGCCGTACATCCCGGGATGTACGGCGATGCGCCGCCTCCAGCGTGACGATTTTCCGGCTCGGGTTCATCAGCATGGCGTCCATGAGGACTTGGATTGTCTGGGCGTTGCGGTCGAGCGCCGTGCTGCACCTGCTCGGGGTGCTCGCGCAGGCGCTGCTGGCCGGGTTGTTCGTCACCGGCGACGTGGACCTGCTCACCTGGCATCGCAACAACGGCGGATTCACCCACAGCATGCTCTACCTCCAGTTGCTGTCCTCGATCCTGCTGTGGCGCCCGGCTCGGGGACCGATCTGGCCCGTCTGGGCCGCCGCCGCGCTCGTGGCCGCCGAGACGCTCCAGATCATGGTCGGGCAGGATCGGGTCCTGGCGGTGCACTTCCCGCTCGGCATGGCGATCTTCGGCGCCACGGCCGTGCTGACGGTCCTGATCTGGCGGGTGACGCGATGATCTCCCGTCGCGGCTTCCTCGGCCTGCTGGGCGGAGCCGGGCTCGCGATCGCCGGATGCGGCACCGAGGTTTCCGGCGAGGCTCTGACGAGTGCGCTGCCGTTGCCCCCGAAGTTCACCGTGCCGCTGCCGATCCCCAAGACCGCGGTCCCGGTACGGCCCGGCCACTACGAGGTGGTCCAGCGCGCCTCCAAGATGGAGATCATCCCCGGCACGACGACCGAGGTCTGGGGATACGACGGCATGTTCCCGGGCCCGACCTTCGACCTGCGGCGCGGCAGCCGCACCATCCTCCGGGTCCGCAACGAGCTGCCCGTGCCCACCTCGACTCACCTGCACGGCGGCGTCACACCGCCGGACTCCGACGGCTACCCCACAGACCTGGTCGTCGCACCGGGCCAGGGCTTCCGGCCGCCGCACGGCGACCACTCCCACCACATGTCGTGGACCGTCCACCAAGGGGCCAAGGACTACGTCTACCCGCTGGAGCAGCGGGCGGCCACGCTCTGGTACCACGATCACCGCATGGACTTCACCGGACCGCAGGTCTGGCGTGGCCTGGCCGGCTTCCTGATCGTCCGCGACGACGAGGACGACGCGCTGCCGCTGCCCAAGGGCGAGCGGGACATCCCCCTGATGATCTGCGACCGGGCCTTCGAGGAGGACGGCTCCTTCCGCTTCCCGTCGCTGGACCCCAGCCTGCTCATCCGCCCAGGCGTGCAGGACGCCTACATGGAGGGCGTCGAGGGCGACGTCATCCTGGTCAACGGCGCCCCTTGGCCCATTCTCGAGGTCGACGCGGTCCGCTACCGGCTGCGGCTGCTCAACGCCTCCAACGCCCGCCGCTACCGGCTGGCGCTGACGCCGGGCGGGCATTTCATCCAGGTCGGCAGCGACCAGGGGCTGCTCACCGCCCCCGTGGCCCACGACGCGATCACCATCGCGCCGGGCGAACGCTTCGACGTGATCGTGGACTTCTCCGCCTACCCCGTCGGCACCGACGTGACCATGACCGACAGGCTGGGCGGTGAGGTGATGCGGTTCCGCGTCACCCGGAAGGCCAAGGACGACTCCGCGACCCCGAAGCGGCTGTCCGCGGTCGAACCCGTAGCGCCCGCCGTCGCCACCCGTACTTTCGATTTCCGCCGCACCGGCCAGGGCGGTGGTGCTTCCTGGACGATCAACGGGCAGCGCTACCGCCCCGGCCGGGCCCTGGCCACTCCTCACCTGGGCAGCACCGAGATCTGGCGATTCACCAGCGACTTCCACCATCCGGTGCACGTGCACCTGGCCCGTTTCCACGTGCTCTCCCGTAACGGCAGGCCGCCCGCCCTCACCGACGCCGGCTGGAAGGACACCGTGGACGTGCGACCGTACGAGGTCGTCGACGTCCTGGCCCGGTTCGACGGTTACCGGGGACGCTACATGATCCACTGCCACAACCTCGAACACGAGGACATGGCGATGATGGCGGACTTCGACGTGATCTGAATGACCGATGCCCGGGGCTTCGCGCCTGCGGTGCTGGGGCGCGACTGACCAGTCATGTTGGCACATGGGCAGATACGACCATGACAAGCCGGTTCGCTTGACGGCGATGAGCTGTGACCGTAAGCGGAAGGCGCGCCATCTCTGGGCCTTCGCCCTCATTGCAGACTTCTCCGCTGCGCGCCGTGCCAGATCCCGCGACGTTGGAATGTGTGGCGGGCTACGAACAGCTGTCGGCTTGAGAGCCAACGCCCCAGGGCGCGCCGGTCGGCGTGCTCCGCTAACGCCGGGCAAACGGCGCGCTGACGGCACGGCCGCCATACTCGGCCCACGCGATGGAGGTGACCGTGGAACGGTGGGAAGAAGGGCTGGCGGACCTGCGGGGACGGGTGCGTCGCTGGCCGGCGGGGGCGGTTCTGTTCCGGGAGGGGGACCGTTCGGACTGGATGCTGCTGATACGGGCGGGCCGGGTGAAAGTCACCTGTTCGACCGCGGTGGGCAACGAGACGGTGCTGTGGATGCTCGGTCCGGGGGAGGTGCTCGGCGGGCTGTCGGTGCTGGGCGAGCGGGAGCGCGCCATGTCGGCGACCGCGCTCGAGCCGGTGGCGGGGCTGTCCCTGCCGTCCTCCGCGTTCGCCGGGCTCCTGCGCGACAGTCCCGCCGTGGTGGTGGCGCTGCTGCGGCTGCTCGGCAGGCAGGTACGGGAGGCCGAGGACAAGCTGGCCGAGTTCGGCTCCCTCGACACGCTCGGCCGGGTGACCAAACGGCTGGTCGAGCTCGCGGACCGGTTCGGTGACGACTGCCCGGCGGGCCTGCGGATCAGCCTTCCGCTGTCCCAGCAGGAGCTGGCCGGTTGGACCGGTTCGTCCAGGATCGCCACCGCCCGGGCGCTGCGTACCCTGCGCGACCGGGGCTGGATAGAGACCGGCCGCCGGGAGATCGTCGTCCGCGATCTGGCCGCCCTGCGGCGACGCGCCGGACGGGCCTCCTTCCCGCCGGAGTTCAGCGCCGCCGGGTGAGGGGCACGGGAGGGGACGCGTTCAGGGGCGCGGTGAGTGGCGCGGTGAGTGGCGCGGCAAGGGGGGCGGTGCCCAGCGCGGCGTGCAGCCGCCGGGCGTGCTCGGCCTCACCCAGCGCTTCGTACGATCGGGCCTCGTCGAAGGCGATCCCGAGCCGGCGGGCGGCGGCGAGGGCCCGGGTGGCGGCGCGCCGGGCCGCCGGCGCCCGGCCGGTGAGGTCGAGCAGGAGTGCCGCCGCCCAGCCCATCCGGGGGGCGGCCGACGGGGTCCGCCTGGCCAGCTCGC
Organism: Nonomuraea sp. NPDC048916; assembly: GCF_040649575.1. NCBI lineage: Bacteria > Bacillati > Actinomycetota > Actinomycetes > Streptosporangiales > Streptosporangiaceae > Nonomuraea > Nonomuraea sp. NPDC048916. The sequence continues at coordinate 51,836 of NZ_JBEZFS010000025.1, forward strand.
CCATGTGGCGCAGCAGCCGGGGGATGGCCGGGTCGGTCATCCGCAGCGCCCGCAGCACCTCCGCCAGCCCCGCCCACGCCTCCAGGGTTCCCCGCAGCGGCATGTCCGGCCGGTCCGCGACGCGCAGCGCGTCGATCACGACCCGCCGCGCGGTGGTCACGTCACCGTCCAGCAGGCAGAGCTGGGCCTGGAGCGTGCCAAGGCGCAGCCGCTGGATCGTCTGGATCTTCCCGCCGGCGCGGGCGAAGTGGTTCTCGTCGAGCCGGGGGAGGGCCGACGTCGCCACGCGGGCGGCCTTCAGCGCCTGAGCGGCCTCGGCGGGCTCGACGTCGGCCAGCCGCAGCATCGCCTCCGCCTGGCCGGTCAGGCACCAGTAACCGGACAGCTCGTCGCCCATCCGCGCCACGGAGATCCCGGCCACCGCCGCCAGCAGCGGGGCGGCGGCCGCGTAGCGACCGCGCTGGACCTCCAGTTCGGCGAGCAGTCCCTGGCAGTGCTCGGCGAGGCGCCGATCGGCCGGATGGCGGCGAGCCGACGTCAGGGTCTCCCGAGCCGCGCCGAACCGGCCCTCCGCGGCGAGAAGCAGCCCCCGGGCCAGGCGGGCACGTGAGACCGTGACCGGGTCGGGCACCGCGGCGACGGCCTCGTCGGCCTGGCGGCCATAGTGGCGTGACACCGTCCCGAACCCGGCGAGAGCGGCCACGACCGCGACGTTCGCGTACGCCTCCGCGCGTTCGGCGACCCCGCCCGACCGCTCCGCCGCGTCCAGGTGACGCAGGACGGCGAGCAGCAGGCCGGTCTGGTCCTGCCGGTGGTAGCCGAGTTCGCCGAGCATCGACAGCGTGCGCGCGGCTTCGGCGGCCAGCGCGCGTTCGGGCGCGCTCCTGGCCGCTCCGGTCAGCGGCGTCAGGCGGCGGGCCGACTGGCGGAGCACCGTCCCGGCCAGGGTCCCGAGCATGCCGAGCCGGGTCGCGGGCAGCGGCCGGTCGGCCACGGCCAGCGCGTCGGTCAGGGCCGCCAGGCTCTCGCCGCCCCGCTCGAACTGGAAGTGCGCGATCCCCGCCAGGCGGTGCCACCGCGCCAGCTCCGCCCGCCCTTCGTCCGTATCCGCGGCCCGCCTGCTCGCGATCATGTCGGCGGCGATCGACAGCGCTTCGGCGTAGTAGTGCCTGCGCAGGCAGAGCGTCCAGTGGTTCTCCGCGAACGCCGCCCGGCCGGGGCCGATGTGACGCCAGGCGAGCCGGATGTTGTCCATGTCCGGGTCGACCTCGTCGAGCACGGCCTCGTCGGCGTGGTCGCGCAGCCGAGCCGCCCGCTCGCCGAGGAACCGCGCGTACCAGGCGGCGTGCCGGGCTCGCGGGGTGTCGTCGGAGAGCCGGGCGACCGCGCACTGCCGGACGAGTTCGTGCACGCGGTAGCGCCCGTCGCGGTCGCGGCGTACGAGGGAGTGGTCGGCGAGCCTGGCGATGACCACGGCGCCGGTGGCGGCGACCTCCAGCGCGGCCGCGAGCGTGAACCCGCCGGCGAAGACCGACACGCAGGTCAGGGCCCGCTGCTCCGGCACGGTGAGAAGCCGCCAGGAGGCGTCGAAGACCTGCCGCATGCTCGCGTGCCTGTTCGTCGCGGGGGCCGGATGCTCGAGCAGGACCACGGGCGAAGACCGCCCGCCCGGATCGCCGGTGGCCGCCAGCCGGTCGGCGATCTCATCGCACGTCAACGCGCGCGTCAGGGACGCGGCCAGCTCGACCGCCAGGGGGAGCCCGCCGACGGCCGAGCAGATCCGGGCCAGCGCGCGCGGGTCGGCGTCGAAGTGCGGATCGAGCCTGCGGGCCAGTTCCACGAACAGAGCCCGCGCGGAGACGTCCGGCAGGACCGGCACCTCGTGCACGTGTTCCGCGCAGCTGCCCAGCCTGCGCCGCGAGGTGGCCAGGATCCGCACGCCGGGCGCCGCCGACAGGATCGCCTCGGCGAGGCCGGCCATGGCGGGCAGATGCTCGAGGTTGTCCAGGATGAGCAGCGTGCGCCGGTCGCGTACGGCGGCGAGCAGCAGGTCGCGCGCGGGCCTCGGGGGAGTCAGGTCGACGCCGATCGCCTGGGCCAGCGTCAGCACCACGGCGTCCGCCTCGGTCACGAGTTCCCCCGTCGCGGTGGCCTGGCCGTGGCCGTTGGGCGGGCAGACCCCGGCGAACGAGACGAACAGTACGTCGCCGTCGAAGCGCTCGCCGGTGGCGATGGCCAGCCTGGTCTTGCCGACGCCTCCGGGACCGGTCAGCGTCAGCAGGCGGACGTGATGATCACGCAGCCGCGCCGCCACCTGCTCGACCTCGCTGTCTCTGCCGACCAGTCCGGTCAGCGGGCAGGGGAGCCGCCGCGCCACGCCCGTGTCCGTGACGCCCCCTGCCGCCACCGCCCCTTCCGGCGCGGCGGCACCGACCAGGGCCGCTCCCGCCACGCCTCCTGCCGCCACCTCTCCTGTCGCCACGCTCCCCGGCGCGGCCACGATCCGACGGCGCAGCGCCTCGGTGCTCGCGTCCGGTGGGATGCCGAGCTCCTGGTCCAGCACGCGGCGGCACGTCTCGTAGTGGGTGAGCGCGCCCGCACGGTCTCCCGCCGCCGCCAGGGCCTCGATGACCATCCGGTGGGCGCCCTCGTCGAGCGGGTCGATCTCGAGCAGGCGCCGTGCCACCCGTGCCGCGCCCTCATGGTCACGCTGCCGGCGCGCCGCGCATGCCCGCTCGCGCAGCGCCAGCGCCGCCGCCTGGCCGGCCTGCCGGCGACGCTCGGCCACCCAGTCGTCGAACCGCGGGGCGTCGGGAATCGCCAGGTCGTCGAGGAGGCCGCCCCGGTAGTCCTCCGGCACCGAGCCGTCCGCGACCAGGTCCTCCCAGTCGAGGGAGTACGGACGGCCGCGATCGAAGGCGACCTGGGACGGGGCGATGGTCAGGTGGTCTCCCACGGTCCGGCGCAGCTCCATCAGGGCGAGCCGCAGGCTCCCGCGCGCGTTCGTCTCCGCCCGCTCACCCCACAGCAGACCGGCCAGGGCCGACCTGGTGTACGGCCTGCCCTCGATCATCAGGTAGCACAGCAGCGCCCGCGCCTTGGCCGACCTGATGGGGACGGCATGGCCGTCTCCCTTGGTGATCGAGCACATCCCCAGCACCCGTACGCGCAACTCGTTCATCCGGCGTCCCCCGTCGGCACGATCTCGTGCGGCGGCCCCGATGATAATTATCCGCCCGAGTTACGAGAAGGCAATTGTCCTCATAAGTCGCCAGAAATCGGGTGGGGAATGCCGAAGACGCTCCGACTCGCGGGGGAGTCGGAGCGTCCTCGAACCCTGATGACCGATGCCGGGACCGTCAGGCCGGGTTGACCTCGTACACGATGGTGTACTTGGCGCCGTTCAGGTGGTCGAACTCGTCGATCTGGACACCCGCGCCGGACTCGGTGTCGTTGACGATGACGCTGCCGAGGAAGTCGTCCACGCCGCTGTCTTCCTCGAACAGCTCCATGACGGCGCTGGTGCCGCTGAACTGGTGCGTCCTCCCCACCAGAGACTCCGTGTCGCCCTTGCCCATCTCGACCGGGCCGAACTCGCGCGTCCCGTCGATGTTCAGGTAGGGCCTGTCCTTGCCGACGGTGGTCTGCTTCTTGTTGCACGTCAGCGAGATCAGCTCGATCTCGTACGTGGTCGTCGTGGTCGCCGTCGTGGTCGCCGCCGCCGCAGGCAGCGCCGCGCTCGCGAGCGCGGCCATGGCGAGCGGCAGCACCGCCCATCGAAGAACCTTTCGCATGGCCTTTTCTCCTCTTCGGATGCTCGCCCGAGGACATTTCCGGGCTGTCACCATTGCAGCCGGAGGCGCCCGCGGGGTCTGTCTCGTCCGATACGCAGGCACGGTGTCCTTCGACATCCGGGGCCTCGGGCGGCAGCGGGGCCGGCCAGGTCCATGTCGTACCCCGTGCCGCGGACGTTGTCGTTATAAATCTACATTGTAAAGGCGCTGGCGCCGTGTCACCGCCCAGAGATCCAACCCAACACCACCGCCTCGACGCGAAAGGGTTGCGCGGTCGGTGGAGCCGGGGGGAAGGCGCCGGCCTCTACGTCCTGAGTGGGGGCTGGTTCCGCCCCGCATGGCCTGGTGCTGTGCGGCCGGAGCTGTGTGAATAGACTTGTCCGACGTGACTTCCAAGCCGCGTATCCCTGATGTCCTGGCCGCCCGTTATGCCTCGCCGGAGCTGACCCGGTTGTGGTCGCCCGAGTACAAGGTGGTGGCCGAGCGCCGGTTGTGGCTGGCGGTGTTGCGGGCGCAGGCGCAGCTGGGCGTGGCGGTGCCCGAGGGAGCGGTGGCCGACTACGAGAAGGTGGTCGAGCGGGTGGATCTGGCGTCGATCGCGGCGCGGGAGCGGGTGACCCGGCATGACGTGAAGGCGCGGATCGAGGAGTTCAACGCGCTGGCGGGGCATGAGCAGGTGCACAAGGGGATGACCTCGCGTGACCTGACGGAGAACGTCGAGCAGTTGCAGGTGCGTGACAGCCTGCTGCTGGTGCGTGATCGGGTGGTGGCGTTGCTGGCGCGGCTGGCGACGCTGGCGGAGGAGCACGAGGCGACGGTGGTGGCGGGCCGTTCGCACAATGTGGCGGCGCAGGCGACGACGCTGGGCAAGCGGTTCGCGTCGGCCGCCGATGAGCTGCTGGTGGGGTTCCGGCGGCTGGAGGAGCTGCTCGGTCGTTATCCGTTGCGGGGCGTCAAGGGGCCGGTGGGGACGGCGCAGGACATGCTCGACCTGCTGGGGGGCGATCGGGCGAAGCTGGCCGAGCTGGAGGGGCGGGTGGCGGCGCATCTGGGGTTCGAGCGGCGGTTGACGAGTGTGGGGCAGGTCTATCCGCGGTCGCTGGACTTCGAGGTGGTGTCGGCGCTGGTGCAGCTGGCGGCGGCGCCGTCGTCGCTGGCCAAGACGATCCGGTTGATGGCGGGGCATGAGCTGGTGACGGAGGGGTTCAAGGAGGGGCAGGTCGGTTCGTCGGCGATGCCGCACAAGATGAACACGCGCTCGTGTGAGCGGGTCAACGGGCTGGCGGTGGTGTTGCGGGGTTACGCCTCGATGGTGGGGGAGCTGGCGGGCGACCAGTGGAACGAGGGGGATGTGTCGTGTTCGGTGGTGCGCCGGGTGGCGTTGCCGGATGCGTTCTTCGCCTTCGATGGGCTGGTGGAGACGATGCTGACGGTGCTGGACGAGTTCGGGGCGTTCCCGGCGGTGATCGAGGCGGAGCTTGACCGTTATCTGCCGTTCCTGGCGACGACGAAGATGTTGATGGCGGCGGTTCGGGCGGGTGTGGGCCGGGAGCAGGCGCATGAGCTGATCAAGGAGCACGCGGTGGCGGCGGCGCTGGCGATGCGGTCGCGTGGTGCGGCGAACGAGTTGCTGGATCGGCTGGCGGGTGATGAGCGGTTCCCGTTGGATCGGGCGGCGCTGGAGGGGTTGCTGGCGGACCGGGTGTCGTTCACGGGGGCGGCGGCCGATCAGGTGGAGGCGGTGTCGCAGCGGGTGGGTGAGGTCGTGGCGGCGTATCCGGAGGCCGCGGCCTACCGTCCGGGAGCGATTTTGTGATTCGTGAGCTGGCCTCGGCGGATCGGGTGCGGGCGGCGTGTGGTGATGACGATCTGCTGATGTGGGTGGCGCGGGGTCTGACGGGTGGGGCTCGGGCGTGGGCGCTGGGTGGGGCGGTGGTGGCCGCGGGGCCCGGGTTGGCGCGGCGTGATCGGCTGGCGGTGTGGGGTGAGGGGTCGAGTGCGGCCGCGTTGGTGCGGCATGCGCTGGCGGAGGTGGGGCCGTCGTTCCGGCCGTTGGGTGAGGCGGATCTGGTGGCCGGGGTGACGGCCAAGGTCGATGGGTTGGAGGTGGCGGGGGCCTTCTCGTGGATGGGCCTGTCCGGTGGGCCGTCTGGTGGGCCGTCTGGTGGGCCGTCCGTGCGGGCCGGTGTGGCTGGATCCGGGGGTGGTTTCGGTGGTGCCGGCCGTGGAGGTGAGCAGGGCCGCGTTGCTGGTGCTGGTGCTGGTGCCGATGCTGGGGGTGCCGGGGGTGCGGGTGCCGAGAGTGCGGACGCCGGGGGTGCTGGGCGTGTGAGTGAGGTCGGGTGGCTGGTGCCGGAGGACGACGCGGAGGTGGCCGCGTTGCTGGCGGAGGCCGCGCCGGGGTCGTACGCGGTGCCGGGCGGGGCCGGGGTGCGGCGGTGGGCCGGGCTGCGGGTGGAAGGGCGGTTGGCGGCGGTGGCGGCTGACGCGTGGAGTGCGCCTTCGGTGGGGTTGCTGGCGGGGGTGGCGACGGCGGCGCCGTTCCGGGGGCGGGGGCTGGCGGAGCGGGTGTGCCGGTGGGTGTCGGGTGAGCTGGTGGCGGCGCATGGGCGGGTGGCGTTGATGGTGGACGACGACAATCCGGCGGCGATCGGGGTGTATGAGCGGATCGGGTATCGGCGGGTCCGGGTGCTGGCCGCGCGGGTGCGCTGAGGCCGGTATCCCGGTCTTGCGGGGGTGGGTGTGAGGTCGCGGGTTTCGCCGGGGGTGTCGTGGTTTCCGGCTCGGGGTTCTCGCGAACCGTTCGTGGGATTAATTCGGGTGAGGTTGCGGAAGGCGTCAGGCACAGTGGGCGGTGTGATGTCCGATTTTGTGCCTGGTATTGAGTTGTCCCGAGCCTTCTATGCCGAGGTGGTGGCGCCGCTGGTGGGGGGTGTGCCGCACAGTGCCGCGTTGATCGGGCCGGGGTCGGAGGTGCTGGCGTTCGACACCGGGCGTTCGGCGGACCATGACTGGGGGCCGCGGGTGCTGGTGTTCGCGGAGCCGGACGCGGTGGAGGCCGTGGAGGCGAAGGTGGTGGCCGGGTTGCCGGGGCGGTTTCGTGGTTTCGCGACGGTGTTCGACTATCACGGTGTGGTGCGGCCGGGTGTCGAGGTGGCCGATCTGGGGGTGTGGCTGGAGGGGCGGCTCGGGTTCGATCCGGGTGGTGGGGGGATCTCGCTGCTCGACTGGTTGTCGGTGCCGTGGCAGTGTCTGGCGGAGGTGACGGGGGGAGAGGTCTTTCACGATGGGTTGGGGCGGTTGGAGGCGGTTCGGGCGGCGTTGCGCTGGTATCCGGATGATGTGTGGCGGTATGTGCTGGCGTGTCAGTGGCGGCGTATCGCGCAGGAGGAGTCGTTTCCGGGGCGGTGCGGGGAGGTGGGTGACGAGCCGGGGTCGGCGGTGGTGGGGGCGCGGCTGGTGCGTGAGGTGATGCGGCTGGCGTTGTTGCTGCGGCGCCGGTATCCGCCGTATGCGAAGTGGCTGGGCAGTGCGCTGGCCCGGTTGCCGGGGTCGGCGGAGCTGGGGGAGTCGCTGGGGATGGCGCTGGCCGCCCGGTCGTGGCGGGATCGTGAGAGGGGGCTGGCGGCGGCGTACGGGCGGGTGGCGGCGATGCAGAACCGGATGGCGCTGGCCGAGCGGCTGGATGAGCGGGTGCGTGGGTTCCACGATCGGCCGTTCCAGGTGATCGGGGGTGACCGGTTCGTCAGGGCGCTGCTGGAGTCGGTGTCGGATCCGCGGGTCAGGGGGTTGCCGTTGGTGGGCAGTGTGGATCAGTTGTCGGATTCGGCGGATCTGCTGCTGGCGCCGTCACGGGCTCGTGCGGTCACGGCGGCCGCCCTCGGTCTGGGTGCGTGAGTGTCGCGCTGAGGCCGGCGTGCGTGTGTCCGGCAGTGGTGAGGCCGGCGTGCGTGTGTCCGGTGGTGGTGAGGTTGCCGGGCCGGGTCTCCGGATGGGTCCGGCCCGGCGGGGAGGCGCGGGGAGTGGTCGCTAGGCGGGTGGCGTGTCGGAGTGGGCGAGGGTGGTGGCCAGGTTCTCGATGTGGGCGCGCCAGGCGGGCAGGGCGGCGGTCTCGCCGGTGTGGGTGAGGATGAGGCGGGCGCCGTGGCCGGTGCCTTCGGCGAGTTCCCATCGCACCATGCCGTCCGCTGTGGCGTACTCGAGGAGTTTGCCGGGTTCTGCCCGGTGGACGGGGCCCGGGGGGACGGTGGGGATGGTGAACGGGGCGGGGGGTGGGGTGCCGGGGGTGGCGTGGTCGCCGTCGAGGGCCTGCCATACCTGGTCGGCGGGGCGGGTGAGCTGGCGTTCGACGCGTGTGGTGTCGCCTTGGGTGGTGCCGGAGGTCAGGCCGAGGATGGCGATGTAGTGCTCGTGCAGGAGGCCCATGTCGGCGGGGGCGGTGGCGGGCAGGCCGTCGAGCAGTCTGGCGAGGGCCTGGACGCAGGTGTGCCAGCCGGCGGCGAAGCTGGCTCCGCCGAAGCGGTCGCCGAAGGTGTGGGCCAGGGTGAGGACGCTGCCGTCGCCGTCGGGCCGCACCTCCCAGCGCAGTTCGTCTTCGCCCCAGGTGTGGGCGAGGAGCCGTGGCGGGTCCAGTTCGGTCACCTTTCCGTCGGGGCCGAATCCGTAGCTGATCTGGTCGCCGTCGATCCGCATCTCGGCGGGGAACCATTGGGCCAGGTGCGCGGGTTCGGTGAGGGCTCGCCAGACCTTTGCCGGGGGGTGGGGCAGGCGGCGTTCCATGTGCAGGGTGGTGCGGCCGTCGGGGGCCGTGGTGAGCTGCTCGTTCATGTGGGTTCGTCCTCCATGGTGTCGAGGTGTCGCTCCAGGCGGTCGAAGCTGCCGGCCCACAGCCGGCGGTAGGGCGCGAGCCAGGCGTCGATCTCGGCGAGTGGTTGCGGGCGTAGTTCGTACCAGCGGCGCTGGGCGTCCTTGCGGACGGTGACGAGTCCGGCCTCGCGTAGCACGCGCAGGTGTTTGGAGGTGCCGGGCTGGGTCAGGCCGAGTTGCTCGGTGAGCTCGCCGACGAGGCGTGGGCGTTCGAGCAGCAGGTCGAGGATCCGCCGCCGCGCGGGTTCTGCGAGCACGTCGAAGCGCATACCCTCAACATACCGAACGGGTTATATGACTGCAACGGCATTAACGGGTGTGCTCGTGGCGAACGGGCCGCGCCCCGATGATCACGCGGCGGTACGGTGCGCGCATGGCGATGATCGACGATCTGCGGATCGCGTACGACCAGGCGGGCCCTGACGACGACGTGGCGGTGGTGTTCTCGCACGCCGGGGTGGCCGATCGGCGCATGTGGGAGCACCAGTTCCAGGCGCTGTCGCGGCGGCATCGGGTGATCCGCTACGACTGGCGCGGCCACGGCGAGTCCGGCGACCCCGGGGAGCGGGTGTGCCATCACGAGGATCTGCTGGCGGTGCTCGACGCGCTCGGCGTGCGGCGGGCCGCTCTGGTGGGCTGTTCGATGGGCGGCGCCTACGCCGTGGAGGCCGCGCTGGCCGCGCCGGACCGGGTGGCCGCGCTCGTGCTGATCTGCTCCGGCCTGTCCGGGCATGCGTGGCCGCCGGAGATGCTGGCCCAGGCCCGCGAGCGCGTCCACGGCGCGGTGCCCGCCGACCGGCTGGCCCGCTACCGCGGCGGCGCCGCCGGGCAGGTCGACCCCGCCGACACGCTGGCCATGGCCCGGGCCCACACCCTGTGGCAGGTGGCCGGTCCCGGCCGGGGGCGTGCCGACCTGTCCGACGAGGTGTGGGAGGCCGCCGTGGAGATGTGCCGGGAGGTGTTCCGGCGCGAGTGGAGCGGCCCGCCCGCCGCCGAACGGCAGCTCGACCCGCCGGCGGCCGGACGGCTGCACGAGGTCACCGCGCCCACCCTGGTGATCAACGGCCTGTCGGACGTGCCCGGCATCCAGGAGGTGTCCGGGCTGCTGTCCGCCGGCATCGCGGGGGCCCGCCGCCTCGACCTGCCGCGGACCGGTCACCTGCCGCCGCTGGAACGCCCCGCCGAGGTGACCGCGGCTCTGGAGGGGTTCCTGGCCACCACGCTGCCACCGCGCTGACGCCCTGGCCCGCGTTGGTCAGGCCGACCTGTCGCGGGGTTCCCGCCGGGCCTCGGGGCGGCCGCGCGGGACGAGGGTCGGGTTGACGTTGCCGAGCACGGTGGCGCGGTCGACCACGACCCGGGCCACGTCGTCGCGGCTTGGCACCTCGTACATGACGTTGAGCAGCACCTCTTCGAGGATCGCGCGGATCGCGCGGGCGCCGGTGCGGCGCAGCAGCGCCTGCTCGGCGATCGCGCCGAGGGCGTCCTCGGTGAACTCCAGCTCGACCCCGTCCAGCTCGAACAGCCGCTGGTACTGCTTGATCGGGGCGTTGCGCGGCTCGGTGAGGATCCGTGCCAGCGCCGCGTGGTCCAGCGGCTGGAAGGTCGAGACCACCGGCAGGCGGCCGACGAATTCCGGGATCAGCCCGAACTTGATCAGGTCGGCGGGCATGACCTGCGCCAGGGGGTCCTCCTCCGGGGGGCGTGGCGTGGCGCCGAACCCGGCGCGCCCGCGGCCGATCCGCTGTTCGGCGATCTGTTCCAGGCCGGCGAACGCGCCGCCGGCGATGAACAGCACGTCGCGGGTGTCGATGGCGATGAGGTCCTGCTGGGGGTGCTTGCGGCCGCCCTGGGCGGGCACGTTGGCGATGGTGCCCTCCAGGATCTTCAGCAGCGCCTGCTGGACGCCCTCGCCGGAGACGTCGCGGGTGATCGACGGGTTCTCGCTCCTGCGGGTGATCTTGTCGATCTCGTCGATGTAGACGATGCCGGTCTGTGCCCTGCGGACGTCGCCGCCGGCGGCGTGCAGGAGTTTGAGCAGGATGTTCTCGACGTCCTCGCCGACGTAGCCGGCCTCGGTGAGCGCGGTGGCGTCGGCGATCGCGAACGGCACGTCCAGCATCCTGGCCAGGGTCTGGGCGAGGTGGGTCTTGCCGCAGCCGGTCGGGCCGATCAGCAGGATGTTGGACTTGCCCAGCTCGACCGGCTCCTGCTGCCCGGCCTGTCTCCCGTTTTCCAGGCGCAGGCGCTTGTAGTGGTTGTAGACGGCGACCGCGAGTGTCCGTTTGGCGTGGTCCTGGCCGATCACGTACTGGTCGAGGAAGGCGTGGATCTCGCGGGGCGCCGGCGGCTCGCTCGCGGTGGCGGGGGTGCCCGGTTCCTCCTCGTGCAGGAGTTCGGTGCACAGCCCGACGCACTCGTCGCAGATGTAGATGCCGGCCGGCCCCGCGATGAGCCTGCGGACCTGCTCCTGGCTCTTGCCGCAGAACGTGCATCGCAGCAGGTCGCCGCGCTCGCCGATGCGTGCCACTCGGAAAACGCCTCCTCGGGGGTCAGAGGGTGACGGGCAGCGACGTCAGCCGCCAGGTGCCCGGGTCGGGGGCGCGCAGGTCCTGCCCGGGCGCGGCGGGCGCCAGGCGGGGGAAGCGCTCCAGGAGCGTGGTGAGCGCGACCTCGGTCTGCACGCGGGCCAGGGAGGCGCCGAGGCAGAAGTGCGGCCCGTGGGCGAAGCCGAGGTGCCCGCCGGGGGGCCGGGTGAGGTCGAGCCGGTCGGGGTCGGGGAAGGCGCGCGGGTCGCGGTTGGCGGCCGCGACGGCGACGGTCACCGTCTCGCCCTTGCGCACCGGCGTGCCGTACAGGTCGGTGTCCTCGCGCGCGTGGCGGGGGATCGCCAGCAGCGTCGGGCCGCACCAGCGGATCAGCTCCTCCACCGCGCGCGGCATGAGGGCGGGATCCGCGCGCAGCGCGGCGAGCTGCCCGGGCCGGCGCAGCAGCTCGTCCACGGCGTTGGCGATGAGGTTGGCGGGGGTCTGCCCGGCGATGAGCAGGTGCCACACGAGGGTGACCATCTCCTCGTCGCCGAGCCGGTCGCCGTCCTCGGCCTGGGCGCGGATCAGGTCGCCGAGCAGGTCGTCGCCGGGCTCTCGACGGCGCCGTGCGATGGCCTGCTTGGCGGCGTCCATGATGCCCGGGATGGCCTCGGCGAACGCGGGCCCGGCTCCCATCGCGACGGTGGCGCCGTAGCCGCGCCAGCGCGGCCGGTCGGTCTCGGGGACGCCGACCAGCTCGCAGATGACGTCGATGGGCAGCGGGCGGGCGAAGTGGGCCAGCAGGTCGACCCAGCCGTCCCCGGCGTGGCCCGGCAGGCCGTCGAGGAGCCGCCTGACGATCGGCTCGATCCGCGGCCGGAACTCCGCGGCGCGGCGGGCGCTGAACGCGGGCGCGACCAGCCTGCGCAGCCGGGCGTGCTCGGGGCCGTTCATCTCGCCCATGGTCCGCATGTACGGCAGGCAGTCGTCGGGCACGTCGGGCCGCATGTAGCTGGTGGCGTCGAGCTCGAAGCGGGTGTCGCCGAGCATGGCCCGGGCGCCCTCGTGCCGGGTCAGCGCCCACAGGGGGCCGAATCCCGGGGCGCTGATCCGGGCGAGCGGCGCCTGCTCGCGGGCGCGGCCGTAGGCGGTGAAGGGGTCGCGCAGCACCTCGGCGTCGGTGAGGTCGATCTCGGGGACGCCCGTCATGGTTCCTCCCGCAATCCGGATGGTCTCATCAGATGATCCCATCATCTGGATGGTCACGGTATCTTGGGCGAGGGCGGACGGCAAACCGCCGGAACCGGGGGAGGGGAGACCATGGGCCGGCTCACCAGAGCGCAGACCCAGGAACGCAACCGCGCCAAGGTGCTGGCCGCCGCCAGGGACGAGTTCGCCGACCGCGGCTTCCGCGACGCCAAGATCGACGACATCGCCGACCGCGCCGGCCTCACCCGAGGCGCCGTCTACTCCAACTTCCCCGGCAAACGCGCCCTCTACTTCGCCGTCCTGGCCGGCCTCGCCGAGCACGCCCCCCAGCCGCCGCCCCCCGGCCAGGACCGCACCGCCCGCGAGGCGCTCGCCGTGTTCGCCCGCGCCTGGGTCGCCCGCCTGCCCCTGTCCACCGACGAGCACCACGGCGCCGCCCGGCTCGGCATGGACCTGATGCCCGAAATCCTCGCCGAACACCGCACCCGGGTCGCCTACGCCCAGCTGATGAAGCTCGACGCCATCCTGCTCGGGCTCGCCCTGGAACGGCTGCGCCCGCCCGGCCGCCTGGTGCGCCTCGCCGAGGCCGTCCTCACCACCCTGCACGGTGTCAGCCAGCTGGCCGCCGCCGCGCCCGGCTTCACCGACCCGTTCGACGTGGTCAGCGTCTGCGAGCAGCTGGCCGGCCTCGACCTCGGCGGCGGCTGGCCCCCCACCCCCGCGGTGCCGCCCGCCCGCGTCACCGACGAGCCCTGGTCCCCGCCACCGGCCACCGACGCGGTCCGGGGCACACCCGCCGACCTCACGGACGACGGCGTGCTCGCCGTCCTCGGCCTGCACCGTCTCGAAGCGGCCGAGGAACTCGTGCGCGCCGCGCCACCCGCCGCCGCCGTCACCGCCGTCCTGGTCACCGGCGCCCCCGGCGAGCTCGCCCCCCTGGCCCGGCTCGTCGTCGCCGAGGTCTGCGGCTGCCTGCGCCAGGCCTTCCCGCCCTACGCCTGGCCACGCCTGCGCGTCGTGCACGACCCCACCGGCGCGCTCGCCGCCGCGGCCGGAGTGCCCGCCGTCGGCGACGCCACCGAGGTCGCCGTCCGTGTCCGGGGCGGCCGGATCGTCGCCCGCGCCGACGGCCGCGGCGCCGGCCACGCCGCCGCCACCAGCGGCGAGCACGTCACGGCCCGCGACCGCCACACCCGGTGAGGCGACCGCCCGCCCTCACCGCGACACGACGAGGACCCGGGCCGGGCATGGATACCCGGCCTCATCCACCCCCTGGCCATGGCCGCCGCCCGTCACACCCGCCCGGCCTGCCCCCCGCCCGGATCGGCTTCCTGACGGGGCACCCCGTGCCGGGCGGCGTTGGCGTCGACCGCCAGCCGGAAGTACGCGGCCAGGCCCGCCGCCAGGGCGTCGAAGACGGCGGTGAACCGGGGATCGCTCACATACAGCTCGCCCAGCCCGCGATGGACCTCATGCGAACAGTCGTAGAACCAGCGGGAGATGTGCCCCCGATGCCGCTCGGCCACGTCCATCACCCGCTCCCCGTCAGGCGCCAGCCCCGCCTCGAACGCCGCCGCCAGCTCCTCGCTGATCGCCCCGGCCTCCGCCTTGATCTCCAGCCAGTCGGCCCGGGTGTAGGCGGCGACACGGCGGCGGCTCTCGGTGTAGCGGCCGTCGCCACCCCACCGGCGTTCCACCTCGGCCTCGTGATCCTCCGGCCGGAAATCACCGAACACCTCGAACCTCTCCTCCGGCGTCAGCGCGACGCTCATCAAACGGGCCTCCAGGGCGCGCTCCACCGCCGCGATCACCTCACGCAGCCGCTCGGCCCTGCGGGTCAGCAACTCGTGCTGGCGCCGCAGATGGGTCATCTCGTCGGCCCGCGGCTCGTCGAGGATGACGGCGATCTCCTCCAGCGGAAAGCCCAGCTCCCGGTAGAGCAGCACCTGCTGCAGCCGCACCAGGTCGGCCTCGGTGTAGCGGCGGTAGCCCGCGCGCGTCCGCTCACCCGGGCTCAGCAGGCCGATCTCGTCGTAGTGGTGCAGTGTCCGCACCGTCACCCCGGCCAGCCTCGCCACCTGCCCCACCGAGAAGCTCATCCCCCCACCCTGCACCCTCACGTGACGTGAGGCTCAACCCGGCGCGGGCCGCACGGACCCTCCCGCCGGGGGAGGGCCCGTCGCGCCGAGGTCAGGGGAGGGTCAGGATCCGGGGGCCGTCGTCGGTGATCGCGACCGTGTGCTCGGCGTGGGCGGCCCGGCTGCCGTCCACGCTGCACAGCGACCAGCCGTCGGCCGCCGTCAGGTAGCGGCTGTGCCCGCCCGCGATGAACATCGGCTCGATCGCCAGCACCAGGCCCGGCCGCAGCACCAGGCCGCGGCCCGGCCGGCCGTGGTTGGGGACGTGCGGATCCTCGTGCATGCGGCGCCCGATCCCGTGGCCGCCGAAGTCCACCGGCACGCCGTAGCCGCCCGCGGACGCCACCGACGCGACGGCGTGACCGATGTCGCCCATCCGGTTGCCGGGCACCGCCGCCTCGATGCCCGCCCGCAGCGCCCGCTCGGCCGCCTCGATCAGCGCCGTGTCGCCCGCCCGGGGACTCCCCACGCTGAAGCTGACCGCCGAGTCACCCGCCCACCCGTCGAGGTAGGCGCCGCAGTCGACGCTGACCAGGTCGCCGTCTCTCAGCTGGTAGCGGCCGGGGATGCCGTGCACGATCACGTCGTTGACCGACACGCACGTCACCGCCGGGTAGGGCGTCGGCGCGAACGGCGGATGGTAGTGCAGGAACGCCGAGGTGGCGCCCGCGCCGGCGATCACCGTGGCCGCCACCTCGTCCAGCTCCTCGAGCCGCACCCCCACCGCAGCGTGCCTGACGACCTCCTCCAGGGCGCGGGCCACGACCCGCCCGGCCTCACGCATCGCATCGAGCTCGGCCGCCGATTTCAATTCCACCATGCCGATAACTATACCGGTATTTGTATCCCGGTTATAGACTGGGGCACATGGTACGACCCCCGCTGACACCCGAGGAACGCCTCCGCGGCGAGCGCCTCGGCCTGCTCCTGCGCCAAGCCCGAGGCGAACGCAGCATCGTCGAGGTCGCCAGCGCCGCCGGCATGTCCGCCGAAACCCTCCGCAAGATCGAGACCGGCCGCATCGCCACCCCCGCCTTCTTCACCATCGCCGCCCTGGCCGAGGTCCTCGACCTCCCCCTCGACCACCTCGCCGTACGACTCGCGCCCGGCGTACCCACCTGAGCCACCCCGCTCAGCCGGACGGCCGCGGCTCCCGCAGCAACGGATGCGCCCGCATCGCCACCTCCAGCTCACCCGGCAGCTCATCACGGTAACGCCCCAGCGTCGACAGGTCACTGTGCCCCAGCACCCGCCGCACCGCGTCCATGTCGACCGCGTCGGCCAGCAGATGCGTCGCCGTCGTATGCCGTAACCCGTGCGGCGTCACCGACCGCCGCCGCTCCGGATCCACCCGCGCCTGCACCCGGTCGATCACCCCCTGCACATCACCCCGCGCCAGCCGCCGCCCCCGCCACGACAACAACAGCGCCTTGTCCGGCACCGCCGCCCGCCCCCGCGCCAGATAGTCGTCCAGCGCCACCGCCACATCACGGGGGAGAGGCACATCACGCGTACGGCCCCCCTTGCCGAAGATCCGCCAGTAACGCACCCCGTCATTGGTGTAGAAATCCTCGACGTTGGCCCGCACCAGCTCCGAAACCCGCGGCCCCATCGTCGACAGCAACAACACGATCAACGCGTCACGCAACTCCATCCGCTGATCACGCCTGCCGCCGCCCCGCTCCTCACCCATCGACCGCGCCGCGCCGATCAGCCCCTGCGCCTGCTCCCGCGTCAACGCCCGCCGCTCCGGCCGCAACCCGCCCCGCTCCCGCGCCGACACCGTCGAAGCCGCCATCGGATCGACCTGCACCCAGCCCATCAGCACCGCGTGCTTGAACAACGCCGACACCGACCGGCGGAACCGCGCCTGCGACGACGGCGACTGCGACGCGCCCCCGGCGACCCCCACCCGATCGGAGCCCCCGGAACGACGCCCATCCGGCTTACGCGCGAACGCCAGCAACACCGCGTCCACGTCCTCACCCGTCAGATCGTCGAGCACCACGCCCGCACCCGCCAACGCCACGAACGTCACCACGTCCCGCGCATACACCTCCGCCGTCGACCGCGACAACGCCCCCGTCAGCGACTTGGCCCGCACCAACTCCACATAACGATCAGCCGCCTCCGCCACCGGCACCCGATCGAGCTCCGCAGGCCGCACCGTCCCCCCTCACCCTCACCACGAGATCCACGAAAAGGAGATCCACGAAAGGAAGATCCACCAAGAGACGCTAGCGGCCGCCACCGACAGAAATCAGATGTCGCGGAACGTCTCGATCCGCGCCCCCAGCGCGTTCAACCGCTCCGCCAGATCCTCATACCCCCGGTTGATCACATACACGTTCCGCAACACCGACGTGCCCTCCGCCGCCATCATCGCCAGCAGCACCACCACCGCCGGACGCAACGCCGGCGGGCACATCATCTCCGCGCTCCGCCACCGCGTCGGCCCCTCCACCAGCACCCGATGCGGATCCAGCAACTTCACCGACGCCCCCAGCCGCGTCAGCTCCGTCAGATAGATCGCCCGATTGTCGTACACCCAGTCATGGATCAACGTCGACCCCTGCGCCGCCGCCGCGATCGCCGCGAAGAACGGCACATTGTCGATGTTCAGCCCCGGAAACGGCATCGGATGGATCTTGTCGATGGGGGAGACCAGCTTCGACGGCCGCACCGTCAGATCCACCAGCCGCGTACGCCCGTTCGCCGCCGCATACTCCACCCCCCGATCATGATCGAGGCCCATCTCCTCCAGCACCGCCAGCTCGATCTCCAGGAACTCCACCGGCACCCGGCAGATCGTCAGCTCCGACGACGTCACCACCGCCGCCGCCAGCAGGCTCATCGCCTCCACCGGATCCTCCGAGGGGGAGTAGTCGACATCCCGCTCGATCGACGCCACCCCGTGCACCGTCAGCGTCGTCGTACCGACCCCCTCCACCCGCACACCCAGCTGCTCCAGGAAGAAACACAGATCCTGCACCATGTAATTGGACGAGGCATTGCGGATCACCGTCACCCCGTCATGCCGCGCCGCCGCCAGCAGCGCGTTCTCCGTCACCGTGTCACCCCGCTCGGTCAGCACGATCGGCCGCGACGGCGACACCTTCCGATCCACCCGCGCGTGGTAGAAACCACCCGTCGCCGTGATGTCCAGCCCGAAATGCCGGAGCGCCGACATGTGCGGCTGCACCGTACGCGTGCCCAGATCACACCCGCCCGCGTACGGGATCCTGAACTGCTCCGTCCGATGCATCAGCGGACCCAGGAACATGATCACACTCCGGGTGCGGCGAGCCGCCTCCGTGTCCATCGCCTCCAGCTCCAGCCGCGCCGGAGGAACGATCTCCAGATCGTTGCCCTCGTTGATCCACCGCGCCCGCACCCCCACCGACGCGAGCACCTCCAGAATCCGGTAGACCTCCTCGATCCGCGCCACCTTCCGCAGGATCGTCCGCCCCGAATTCAGCAACGACGCGCACAGCAACGCCACGCACGCGTTCTTCGACGTCTTCACGTCGATACTCCCCGACAAGCGGCGGCCACCCACCACCCGCAGATGCATCGGCCCCGCGTAACCCAGCGACACGATCTCACTGTCGAGCGCCTCACCGATGCGCGCGATCATCTCAAGACTGATGTTCTGGTTACCGCGCTCGATCCGGTTGACCGCACTCTGACTCGTCGCCAGCGCGTCCGCCAGCTGAAGCTGCGTCCAACCACGATGCTGACGCGCGTCCCGGATCAACCGGCCAATACGCACAAGATAATCGTCTGTCACAAGACGAGACCATATCTCACATATGAGATGCGCCCCCGTTACCCGCCCCCGACGCGCCGGACCACTCCCGATGCACCGCCAACCGCTCCGGAGTCGACTCCGCCCTCCGCTTACCCACGAACGCCTCCCGCGCCGCCCGGAACCCACCCCGATCATCGAACATGTCCCGGCTCATCTCCGCCAACTCCTCCACCCTGTACGCGTCCAACGCCTTACGCCGCTCATCCACCTCCCGAGCCGCCCGCTTGGCCGCCAGCAACCGCTCATACCCCCCATCCGCCGCCAGCATCTCCGCGTACTCCACCACCCGCCGCTCGAACTCCAGCCGCGACCCCGCCACCACCCGATCCGCCAAACCCAGCTCCACCGCCTCCGCCGCACCCACCGGCAACGCCTCCCACGTCAACCGCCGAGCCACCGACGCCCCCACCCGACGCGGCAACACATACGTCCAGAACTCCGACCCGAACAACCCCATCGTCCGATAATGCGGATTCAGCACCACCCCCTCCCGCACCACCACCCGATCCCCGCCCAGCGCCATCATCACCCCGCCCGCACCCGCGTTACCGCCCACCGACACCACCACCAGCTGCCCCGCGCACTCGATCACCTCCCGGCACACCTGATTGATCGCGTTGATGTTCCGCCACGCCTCCACCTCCGGACGAGGCGCCGACTCGATCACATTCAGATGGATCCCGTTGGAGAACACCTCACCCCCACGCACCACCAGCACCCGCGTGTCCTGCGCCACCGCGTACCGCAACGCCGATACCAGCCTCAGACACTGCTCCGTCGACATCGCCCCGTTGTAGAAGTCGAAACCCACCACCCCCACCTCCGCACCACGGTCGTACGTCACCTCGCTGAACCCCTCCCGCTCACCCACCCCCGCGATCCGCTCACCCAGCACCACGGCCGCCGGCAACTTCACCGCCCCCGGCGCGTCCAACCGCAGCTGCCCCACCCACACCGACCCGTCCCCGGTGCGCACCAGCACCGCACCCTCACTCCGCCCGGCCACCGACCCCGGCCGCCCCGACACCGCCGGACCCCGATACACGTCGAACACCCGCACCGGCAGACCGCACAACTCCGCCCGGCCACCCGGCGCCCCGTCCGCCGCCCGCACCCGCCGCACCACCGCGTCCGTCGACTCCGCCCACGAGAACTCCCGATCCCCATGACGCATCGCCGGCCGCAACCACCCCCGCACCTCCGGCCGCCGGTAATCCAGCGGCACCGGCACGAACCCCGGATCCTCCGCCTTCGCCGCCACCTCCACCACCAGCTCCACCGCCGCGTCCGCGACCGCGCCGTTGTACAACGCCGACTTACGCGGCGGCTCGGCGGGCATCTGGAACGTCCGCCACCCCCAGATCGGGCCCGCGTCCATCTCCTCCACCGCCTGCAACGCCGTCACACCCCACTCCGGCTCCGCGTCGGCGATCGCCCAGTCCAGCGACGACGGCCCCCGGTCGCCCGGCGGGCCCGGATGGATGATGATCACGCGGTGCTCGCGCCACAGCCGCGCCGGCACCTTCTCCTTCAGGAACGGGCAGATCACCAGATCCGGCTTGGCCAGCTGGACCGCCTCGAGCATCACGCGCTCCGACAGCGCCAGCTCCACGCTGACGTCGTGACCGGCCCGGCGCAGCTCCAGCCAGGCGCGCTGGGTCAGGCCGTTGAACGAGGAGCACAGCAGCAGGATCCGCAACGGAAGATTCCTCCGGACGATCGAGGGGAGTGGGCGGGCCCGCGGCGCGGGCCGGGACTCCGGCCACCGCCCGGCCGCGGGTCACCCCAGCGTTCCCGGACGTTCACGGCAGTCCCATCAGCCCCGTTCACCCATCGATGCTGACATACGTGAGCAAACTTCGCTGACAATCCACCACAAAAGACAGCTCCGGATGGCCCCGATCACCCCTGTGTGTCCGGATTTGTCCTCTAAATAGGGGAGGAGTCGTCACCTCCACCCGATCCGGTCGTCCGGCCGAAAACGGGCACATTCCGTACGATCGGCCCCGGAATCCGTCACCGCTCACGGGGGAGGGGGTCGCCGAGCGCCTCCACAGTCGCCCTCGCACATCCATGCCGAAGTCCGCGTCGAGGGGGACGGGCAGGCGAGACGCGCCCGCGGGCGAGGAGTCGCGAACGGCGCCCGTCGGCCAGTTGTTCGCTTTTGTGCACACAAAAGCCATACCAAACAGAATCCACCTTCTGTCTGGTATGGCTTGTTTCGTGCTGGTCAGAGGCGGTTCACGAAGCGGGTGGCGGCGCGGTGGCTCATGCCGGTCTCGCCGCGCACCAGGAACACGGCCTCGCGGATCTGGCCGACCGCCTTGAGCTCGCGGGCCTGGTCGACCAGGTCGGCGCTGGGGGCGGGCCGGTTGCGGGGCCGGTAGGTCAGTCGCACGGCCAGGATGATCAGGTAGATGATCGCGGCCGTGACGACGGCGGTGAGCGCGATGAGGCCCGGGGTGGAGATCGCCAGGCTGGGCATGCACCGATCGTAGCGCCGCCCTGACGGCGGCGTCAGAGGCTGTTCACGAACTGTGCCGCCTCGTCCTGGCCGATTCCGGTTTCGCCGCGTACGAGGAAGATCGCTTGTTGGGTGCGGCCGGCCTCCTTGAGCCGGCGTACGCGGGTGGCGAGGTCGTCCTGTGGTCCGGCGGCTGGGACGTTCCGGCGTGATCGCCGAGTGGCAGTCAGGATGACGACCACGATGGTGGCGGCGATGAGGGCGAGAACGCCCAGGACAAGTAACTCCGGGATGCCGATTTGCGCCATGTGGTCATCCTAGGTCTGGCGATCAGTGCCCGGAAGATGATGTTTCTGGATGCTTGATAATGAACATTATGTCAAGTAACGGTCTGGCGGGCCACGGTGGGTGAGGGTGACCGTACGCTTGACCTTCAGTTGATTCACTGTTCTCGCAAGGTCATCCCCCTTTAAGGTGGGAATCTGCTATCGCGCCGCGAGAGGAGCAGCACGTGGGGAACCAATCTGTTTTATGCCCGGTGTGTCAGGGGGTTCTGCCTGCTTCGGGGCGGGATTCGTACACGACGCTGCGGGGACGGCTGATCGTGACGAACGGCTACTGCGCGGGTGGTTGCGAGGAGCGGCGGGCGGCCGCTGAGCAGGTGCGGCAGGTGGCGCGCCCGGTCGCGCCGTCGCAGCAGCAGGTCCAGCAGTCGGCTGCTCCGCTGCCGCCGGCCCGGGTGGCGCCCTCGTTGCGGGCGGTTCGCTGACGCGATTCGCCGGTGACGTTCGCCGGCGGGGGTCGTCGGCGGGGGTCGTCGTGGGGTGCCGCGTCGCGTGTGGGGGGCGGGGCGGTGCTCGTTGCCGGTGGGGGCCACTCCCCTGGTTTGTGTGCGGTCAGTGGTGGCCGTCGGTGGTGTGCCAGTAGTCGCGGGTCTGTACGGCGAGGCCGTCGGGGCCGAAGCGGGCGAAGACGCAGCCCGCGAGGGTGACGGGTGCGCCGTTGTCGATGGTGTGGGCGTGGAATTCGATGGCCGCCCGGTCTCCGTCGACGATGGGTGTGGCGAAGGTGACGCGGGGGTCGGTCTCGTTGGTGAAGGACCAGCGGATGTAGTCGGCGATGGCCCCTCTCCCCCGGTGTGGCGGGCGGAACGGCATGGAGGTGTGCACGGCGTCGTCGGCGTAGAGGGTGATGATGCTGTCGACGTCGTGGTGGGTCCAGCCGTGTTGCCAGGTGTCGGCGAAGCGTTGTGCGGCGGTTCGGGGGTCCATGGTGGTCATTGTGGTGGTTGGCGGGGGTTTGTGCGGGGTGTTTCGGTGGTGGGCCGAGGTTCAGCGGCCGGGGTGTTCGTAGGGGCGCACGGTGGTGACGGCGTGCAGCGGGAGTGGCCCGTACAGGTGGGGGAAGCCGTCCTCTTCGCGGATGTCGAGACCGGTGGGGTCGATCTCGAGGATGACCAGGGGGTCGGCGAGGTGGTCGTAGAAGGCGTCGTGGACGCCGTGGAGCTGGGTGAGGTCGTGGCTGCAGTGGATGAAGCCCTCCTGGTCGAGGGTGCGGCCGAGGGTGGAGACGCGGTAGTCGCCGGCTGATCGGGCGTGGTCCCAGTCGGTGCGGAGGGCGAGGTGGAGGATGGTCATGGGGTCCACTCGTTCTCGAGCATGGCGTAGATGACTTCGTCGGCCCATTCGCCTTTGACGTGTTCGTTGTGGACGAGGTGGGCTTCGCGGCGCATGCCGAGTTTTTCCAGGACGCGGGCGGAGGCGGTGTTGCGGCCGTCGAGGCGGCCGACGATGCGGTGCAGGTGGAGGTCGTGGAAGCCGAGGCGGAGCAGGTGTTTGCCGACTTCGGTGGCGTAGCCGTGGCCGTGGTGGCCGGGGTGGAGGACGTAGCCGATCTCGCCTTGGCGGTGGTGGGCGCTGGTCCAGATGAGGACGCAGTTGCCGATGAGCCGGCCGGTGTCGCGCAGGGTGATGGCGAGGTCGAGGGCGTCGCCTTCGTCGTGGAGGGCGGTGCGGGTGATCTTCTTGTCGAGGTGGGTGCGGACGGTGTCGAGGTCGCGGGGTTCCCAGTAGAGGTAGCGGGCGACGTCGGGGCGGGATTCGTAGGCGTGCAGGTCGTGGAGGTCGGCTGGGGTGAAGGGGCGTAGGAGGAGCCGGTCTGTGGTGATCGGGTAGCGGGGTTGGAGCACGTGGGCAGTGTAGGGAACGGTCACGTGGGGGGCGAGGCGTTTTCGATGGCGATGGCGAGGAGTGTGCGGGTTTCGTCGAGGGGGCGTTGTTCGACGAGTTGCTCGAGCCAGAGGGTGGAGACGGTGGTGTAGAGGAGGCGGACGCGGGGGTGGCCGGGTGGTTGGTGGAGGGTTTCGGCGATGAGCTGGACGCAGCCGTCGGTCCAGCGGCGGGCGATCTGCTGGAGGACGGGGTCGCGGCCGGCGTGGACGTAGAGCTCCCAGAGGCCGAGCTGGCGGTGGCGGTCGGTGGTGGCGATCTGGTCGGCGAGTGCGGTGAGGCCGTGGTCGGTGATCCAGGTGCGGATGGTGGTGAGCTCGGTCTGGACGAGCTGGGCGAAGGCTTCGGCGAGGAGTTGGTCGCGGGAGGTGAAGTAGTAGGTGGTGGCGGCGAGGGGCAGGTGGGCGCGGCGGGCGACGGCGCGGTGGGTGACGGCGGCGAAGCCGCCTTCGGTGAGGAGGTCGACGGCGGCGGTGAGGAGGGTGGCGCGTCGTCGGCGTCCGCGTTCCTGGGGTGGTGGGGTGTGGGGGGTCAATGGCCACCTGCGAGGTTGAGGACGACGACGCCGATGATGATGAGGAGGATACCGCCGATCTTGAAGGTGGTGAGGGGTTCTCCGAGGAGGAGGGCGCCGATGAGGGCGATGGCGGCGGTGCCGGCTCCTGCCCAGATGGCGTAGGCGGTGCCCATGTCGAGCTGGAGTTTGAGGGCTTGGGCGAGGAGGGCGAAGGAGGTGATGTAGCCGGTGGCGGAGGCGGCGGTCCAGGCGAGGTGGGTGAAGCCGTTGCTGAGTTTGAGGGCGGTGGTGGCGATGACCTCTGAGGCGATGGCGAGGGCGAGGAGGAGCCAGGCCATGGAGGGTCTCCTTCGGGAGTGGGACGGCCGTGCCAGTTTAGGCGGGGCTTGGCGGGTGTCCGGTGGTGGCCTGGTGGGGAAGCGCTTGAAAAGCCAGTCGAAAGCGTGTTCCACTGTGGGGTGTGGGTTGGGACGCGCTTCCGCTTGTTGACGCCGCCGACGACCGTCCTGTGATCGAGCGGCGGGCGGTTCTGCGTGGCGGGTTCTACGAGACGCAGGCCCGCACGATGATCGAGCGGGTGCCGCGGGCCGCGGGCATCGCCCAGCGGTGGGCGGTCTCGCCCTACCGGGGTTGCGCCCATGCCTGCCGCGGCTGCGGCGCTCGTGCGGGTCATCGCAGGCTGGGGCTGGACGCGGGGCGTGACTTCGACTCTCGCATCGTGGTCAAGCCCAACGCGGTGGCGCGGTTGCGTGCCGAGTTGGGCCGCTGGGGTGGTGAGGCGATCGCGGTGGGGGTCACCGGTGACTGCTATCAGCAGGCCGAGCAGACCTATCGGTTGATGCCGGGTGTGGTGGAGGCGCTGGCGGGGGCGGGGGTTCCGTTCACCGTCTATACCAAGGGGCCGCTGGTGTTGCGTGACGCGGCGTTGCTGGCGCGTACGGGGGCGCAGGTGGCGGTGTCGATCGCGTTCGTCGACGAGCGGATCCGGCGTGCGGTCGAGCCGGGGGCGGTCGGTGCGCAGGCTCGGTTGGAGCTGGTGTCGGCGTTGGTGGAGGCGGGGGTGGCGTGCCGGGTGCTGATGGCGCCGGTGTTGCCGTTGCTGAGTGATGCCGCCGATCAGTTGTCGGCGACGGTGCGGCGGATCGCGTCCGCGGGGGCGACGGCGGTGGAGCCGGTGGTGCTGCGGCTGCCTTCGGGCACCCGGCAGTGGTATATGTCGTGGCTGGCCGGGGCGCATCCGCATCTGGTGGAGCGTTACGAGGAGCTGTACGACGCCGCCGGGCTGCCCTCCCCCGGCTATGAGCGGCGCATCACCGGGCAGATCGCGCAGTTGTGTCGGATGTACGGCATGCGGTCGGGGCCGCCCGAGCAGGTGCCGCGGTTGCCGCGGTTCCCGCAGTTGTCGCTGGTGTGAGTGCTGGCGTGAAAATGGGTGGACGCCGCTGTTAGCGTGCTCGGCATGGAGATCGTTGATGTCGGCCGGTTCGTCGCCGAGGGTTTCGTCAAGGTGGAGTCGGTGGTGCCGCGTGAGGTGGCCGATGAGGCGCGGGCGTTGTTGTGGCGGCAGATGGGCCTGTCCCCCGATGATCCGTCGGGCTGGACGCGGCCGGTGGTGTGGGCGGCCGACCTGACGGGTGCGGGGCCGTTCGGTGAGATCGTGCGCGGGGCGCGCCTGGGCGCGGCGCTGGATCTGGTGGCCGGGGAGGGTGGGTGGTTGCCGCGGGGCAGCCTGGGCAACATCCCGGTGCGTTTTCCGAGGGTGCCGGCGGCTGACGATCGTGGCTGGCACATCGACTCCAATACCGAGCGGGCGGATGGCACGTGGGGGGTGAGCGGGCGGCCGTCGACGATGTTGCTGCTCGTGTTGCTGTCGGAGGTGGGGCCGGATGACGCGCCGACCCGGATCCGGGTGGGTTCGCAGCGGGATGTGGCGGCGTTGCTGGCGGAGCGCGAGGGGGAGGTTCTGGATCCGTTCGTGGCCGGGCCGATGGTCGATCGGGTGAGCGTGGACAGGCCGTTGGCGTATGCGACCGGGCGGCCGGGTGACGCGTTCCTGGTGCATCCGTTCACGGTGCACGCGGCTGACGAGCATCTGGGGAGCCGGCCGCGGTTCATGTCGCAGGCGCCGGTGGTGCTGGCCGGGCCGTTCGTTGCGGGCGGTGAGACCGCGCTGGGCCGGGCCGTGCGGGGCTGACGTTCGGCCGGCTCCCCCAGTGTGCCGCTCCTCAGTGTGCCGCTCCCCCATCGCGCTTTCCCGCTGCGCCTCTTCGCTGCCGGGCGGGTCGGCGGATTCTGGTCTCTCACGCGTTCGTGTGTGACTGCTGAGGATTCGGGGGAAGGAGGACGGCGGGGTGGATGATGGTCGCGATCTCCCGTCCGGGTGATATGGCCCGGTTGGATGTCGATGAGGCGGCGGTGCTGGCGGCCGAGGTGGTGCTGGCCCGGCTGGGCAGCGGGCGCGATGGGCTGACGGCGGCGCGGGCGCGTGATCGGCTGGCGGTGCTGGGGCCCAACGCCGTCCGCACGCATCGGGTGCGGTGGCCGGTGGTGCTGGTGCGTCAGCTGCGCTCGCCGTTGCTGATCCTGCTGGCCGTGACCGCGGTCGCGTCCTCTTTTCTCGGTGAGCCGAAGGACGCTCTGATCATCGGTGTGATTTTGGTGGCTTCGG
This sequence comes from Nonomuraea sp. NPDC048916, assembly GCF_040649575.1. NCBI lineage: Bacteria > Bacillati > Actinomycetota > Actinomycetes > Streptosporangiales > Streptosporangiaceae > Nonomuraea > Nonomuraea sp. NPDC048916. Next base: position 78,059 of record NZ_JBEZFS010000025.1, read on the forward strand.
TCGGCCTGGGTTTTTTCAACGAGTTCCGTGCGGAGAAGGCCGCTGAGGCGCTGCACTCCCAGATCAGGCATCGTTGCGTGGTCTGGCGGGACGGCCGGCCCGGCGCGGTCGATGTGACCGGGTTGGTGCCTGGTGATGTCGTGGAGTTGCGTCTGGGTGAGGTCGTGCCGGCTGACCTGCGGCTGATGTCGGTGTCGGGTCTGGAGTGCGATGAGTCGGCGCTGACCGGGGAGTCGCTGCCGGTGGCCAAGTCCGTGGCGCCGGTCGGTGCGGGCACGCCGCTCGCGGAGCTGGCCTGTTGCGCGTTGATGGGCACCGTGGTGCACGCGGGTTCGGGCGTCGGGGTGGTGGTGGCCACGGCGGGTCGTACCGAGTTCGGCAGGATCGCGCTCGCGCTGGGTGAGCGTCATCCGGAGACCGAGTTCCAGGCGGGGTTGCGTCGTTTCTCCCTTCTGCTGGTGCGTGTCGCGGCCGTGCTCACGGCGATGATCTTCCTGGTCAATGTGGTGTTGCGTCGTCCGGTGATCGACGCGTTGCTGTTCTCCTTGGCGATCGCGGTGGGCATCTCCCCGCAGTTGCTTCCTGCGGTCGTGTCGACCGGTCTGGCCTCCGGTTGCCGGCGGCTGGCCCGGCACAGGGTGCTGGTCAAGCGTCTGGTGTGCATTGAGGATCTGGGCGATGTCGAGGTGTTGTTCACCGACAAGACCGGCACTCTCACCGAGGGGCGCGTGGGTTTCATGCGGGCTCTGGACGCGGCCGGGCGGGCCGGTGACGAGCCGCTGGAGCTCGGCCTGTTGTGCGATGAGGCCACGGTCGATGCCGGTGGTGGGCGCGAGCGGGTGGTGGGCGGCAATCCGCTGGATCTGGCTCTGTGGGACTCCCCCGGTGCGGCGCGCCTGCGTGGCGGGCTGGCCCGCTATCGGCGGTTGGCTGTGCTGCCGTTCGATCATCGGCGGCGGACGGCGTCGGTGCTGGTGGAGCGTGATGACGGGCACCGTGTGATCATCAGCAAGGGTGCTCCGGAGGCCGTCCTGGCCCGGTGCGGGGGTGTTTCCGAGCAGGCCGCCGCGGCGCTGGAGGCGGAGTTCGCCGCGGGCAACCGGGTGATCGCCGTCGCCACGCGGGATGCGCCCGGGGCGACGGCGCTCACGGTCGGCGACGAACGTGATCTGGTCTTTCGTGGCCTGCTGGTGTTCCTCGATCCGCCGAAGGCGGGTGCCTCCGATGCGCTGCGGCGTCTGGCCGATCTGGGGGTCACGGTGAAGGTTCTCACCGGTGACAATCCGGCGGTGGCCGCGAAGTTGTGTGCCGGTCTCGGTCTGCCGGTCGCGCGGGTGGTCACCGGAGCCGAGGTCGACGCCGCCGACGATGCGAGTCTTGCCGTGCTCATCGACCGGGCGACGGTGTTCGCCCGGATCAGCCCGGAGCACAAGGCGCGGATCGTGCGTCTGCAGCGGCGCAGTGGGCTCGATGTGGCGTTCCTTGGTGACGGGGTCAACGATGCTGTCGCCCTGCATGTCGCTGATGTCGGCATTTCGGTTGAGTCGGCGGCCGATGTCGCGAAGGACGCCGCCGATGTGCTCCTGCTGGACAAGGACCTGGGCATCCTGGCCGACGGTGTCCTGCAGGGCCGCCGGATCTTCGCCAACACGATGAAGTACGTTCTGATGGGCACCTCCAGCAACTTCGGGAACATGTTCAGCGCCGCGGGCGCCTCCCTGCTGCTGGGTTTCCTGCCGATGCTGCCCTCGCAGATCCTGCTCAACAATCTGATGTACGACACCAGTCAGCTGGCCATTCCCACCGACAGGGTCGACCCCGGCCAACTGGCTCGTCCCTCCCGGTGGGACGTCCGGCTCATCCGCCGCTTCATGCTGTTCTTCGGCCCCATCAGCTCGGTGTTCGACTTCGTGACCTTCGGGATCATGCTCTGGGTCTTCCAGGCCGGTCCGTCGCTGTTTCGCACCGGCTGGTTCGTCGAGTCGCTGGCCACGCAGACCTTGGTGATCTTCGCGATCCGGACCCGGCGCGTCCCGTTCTTCCGCAGCCATCCCAGCATTCCCCTGTTGCTGGCGGCCCTCGGCGTGGTCACGGTCGGCGCCCTGCTGCCTGCCACCCCCATGGCCGCCGCCTTGGGCTTTCAGCCGCTTCCCGGGCCGTTCTTCGTGGCGCTGGTCCTGATGGTGGCCGCCTACCTGCTTCTCATCGAGTTCGCCAAACGCTGGTTCTACCGCACCGTGCCCGCCGTTCCGGCGATCCGCTCGCGTACCCCCGGCCACCGTACCCACCGGCGGGCCGGCCGGTTCAGCGCGCGGACCTGACCGCGTTCCCGGTGAGGCTCGTGTTCATGCGGTGGCCGTCCTGGCGGGAGGCTCGTCCGTGGCGGGGTTCCGGGTGGCGGGGTTCTAGGCTGGGCGGGTGAGGATTCGCGAGGGTGGGCTTGAGGATGTGGCGGTGGTGCTGGGCATGTTCGACAGCGCCGTGGCGTTCCTGGTGGCGCGTGGGCGTACCGGGCAGTGGGGCGGTGAGCCGTTCACCGGCGATCCCAGGCGCACCGCGCAGGTCGAGGGCTGGGCCGGGAGCGGCGGGATGCGCATCGCGGAGGTCGGTGGCGAGCCGGCGGGGTGTGTCGTGGTGGGGGCGCCGCACGATTATGTGGCGCCGGCGCCGGAGCCCGAGCTGTATGTGCAGGCGCTGGTGATCGACCAGCGGTTCTCGGGCCGGGGGGTGGGGCGGGCGCTGCTCGACTGGGCGCTGGAGGAGGCGGCGCGGCGTGGGGTGGGGCTGGTGCGGGTCGACTGTTACGCGGGTGACGACGGCCGGCTGGTGGCCTACTACGAGGGGTGCGGCTTCACCCGGGCCGAGCCGTTCGCGGTGGGCGGGTGGCCCGGCATGGTCCTGCAGCGTCGCCCGGATCCGGCCGGCGCCTGATCACACGGGCCGCGCGGGCGGCCGTGCCGGGCGGTGTGCCCGCGGCTGCCGTGCCCGCGGCGGTCTCCTGGCCGGGTGCGCTGCGACGCCGGGATGGGATGTCGCCGTGGCCGGGGCTGGTCGTCAGGCGTTGCTGTTGAGGGCGCTGCCCTTCTTCCACTGGGAGAAGGGCAGCTGCCAGAATCCCCAGCCGTTGTTCCATTCCAGCTGGCGGGTGGTGCCGGTGATGTCGACGACGTCGCCGCGCTGCATGGTGTCGTAGAACCATTTGGCCTGGTTGGGGCGGGAGTTGATGCAGCCGTGGCTGACGTTGCGGACTCCCTGGGCCCAGACGTTGTCCTTGGCGTGGACGTACTCGCCGGAGTTGGAGATGCGGACGGCGTGGTCGATCATCACGTCGTAGTAGCCGGGGTCGCCCTTCTTGCGGCCCGGGGAGATCATGCGGACGGGGTTGGCGCGTTCCATGGTGAGGTGGACACCGGAGGTGGTGGTGTATTCGCGGGTGGTGCCCATGCCGGCGCTGATGCGCATGGTCTGGACGCGTTTGCCGTCGCGGTAGACGTACATCATGTGCTTCTTGACGTCGACCTTGCTGATGACCTTGGCGCCGATCTTGAGGGTGGTGGCGTAGTCCTTGACGCCGTACATGCCCTTGCCGCCCTTGACGCCTTCGAGGTTGGCGGAGAATTTGATCTTCTGGTGGGCGGGCCAGTAGGTGGCGGTGCGGTAGATGACGACGGTGTCGTTGATCCAGCGCCAGGCGCCCTTGACGGGTTTCTCGGCGTCGACGTCGAGGGCGCGCTCGACGGTGGCCTTCTCGGAGACGGGCTGGTTGAAGGTGACGATGATCGGCGCGCCGACGCCGAGGGTCTCGCCCTTGGCGTTGGGGGTGACGTCGGCGACGGCGAGTTCGACGGCGGGCTTGAGGGTTCTGAACTCGCTGGTGACGCTGGTGACGCCGGAGGCCGCGGTGACGGTGTAGTCGGTGGACGGCTTGAGGGATCCCTTGGAGACCCATCTGGTCTTGTCGGCGTTGTACTTGCCTTCGACCTGCTCGTCTCCGCCTTCCACGATGACGTCGTCCAGGGTGCCGCCGGCGGCGGCCACGACGATCCTCTTGTCGGGGCTGACGTTCGAGCTGCCTTCGGCGGGCGAGATCTTGATCGTCGGCGCCTGTGGTGTCGCCGAGATGGTGGCGTCGGGTGCGCCGTCGCCGCCCGCGGCGGGGTTTGCGTTCGAGCATGCCGAGGTCAGGGCTGCCACGGTGAGCAGGGCGATGCCCGCCGCGGGCTTCCTCCAACCAGGCGTCATGTTCACGTCAGTCCTTCCGATTGCGCGCAAAGTGCACCCCAAATCTATTGCTCCTGCATGTAAGACGCGGAAGCATTTGGGAGAGTTCGGTCACATTTGGATCACTTGTTGCGGGCAATCGCAGGTCAAGGACCGGTCAACGCGGGGGAAAGCCGTGGGGTCAGCGCTGGGCGGACGGCCGGCCGAGGCGGTGGGTGAGGCCGGTGTGGCGCCGCCCGGCGCCCTTGGTGCGCACGGCCTGGGCCAGCGCCCTGCGTGAGCCGACGATCACGACGAGCTTCTTGGCCCGGGTGATGGCGGTGTAGAGCAGGTTGCGCTGCAGCATCATCCAGGCGCTGGTGGCCAGCGGGATGACCACGGCGGGGTATTCGCTGCCCTGGGAGCGGTGGATGGAGACCGCGTAGGCGTGGGCGAGCTCGTCGAGCTCGTCGAAGGCGTAGTCGACCTGTTCGTCCTCGTCGGTGCGGACGGTCAGTTTGTGCTCGTCGGGGCGGATGTCGACGACGATGCCGACGGTGCCGTTGAACACGCCGGCCGCGCCCTTGTCGTAGTTGTTGCGCAGCTGGGTGACCTTGTCGCCGACGCGGAACACCCGGCCGCCGTAGCGGCGTTCCGGCATGCCCTCGCGGGCGGGGGTGAGCGACTCCTGCAGGGCGATGTTGAGGGCGCCGGCGCCGGCCGCGCCGCGGTGCATGGGGGCCAGCACCTGGACGTCGCGGCGGGCGTCGAGGCCGAACCGGCGCGGGATGCGGCGGGCCACCACGTCGACGGTCAGCGCGGCGATCTCCTCGGGCTCCTCGCACGGGAACAGGAAGAAGTCCTTCATCCCCTCCAGCACCGGGTGGCGGCCGGTGTTGACGCGGTGGGCGTTGACCACCACGCCCGACTCCTGGGCCTGGCGGAAGATCTGCGTCAGCCGTACGCGGGGCACGTCGTCGGCGGCGAGCAGGTCTTTCAGCACCTCGCCGGCGCCGACGGAGGGCAGCTGGTCGACGTCGCCGACGAACAGCAGGTGGGCGCCGGGCGCGACGGCCTTGACGAGCTTGTTGGCCAGCAGCAGGTCGAGCATGGACGCCTCGTCGACGACCACGAGGTCGGCGTCCAGGGGGTTGTCGCGGTCGAAGGTGGCCTCGCCGCCGGGCCGCAGCTGCAGCAGCCGGTGGACGGTGGTGGCCTCGTGGCCGGTCAGCTCGGCCAGGCGCTTGGCGGCGCGGCCGGTGGGCGCGGCCAGGATGACGCGGGCGCGCTTGGCGCGGGCCAGGGTGACGATGGAGCGGACGGTGAAGCTCTTGCCGCAGCCGGGGCCGCCGGTCAGGACCGCGACCTTCTCGGTCAGCGCGAGCCGGACGGCCTGGCGCTGCTCGGCGGCCAGCTCGGCGCCGGTCTGGCCGTGCAGCCAGGCCTCGGCCCGCTCCCAGTCGACGTCGGCGAACACCTTGAGCCGGTCGTGGCCGCTGCGCAGCAGCGACAGCAGCCCGGAGGCCAGGGACAGCTCGGCGCGGTGGAAGGGCAGCAGGTAGACGGCGGGGACGAGGTTGTCGCCGGCCGGGACGTTCTCGCGGACCACGCCCTCCTCGGCGACGAGCTCGTCCAGGCAGCCGCTCACCAGCTCGGCGGGCACCTCAAGGATCTTGACGGCGTCGCCGACCAGGTTGGGCGCGGGCAGGTAGCAGTGGCCGTCGTCGGCCGCCTGCGACAGGGTGTAGCGCAGGCCCGCTTTGACGCGTTCGGGGCTGTCGTGCGGGATGCCGACCGCCCGGGCGATGGTGTCGGCGGTCTTGAAGCCGATCCCCCACACGTCGTCGGCCAGCTTGTAGGGGCTGCTCCTGACGACGGAGATGGACGCCTCGCCGTACTCCTTGAAGATGCGCACGGCGATGGAGGTGGACACGCCGACGCCCTGCAGGAAGATCATCACCTCTTTGATGATCTTCTGTTCCTCCCAGGCGGCGGCGATCATCCTGGTTCGTTTGGGGCCCAGGCCGGGCACCTCGACCAGGCGTTCGGGGGTCTGCTCGATGACCTCCAGGGTGCCGGTGCCGAAGTGGTCGACGATCCGCTCGGCCATCTTCGGGCCGATGCCCTTGATCAGGCCGGAGCCCAGGTAGCGGCGGATGCCCTGGACGGTGGCGGGCAGCACCGTGGTGTAGGACCACACCTCGAACTGCTTGCCGTAGCGGGGGTGGGAGGTCCAGCGGCCGGTCAGTCTGAGCGACTCGCCCACCTGGGCGCCCAGCAGGGGCCCGACCACGGTCAGCAGGTCGGCGCCGGACCGTTCGGTCGCCACCCGCGCGATCGTGTAGCCGGTCTCCTCGTTGGCGTAGGTGATGCGTTCGAGGACTGCGTCTAAGGCGACAGCGGCTGAGCCGTCTGGACCATGCGCCACGGAAACCCTCACTCCCCTCTGTCCTGGGCCAGATTAGACCGTCCGCCGCAGCCGGTCGGCGATGACGATCCGGTCCTCCTCGTCCGGACGCCGGGCCTGGCGCACGCGGCGGCTCCGTCGCGCGGGCAGGTGGAGGCGTCTTGTTCCTGCTGGCCGCGTTGCGTCCGTCTGGAGGCGTTCCGGCGCTTGGCCATCTCGTGACCGGCGGTTCAGCAAGACGAGATCGTCCTGTCATACAGGCTCCTGCTACTCTATGTCATGAATTGATCGCTCTAAGTAGCATTGGGAGTTGTTGTGAAGGTCGCCTGCGTCGGCGGCGGGCCCGCCAACCTGTACTTCTCGATCCTGATGAAGCGGGTGGACCCGTCCCATGACATCACCGTCTACGAACGGAACCCGGCCAGCTCGACGTACGGCTGGGGCGTGACCTTCGGGAACGAACTGCTCAGCTATCTCCACCTCGCCGACCCCGAGTCCGCGCGCGCCATCAGCGAGAGCCTGGTCTCCTGGGACACCTGGGTCACGCACGTCCACGACCGCGCGACGGTGACGGAGCAAGCGGAGGAAGGCTTCGGCATCGGCCGCCGCCGGCTGCTGGACATCCTCGCCGAGCGGGCCCGCGCCCTCGGCGTGCGCGTCGAGTTCCAGCGTGAGATCACCGGCGAGGACGAGCTGGCCGACGCCGACCTCGTCGTGGCCGGCGACGGGGTCAACAGCGTGCTGCGTGAGCGCCACGCCGGCCACTTCGGCACCGAGGTCGCGGTCGAGCGGAACGCCTACATCTGGCTCGGCACCACCAAGGTCTTCGACTCCTTCATCTTCGCCTTCGTGGAGACCGCGCACGGCTGGATCTGGTGTTACGGCTACAGGTTCGGCGAGGGGCACAGCACCTGCGTCATCGAGTGCTCCCCCGCGACCTGGAGGGGGCTCGGGCTCGACCAGGCGAACCAGGCCGACGGTTTGGCCCTGCTGGAGAAGCTGTTCGCCGACATCCTGGACGGGCATCCGCTGATCGGCCGGGCGCAGGCTGACGGCAGCGCGCACTGGCTGAACTTCCGCACCCTGACCAACCGCAGGTGGTATCACGACAACCTCGTGCTGCTCGGCGACGCCGCGCACACCACGCACTACTCCATCGGCGCGGGCACCGCCCTGGCGCTGGAGGACGCGGCCGTCCTGGTCAACGCGCTGCACGCGGACGCGCGACTCGAGCTCGCCCTCGCCCGCTACGAGCGGCAACGCAGATCCGCGACGCGGAAGCCGCGCAGAGCGGCCCGCTACAGCGCCCGGTGGTACGAGAACGTGCCGCGCTATATCGACCTTCCGCCGCTGGAGCTGATCGCCTTGCAGGCCCGGCGGGAGTCCCGGTTGCTCCCGCACGTCCCGCCGCGGCTGTACTACCGGATGGGGCACGCCGTCGAGTCGCTGTTCGACGCCAGGCATTGGCTGGCCTCGAAGCTCGCGCGAACCAGGCACGCCGATTGAGATGACGGCCCGGACGGGACTGACCTGACGGCGGCGAGGGGGTCGTGGGCCGCGGTGACCTGGGCGTGGCCGGGCCGGTTCATGGTGGTACGTTACGCGGGTGTTCGCGATCTTTCTGGGCGATGGTGCCGAGTTGCGCCCGTTGGAGCCGTGGCAGGCCGAGGAGTTCCTCGCCCACATGGACCGGGCGCGTGCCGCGGTGGACCCGTGGATTCCGTGGGCGAGCCGCAGCACCGACCTCGACTCGGCCCGCGCCTCACTGCAGCGGTACGCCGACCTCGCCGCCCGCGACGCCGGTCGGTTGTACGGCATCTGGCTCGACGGCACGCTCGTCGGCGGGATCATGTTCGTCGCCTTCGACGCCGCCGCGGGCACCTGTGAGATCGGGTGCTGGCTGGAGCCGGCCGGGCAGGGCCGGGGGCTGATCACCCGGGCGGCGGGGCATCTCGTCGACTGGGCGGTGCGCGTGCGCGGAATCCGCCGGGTCGAGTGGCTCACCCGCCTGGAGAACGCCGCCAGCCGCAACGTCGCGCAGCGGCTCGGCATGCGGCTGGACGGGGTGCTGCGCGAGGAGTTCCTGTACCGGGGGGTCCGGTACGACACCGAGGTCTGGTCGCTGCTGGCGGCGGAGTGGGCGGGCCTCGCCCCGACAGCCGCTGACCCCGGCGCTTTCGCGCCGGCGGGCCCGGGCGGCAGGTCCTGACAGTCGGCGTGGGGTGCTGGGGTCTGACATGTCACTCCTTCGACTCAGTGATCGACACGGACGTTCGAGGTTGATGCCCACCCGCGGTGAGGGGTTCACGGGCTCTGCGGGGGGCTTTGCTTGTCGGGACACCGAGGCGGGCCCGGGGCCGGGTGGAGGTCTCAGGCGACGGCCTGGGGTTGTGCCGGGCTGAGGTGGTGCACGGCGCTCTGGGCGGTGTGCGGGGTGAGCAGGCCCTGCAGTTCGTCCGCTGCGGTCGTGAGGAGGTGGCCGTCACGGGTGGCGTGGAGGGTTTCGAGGGCGAAGGCGACGGGTGTGGAGTCCTCGAGAGGGTGAGGGGGGCAGGTTCAGCGCTGCTACGGTCGCGTCGAACAGCTGAGGTGGCGGTTGGCCCACGGGGGTAAGGCGCGGCGTCGGGGACTGCGGCGGGCGCGACGGGGCCACAGTTGGTCATCAGTGGTCTCCCTGATCGTCGTCGGGCGAGAGCGTGTCGGGAGGGGGAAAGGGCGAGGGCTGGTCAGTGGGTGGCGAGGTCAGCCAGCAGCGCGTCGACGGCGGGCAGCTCATCGAGGAGCAGCCGCACAGTCTGATGGCGGAACTGCCAGAACGCGTCCAGGTCCGCCTGCAACGGCCTGGGTTTCAAAGTAGTGTTCTTTGACGCCGTACACGCTTTTCAGCAGCTGCAGCAGCGCGACCCGGCCGCACGCGCGCACGTCCACCGCCGGTACGCCGGGGTTGGCGTCCTGGTAGGCGGTGATGAACGTGCCCGCGTCGGCCATCCAGTCGCCGCCGCCGGTGACGGTGTTGGGGTAGAACGCCTTCCGGCCGAGGTCGTAGGCCGGCAGGAACGGGTCCGGCGGCCGGAAGTCGAGCACTGCGGTCAGCCGGTCGCCGGACCACAGCAGGTTGACGGGCGAGTAGTCGCCATGCACCACCTGGACGGTCAGCTTGTCAGGAAGGTCGGCGAGCAGGCCGGGGATGAGATGCAGCATGCGACGCCGCTCGGGGAGGGTGCGGCGAGCGTCGAGGTCAAACCCGTCGAGCTCGTCGCGGTCGGCGATGACGGCGAGCAGCCGGTCGACGGTCGCGGTGAGCGCCTCGACGTCGACGGCCTGAACAAGGAGGTACGCGACCAGATCCTGTCGATGCTGGCGGCTGGGCTCGAGACCACCGCCACCTTGCTCATCTGGACCTGCCATATTCTGGCCCACCATCCCCGCGCCGCGCACCGGCTACACAACGAGGTCGATCAAGCCCTGGCCGGCCGCGCCCCGCGCTTTGAGGACCTGGCCGACCTGCGGCCGATGTACCTCGTCGCAAGCTCGTTGACGATGAGCTGATGCGTTTACGCGAAGGGCTGAGCCGCGTCGAGGAGGTGACGCAGGTGCATCGTGTCGGGAGCGAGGGCCGTGACCAGGATGGCGGGCCCGGCAAGCGGACTCAGCACGGCCTGTCCTTGGGCCGGGTCGTCGCCGAGCAGCCGGACGTCGGGCGGGTCTTTGTCGTAGGTCGGGTCGACGATGAGGATCTGGCCGGCGGCGCGGTAGCCGTCCAGGACGGCGGGGCCGTCCCAGCCAGGCGCGTCCGGGCCGTAGATGTTCTGCTGATCCAGGAGCGGGTGTCCGTCGTATCGGACGGTGAGCCGGCTGGTCAGCCGGCCGGGCGGTTCGTTGGCGCGGCCGAGGACTTGTTCCTCGCGCAGCACCAGGCGTGCGGTGGGGGCCAGGTCGATGGTGCAGCTCTGGCGGAGGTTGCTGCGCGCGGTGGAGATCAGCGGCTGGGGCAGCCAGTGGAGGGATGCCTGCTCGGCCACGGTCAGGTGCACGTCGTAGGTGGCGTGTTCGGGGGTGGGGCCGCACAGGGCGATAGTGGCGGCGGCTGTGGTGATGTGCAGGTGGGCGCCCTGCTCGGCGGTGGCCTCGATGCGCAACCGGTCGCCGCCGAGGGGAGCGCTCATGGCGCCGAGGATGCACACCCGCGCCTGGGTGCCGTGTGAGCGGTTGCGGCGCAGGTCGAAAGGGCCGTCGCCGGCCAGGACGGGAAGGTGAGTGGCGTTCCCCGCGGCGGTCGCCCTGATGCGGGCGGTGGCGTGCACGCCCTGGCTGGTCCGCCTGGCCGAGGTGGTCCGGGCTGGCGTGCTGGTCACGCGGCGCCCGCGCCCGCGCTCCAGTCGGCGAGGCGCTCGCGGACCCAATCCGCGACGGGTGTGATGCCGCCCTCGGTCTTCAGTGCGGTGAAAGCGACCGGGAGGTCACCGCGCTGGGCCTTGGCGTCGCGGGCCATGCCCTCCAGGTCGACACCGACGTAGGGGGCCAGGTCGGTCTTGTTGATGACGAGCAGGTCGGAGGCGGTGACGCCGGGGCCGCCCTTGCGAGGGATGTCGTCGCCGCCGGCGACGTCGATGACGAAGATCTGCGCGTCGACGAGGCCCTTGGAGAAGGTCGCGGTGAGGTTGTCGCCGCCCGACTCGACGAGAATCAGATCCAGTGGGCCGGTCTGCTCCTCCAAGTCCTCGACGGCTTCGAGGTTGGCGGAGATGTCGTCGCGGATGGCGGTGTGCGGGCAGGCCCCGGTCTCGACCGCGGTGATGCGCTCGGCGGGCAGGACGGCCTCGCGCAGCAGGAACTCGGCGTCTTCTCGAGTGTAGATGTCGTTGGTGACGACGGCGATGGACAACTCCTCGCGCAACGCGCGGCACAAGGCGGCGACGGTGGCGGTCTTGCCGGTACCGACCGGCCCGCCCAGGCCGATACGCAGGGCGCGGCGGCGGCCGTCCGGGCGCTTGGCAGCGGGGCGGTCGGTGGAAAAGCCGCCGGAACCGTGAGTGTGACCTTCGGGGTGCAGGTGCATGGGTGCTCCGTGGTCGAAGGGATAGTGCGGTGGTCAGGAGTCCGGGCTCAGGAGTCCGGGCTCAGGAGGCGAACAGGCGTACCGGGCGGGCGGCGTGCTGTTCGGCGGCGATGTCGAGCAGCGGCGCCGAGACGGCGGGCAACGCCTCGACGCCCTCGGTCAGGACGCGCTGCGCGGATTCGGTGGCCCGCGCCGCGATGTGATCGAGGTCGGCGGCCAGGCGAGCCAGGACGCCGGCGGCGTCGAAGGGGTCCAGCCTGAGCAGGCGGACGGTCGCGGTGGCCGGGCCGCTGACGCTCTCGTACGCTGCCGCGTACGCGCCGTCCAGCTGGCTCAGGCCGGCGGAGCGGGCGGTGAGGCCGAGAACCACGCTCTGGTGGGCGCCCCGCGGCCGGGCCGTGGCCAGGGCGTCGAGTTCGGCCGAGGGCCAGGTGGCACGGGCGGCTCGCATCATCTGCCGGCCGAGCCTGCGCGCGCTGTGCCGCAGGGCCGGGGCAGGCGTGCGGGCGTCGGCGGCCTCATCCAGCAGCAGCGGGTCGTATCCGGCGGCGGCCGCGGCGGCCAGGCCCGCCGCGACCAGGCCGCTGGTGTGCAGCCGGCCGCGGCAGAACTCCTGCAGGCCGGCCACGTCGCGGACGCGTCCCGCGGTGACGGCCGCCTCGGCCCCGCCGGAGTGGGCGTGCCCTCCGGCGGGGAAGCGGCCGTCGGCCAGGACGAGCAGTGCGGCACGGTTCATCGTGCGCGGCTCACCTTCGTTCATGAGGGGGTCACTGTGTGGTCGTCGCTGTCTGGTCGTCCACTCTGTGGCGCTCAGAAGAGGAAGTAACGCTGAGCCATCGGCAGTCTGGTGGCGGCGTCCGGCGTGACGAGCTGGTCGTCGATCTCAGCCTTGACGTCCTTGGGTCCCGCTCCGATGACTTGCGCCTGGAAGGTGTCGGGATCGACGCGGACGTCGGGGGTGGCGTTGTTCTCCCGCATGTCGGCCTTGAAGACCTTGCGGGTGTCACGGATGGCCTTGAACTCCTTGCTCAGCTTGAGCCGGTCGGGCAGGCCGGCCTTGATGGCCTGTTCGGTGGCGAAGTTGACGGAGTTGGCGCCGGGTGCCCGGCCGGTCGCGCCCCACACGGCGCGGGGCAGCACCGGCTGCGGGGTTGTGATGGAGGCGTTGGCGTCGCCCACCTGCGCGTAGGCGATCTGGCCGCCCTTGATCACCCGGTGCGTCTTGACGCCGAAGAACTTCGGCTCCCACAGCACCAGGTCGGCGAGCTTGCCCACCTCGACCGAGCCGACCTCGTGGTCGATGCCGTGCGCGATCGCCGGGTTGATGGTGTATTTGGCGACATAGCGGCGGGCGCGATGATTGTCGGCCCCGTCGTCGCCATCCCTGTCCCGGTCCAGGGGACCGCGGCGCTCCTTCATCACATGCGCCGTCTGCCACGTCCGCATGATCATCTCGCCGATGCGGCCCATCGCCTGGGCGTCCGACGACATGATGGAGATGGCGCCAAGGTCATGCAGAATGTCCTCGGCCGCCATCGTGGAGGGCCGGATCCGAGACTCGGCGAAGGCCCGGTCCTCATCCAGCTCCGGATTGAGGTGATGGCAGACCATCACCATATCGATGTGCTCCTTGACCGTGTTGACGGTCAAGGGCCGGGTCGGGTTGGTGGAGGCGGGCAGCACGTTCGGCAGGCCCACCATGGTGATCATGTCCGGGGCGTGGCCGCCGCCGGCGCCCTCGACGTGGAAGACGTGGATCGGGTGGTCGCCGATGGCCTTGATGGTGTCGGCGACCGTGCCCGCCTCGTTCAACGAGTCGGCGTGCAGGGCGAGTTGGACGCCGGTCGCCCTGCAGACTTCCAGGCACCGGCGCAGCACGGCCGGGGTGGCGCCCCAGTCCTCGTGGATCTTGAAACCGAGAACGCCCGCCTCCACCTGGCTGTAGAGGGATTCGGTGGACATGGTGCTGCCCTTGCCGAGCAGCCCGATGTTGACCGGGAAGGCGTCCAGCGCCTCGAACATCCGGGCGATGTGCCAGGAGCCGGGTGTCACGGTGGTGGCGGTGCTGCCCTCGGCGGGGCCCGTGCCGCCGCCGATCAGGGTGGTGACGCCGGAGGCGAGCGCCTCATCGATCTGCTCGGGGCAGATGAAGTGCACATGGGTGTCAACCCCGCCCGCAGTGAGGATCTTGCCGTTGCCCGAGATGACCTCGGTCTCCGGACCGATCAGGAAGTCCGTGGCCGTGGCGTGGGCGTCGTGCAGCCGGTCCATGGTCTCGTCGTTGTAGGCCTTGCCGAGCGCGACGATCCGGCCGTCCCGGATGGCGACGTCGGCCTTGACCACCCCCCAGTGGTCCAGGATGACCGCACCGGTGATGACGGTGTCAGGCGGCTGCGGGGCGCCGAACGTCTTAGAGTCGCGCGGTGCACGGGACTGGCCCATCGATTCGCGGATCACCTTGCCGCCGCCGAAGACGACCTCGTTGCCGCTGCGTCCAGGACCGCCGGACCAGTCCTCGGTGACCTCGATCCGCAGATTCGTGTCCGCAAGGCGGATACGGTCACCGACCGTCGGGCCGAAGCGGACGGCATAGTCGGCGCGGGACAGCGGCTCATGCTTTTCGCGGGGCCTCGGCTTAAGCATCAAGTTCGCCTCCGACCTCGCCGCGCAGGCCCGCGACGATGCGCTTGCCCTCGATCGGCACCAGTTCCACATCCAGCGGGCATCCTGGCTCGAAACGGATGGAGCCACCCGCGGCGATGTTCAGCCGCTTGCCGTAGGCGCGGTCGCGGGGCTCGAACTCGAGGCCGGGATTGACCTCATAGAAGTGGTAGTGAGAGCCCACCTGGATGGGACGGTCATCGGTGTTGGTGACGTGCACGGTCGTGATCTCACGGCCCGTATTGAAGGCCACCGGCTCGGCGCCTTCAGGATGGTCGAACTTGCCCGGATGAACCTGCACCTCGTCCTCCGCCTCAGGGAAGGGATTGCGGATGGTGACCAGCTTGGTGCCGTCAGGGAACGTCGCCTCAATCTGGACGTCGGAGATCATCTCCGGAACGCCCTCCATGACCTCATCGCGGGAGAGCACCGTCTCCCCAGAGACCATGAGTTCGGCGACGGTGCAGCCGTCCCGGGCCCCTTCCAGGACGTGCACGGTGATCAGCGCGACCGCCTCCGGGTAGTTGAGTAGAACCCCCCGCTCTCGACGCTTCTGGGCCACGTCCGCAGCCACATGAAGCATCAGACGTTCCTGTTCATGCGGAGTCAGATGCACCCAGCCACCTCACCTTCACTCCGCCCCGGCTCTCCCAGGGCACCAACCGTGCGGATACCGGCACGACCGGCCTTCAGCCTGCGCGGAGTCGACACACCGCGCACTCGTGCGCTCAAGGCACCGCCTGTTCGGCGGTGATCACGAGGCGAACCTCAACGGCTTGGCAGATCAGCACCCATGTTGAGCACCGAAGGTAACGCAGCCAATACTTAGCGTCACATGGCGTGTCGGTGAGATGTCCGTCACCCATGACACAGAATCTGCATTATCTGTCACAGCCACCGGGTCGACTCACCGTCCACCCAGCCCGCAAGCCCCACCTGCGGGGCCGACTCGGTAACGCTATGTGTCACATCTGGCTGAGGCTTCTCTGAACCAGACCCATCGCTCTGGCTTGCAGGAGGCCCCTCGGACCGTTGCTTCGCGTTCGGCTCTTGCTGCCGTGAGTGAGGCTCTTGACCCTCACGTGGCGTCAGGCTGCATAGTCGGTGCCGACGCGTGGCCGAGCTGGCCGGCGTGAGCGTCCGCACGATGCATCACTATGACGAGATCAGGCTCGTTCGGCCGGCGGCGCGGACCTTGGCCGGGTACCGGGCCAATGCGGCGGGCGACGTGGAGCGGCTGCGGGAGGTGCCGGCCTATCGGCGGTTGGGCTTCGGGCTGCGGGAGCTGGCGGAACTGGTCGGCGACCCGTCCGCCGACGCGGTCGCGCACCTGCGCCGACTGCGCGGCCTGCTGCTGGAGCAGCGTGATCGCGCTGACGCCATGGTGGCGGCCATCGACAGGGAACTTGAGGCACGGGCGAAGGGGCTGAAGGTGACACCGGAGGAGCAACTGGAGATGCTCGGTGCACGGCTGTACGACGCGATCGGCGGCGCCTACACCGCGACACGGCGCACCGAGCCGCGGATCGCCGCGCAGATCTGGGACGCGCTCGGGGACGCGCAGACGGTGCTGAACGTCGGAGCCGCCACCGGCTCCTACGAGCCTGCTGATCGCGACGTGACCGCGGTGGAGCCATCGGCGGTCATGCGGGGGCAGCGGCCTCCCGGCTCGGCGCCGTGCGTGGCCGCCGCCGCGGAGAGCCTGCCGTTCGAGGAGCACTGTCACCGGGCAGGCTGGACAGCCAGCGCAGCAATTTGGCGACGCCGCGCCGTCGCCCGGCCCGGGTGGCGTTGACCGCCGGCAGGAACGGCGGCGCCGTCAGCCGCTGCACAGTCTCTTCCAGCGATTGCGCGGTCGTCGGCCACCACGCCTCTGCAGCCCGAGGTGGAAGCGGTCTCGCGGCACGTTGTTCCGCGCCCGGGTCTGTTCGGCGGCCGCGTTCGCGGTCTGCAGCGGCCGGCGCGTCGAGTGCTTCTTCGTAATGGTCATGAAGACCGCCCGAACAAAACGTCCAGGGTGTCCGGGTCGTAGCCCGGTGCCGGAGGCGGTGGCACGGGCTCAGCGTGCCGGTCGGCCTGGCGGGCCTGGTAAGCCGGCACCTGGGCGACGACCTCGTCCTGGCGCGGCGCGAGGTAGACCTCGGTGGTGGTCAGGTGCGCGTGCCCCAGGAAGCCTTCCTTGCCTTCGTGAGCCTGGCGCCCGGCGGCTCGGGCCTGCTTGACCTCCTTGGAGGTGATCCAGCCGAGAGCCGGCCACAGTGGTGATGGTACTGGCCACGCGTCGACGCTGGGGCGGATGCGGCGCGGGTTGGTGCCGAAGGAGCGGCAGGCGGCGTGCCAGGCTCGATGCGGGGGTCGGTCTCGTCGGCGGGCTGCCAGGTAGCTGCGGCAAGCTGCTTCTCCAGGTCCTCCAGCGCGGCGGCGGTGTTCGGCCAGGGTTCGCGACCGCGCAGGCCAGTGGCGGTGACCAGGGCGATGAGAGTGTCAGGGAAGGCGTCAGCGACAGCAGGGCTCAGACGGAAGACGGTCACGGCGGAGCTCCTCTTCGTCGGTGGGCCGGTCTGCGTGGGCGGGTGGCTGGGTCACGGCTTCCAGGGGCCGATGCGGTCCAGGCGGCGGCGCTGCTGCCGCGCAGTGGGCCCATCCAGGCCCTGGCCGCGTTCGGTGAGGTGGTCGGCGACGGCGGCGCGGTGCTCGACGGGTTTGTGGTCGTCGTATTTGAACTTGGCCACCACGTTGGTGACCTCCAGGCGCAGGCCGCGGATGCCGGACAGCATCCGGCCGTACGGGGCCCGGTCGACGGCCACGGGGGCGTGGTCGCCGTCGGGCTGGAAGTGGGCGAGCTGGCGGCGCAACAGCTCGGCCTTGCCCTCGGGGTCGTCGACGATGCCGGCGCGGCAGGTGAATTGGACGGCCGCGTAGTAGCTGGTGGGGACACCGTCGCGGGGCGGCGTGCCGGGCTGGGCGCGCCAGGGGCCGGGGACGAAGGCGTAGTCGCCGATGACGGTGAAGGTGACGTTCGGGTCGTGCTCGATCGCCTTCCAGACCGGGTTTGGCCGCGCGAGGTGAACCAGAAGGTGGGGTCCGTCGCAGGTGAAGTGGGTGGGGACGACGAAGGGCGGGTGACCGGGCAGGCCGTTGACGCTCAACTGCCCGAAGTCGTGGCCTTCGGCGATCCAGGTCTGCCATTCGGCTTCGTCCAGGCCGGCATCCCAGGGCTGGATGAACATGCGGTTCTCCTTACGTGGTCAGTGGGTGTGGTGGGCCGCGGGCGGCGTGCTCAGGTCAGGGCGAGGAGGCTGACGGCGAGGGCGGCGGCGCCCAGGCCGACGAGCTGGCCGCGGTGGATGCGTTCGGCGAGCACGCCGCGGGCGAGCAGGACCGTGCCGGCCGGGTAAAGGGCGGTGATCACCGCGACGACGGCGAGGTCCCCGCTGCGGGCGGCGAGCAGGAACAGCAGGTTCGCCACCGAGTCCAGCACACCCGCGGCTGCCGACAGCGCGTACGCGGGCCGCTCGGAGCCCAGCCTGCGGTGCATCAGTCCCGCCGCAGCCAGGGTGACGGCTGAGGAGACCGCCCGGCCGATGATCAGCGGAGCCACCCCGCTGTCGGACGGCGCCTGATGCAAGAAGATCAGCTGAAGGGCGATGGCGGCGCCCGCACCGAAGGCCAGCAGCAGCGCAGCACGGGAGGGGCGCGCCGAGCCCGCGCCGTGCCCGGCGCTGACCAGCACCACCGCCACCAGCGCGAGCGGCAGGCCCACCAGCCCGGCGGCGGCCAGGTGCTCGCCCTGCAGCAGACCCACACCGACGGGCAGCGCGGCCGACACCAGCGCGGTCACGGGCGACAGCACGTTCATCGGACCGATCGCCAGGGTGCGGTAGAGCAGGGCGAACGCGGCGGCCGAGGCGACCCCCGATGCGGCACCCCAGCCGAGAGCGCCGGCACTGAACGAGGCGCCGAGCAACGGCCACAGCAGCAGCTCGACCGCGAGACTGGCCGGGGCCGCGATCATCACGGTGCGCAGCACATGCGCCTTGCGGGCGCCCAGGCCGCCGAGGAAGTCGGCGCACCCGTAAGCGAGCGAGCTGCCCAGGGCCAGCAGCAGAGCGATCACAGCACATCCCTTACTATTCAGTAGAACGACCAAATAGTACAATAAAATGACCGATGGGCCAATCAAACGACCGCACGGTATATTCAACTAGTCCAGTTGAGAGGGTGATGATCAGATGGCCGAGACGGCCACGGCCCTGCGGACGGTCGCGCACAACGTCAGGGCGGCCCGCACCCGCGCGGGCCTGTCCCTGGAGGAGCTCAGCCGGCGCGCCCAGGTCAGCAAGGGAGCCCTGGTCGCGCTGGAGAAAGCCCAGGGCAACCCCAACCTGGCCACCCTGGTCCGGCTGGCCGACACCCTCGGCATCTCGGTGTCCGCCCTGATGCAGGGACCGCCCGAAGGCCACATCCGCGTCGTGGCCGCCGACGCCGTGGCACCCCTGTGGACCGGACAGCGGGGCAGCGAGGCCCGGCTCATGCTGACGACCTCAGGCCCGGCCCCTGTCGAGGTCTGGCGCTGGCAACTGGAACCGGATGAGGAATACCCCAGCCAGCCCCACCAGGCCGGAGTCGTGGAAACCGTCAGCGTCACCTCCGGCCGGATGACCCTGGTCCTCGACGGCACCGAACACACCGTCGAAGCCGGACAGACCGCCACGTTCCACGGCGACACCCCGCACCTCTATCGCGGCTCGGGCACCGAAACCTGCAGCATGATCATGACGGTCCACCTGCCGCCCGGTCCCGCTTCCACAACGTGATCTGCGCGGCGCGCGTGAAGGCGGCGACCCGCGCCTCCGCTGTCCGCTCGGTCCTCAATCCCCTCGGGTCAGGGGTGACCCAATCAGAGTCCTCTTACAAGGGTGGTCAGAGGCACCACTGCCCCCTTTCTCCCGTACTTGGTCTGCCCCCCAAAAATCAGGCCGTCCGCTACGGCTCATCCTGGACGCGACCGACCGGCGCGTCGCGGAAGCCGTGGATCGCCTGAGGTGATGACACGCGGCTGCTGTTGATCACGCACATGAATCCGCAGGTCTGGGACGCCCGCGACGAGGGGATGAACGGCCACGCCGTCGCGATGACCGCCGGCCCGCGCGCCGGGCTGGGAACTGCCCGGCCCCGCGGGCTGGTCGACAATCGGCGATGAGGTTGTGATGATCCGGCCATGACGCATTTCCATGTTCGCCTACGGGGTTACGACCGACGACAGGTTCATGACCTGGTGGATCGCGTGGAGCGGTGGATGGCCGGATCCGGCGATTTTACGGCCCACGAGTTGCGCGGGTACCTGGACGGCGTCAGCTTCGACGTGGTTCTCCGCGGCTACGATCCGGACGAGGTCCACACGGCGATGCAGGAGTGGATCCGGCGACTGGACGGCCGTCAGCCGGTCGAGTCGGTGCAGGGCGCGATGGACGGGGAAATGCGGCTCCTCGATCCGGAGGTGAGATCGTCGGCGACGCTCATCGCGGAATTACTGGACCCCGACTTCACCGAGATCGGATCCTCCGGGCGATTGCGGGACAGAGCGGCGATCATGGAAACGCTCCCCCGGGAGTTTGGGACGACGGCCGACGGCTTCGGCGCAGGGGGGTGTGGCGGCGGCACCGAGCGCAACGGTCTGGGTCAGCGCTTGCGGGCGGCGGGATCACGGCCTTCCTGCCCGGCCAGGGCTTCGGAGGAGACGTAGGCGTCGGGGGCCAGGGAGGCGACGGAGGTGTGGCCGGAGTAGGAGGTGCCCAACAGGTGGTCCGCTCGTTCCGTGCGCAGGTGAAGCGCCGTTCGGCCCTTGCGTTGCGTCGACACCAGACCCGCGCCTCGCAGTGCGCCCAGATGTTGCGAGACCGCGCTTGGGGTGATGCCCAGGCGGGTGGCCAGGGCCGCGGTCGTCAGGGGTTCGGCCAAGGCGGCGAGCAGCGCCGTCCTCGTGTGGCCCAGCACCGGGGCCAGGCCCGCCAGCGCCGGCGGGGGTGGCTCCCAGAGCAGGCCGACGCCCACGGCCGGGTAGCGGATCGACGCGGCGGCGACCGGGGACTTGTCGACGCCCGCGTTCGGCCAGTTGAAGACGCTGGGCAGCAGGACCAGTCCATGCCCACCGGTGTCCACCGTGTAGACGGCGTGCGCGGTGCGCCGGCCGTGCACCACCAGCTGGCTGCCGTCCCAGGCGATGTCCCGGTGCAGCTCGGCGAACAGCGCCTGCACTCCGCCGTCCACCAGGGTGAGCGCCCGCTTGGCGACGTCGGCGTCCAGGACCGCGCGCATCCGGCCCCACTGCGGAGCGATCAGCAGCTCGTGGCAACGGTGGAGCGCTTGCGCCAGCCGCGGCAGCACCGCTGCCGGCTCGGGGGCCTCCTCGGGCGGTACGCCCAGAACCGCGCCGTACTCGCGCCGGAAGAAGGCCTCCCCCGTGGCCCGCAGCAGCTTCAGCTCCGTTGCCATCGAAGGCAGCCGCTCCTGCGGCACCGGGAGCAGAAACGACGGCATGGGTCCGGCGATCAGTGCCCGCAGCAGCGGCAGCTCGCGCTCGTCCGCGAGCAGCGGCCGTGCTTCGCGCACCCACGGCCGGTGCACCGCGTGTCCGCCCGTGCCCAACAGGATCCGGAGCGCGAGCACCGTCTCCCCCAGCGGTGAGACGGCGAACCGCACCTTGGCGACCGACGCCGCGGTGAACCTGATCTCGACCGCCATCCGTGCCACCCATCATGTAGCTGTGGCTAAACGATAGCCATCATCGCCGCCACCCCTCAGGCTGCCGGGCATGGAATTCTTCACCTCGTACGACGGCGCCAAGCTGGCCTACCACGTGTCCGGGGACGGCGCGCCGGTGGTCTGCCTGCCCGGCGGGCCGGCGGCCTCCGCCTACCTCGGCGACCTCGGCGGCCTGTCCGCGCACCGGCGGTTGATCATGCTGGACCCGCGGGGCACCGGCGGGTCCGCGATGCCCCAGGACACCGCGTCCTGCCGCTGTGACCGGATGGTCGCCGACGTGGAGGCCTTGCGTGCGCACCTGGGCCTGGACCACATGGACCTGCTCGCGCACTGCGCCGGCGCGAATCTGGCCGCGCGATATGCGGCCGGCCATGCGCAGCGCGTCAGCAGACTCGCGCTGATCACGCCGAGCGTCCGAGCCGTCGGCATCGCGATCACCGGCGACCTCCGGCGCGAGACGGCTCAGCTGCGCCGAGACGAGTCATGGTTCGCGGAGGCGTTCGCGGCCCTCGAAGCGATCGTGGCGGGCAAGGCCACGAACGACAGCCGGCAGGCCATCGCGCCGTTTTCCTATGGCCGGTGGGACGAGGCGGCGCAGGCCCATCACGCGGCTGATGCGGAGCAGCACAACCCGGAGGTCATGGCGGCCTTCGGTGCCCAAGGCGCCTTCGACCCGGACGCCACACGCGCCGCGCTCGCCCGGTTCGCGCCGCCCGTACTGTTGCTCGCCGGAGAGGTCGATCTGGGAGCACCTCCTCCCGCCATGGCCGAGTTCGCCGGGCTGTTCCCGGACGCCGAACTCGTCATTCAGCCCCGGGCCGGGCACTTCCCGTGGCTCGACGACGCCGACCGGTTCGTGTCCACCGTCACGGCGTTTCTGGAGTAGGCGACAGCCCGGTCGCCGTGTGCTCCGCTCCGGCACCCCGGCCGATCCGCATGATCATGATGATGGCGGCAGGTACCTGCCAGAGCACGACCGCGGGGTAGAGCGCGTAGCTCAGGGCGCCTCCGGGGGCCAGCGGCCCGTCGCCGGCGGCGACGCTGACCGAGAGGAGCGTGTACGCGATGGCCGCCGCGGCGGCCAGCCATCCCAGCCACCGTGGGAAGGCTCGATACCGAAGCGAGACGGCGGCGACGGCGGCGAGCATGACCGCCAGGGGGACGTTGGCCAGGGCGAAGGTGGCGTTCATCATGGCCACCAGCCCGGCCGTCATCTGCTCCGGTGGTGTCGTGGCGGCCCCGATCTGGAAGGCCTGGGCCATCAGGTTGAGCACGATCTGGGTGATGCCCGCGCCGAAGACGAGGGTCGACAATCGCGCCGTGCCGCCCTCGGCGGCGGCCAGGAAGGCGCGCAGGCTGGCGATGAACCAGAGCAGAGCGGCCGCGCCGATGACGAACAGCACGCTTTGCATGAGCTGAGCCGAGGCGTTGGCGGCGAAGAAGCGCACGATCTCCTCGGCCGGATCGTCTGGGCTGACCCCTCCCCGCTCGAAGAGCACCGCCGCCGCTCCGGCCGCGACAGCGATCAGCCCGCTGGCCGCTCCCCATCGTTCCCACGTCGTCTCGTTCATGGTCACGACCTCCGGTCGGTGGGGAGACCATCAATGCATCACCGATGGCTGCCCCCGTGCACCTGGCGAAGGTCCTCGATGCCGGGGGCCTTGGTCCCCGAAGGCGAGCGGGCGGCCGCACCCGGCCCGGACGGTCTGCCGCAAGTTACCCGGAAGGGGGCGAGTGGCAGGCGGCTTCGCTGTGGCACGGCTCGGGACCTTGTGCCCTGTCGCGTCGTGGCGGGTTCGGTCAAGCTGAGGTCGAACCTCAAGGGAGTCTGGGCCGCCGGCATGGGACGCGGGTGCTCTGAGAGTGCTCGGCGGGCCGGGTGAGGGCGGGAGGTCGGGGACGATGATGGCGCGGGCAGGGCAGAGCGGTCGGCGGCTCTCGCGAAGGGAGCGGATCAGGACGCGCATCGAGCATGTGGCGGACACCAGGTCGGCCGGGTTGGCGGTGTGGCTGCTGCGGGTGACCAAGGGGCGGATCGTCCGGCTGTGGCATCGGCAGGTCCTCGTTCTCACTACCAGGGGCCGCAAGACGGGCCTGGAGCGCACCGTGCCGCTGCAGTTCTTCCCGGACGGCGATGACATGATCGTCGTCGCCGCGAACAGCGGGCTGTCTTCGCCTCCCGGCTGGTACTTCAATCTCGCCGCGAACCCCGACGCGCGCGTAGAGGTGCGCGGCAGGGCACTACAGGTCCACGCGCAGGAGCTGACATCCGATCAGGCTGGCGCTTTCTGGCCGCAGGTGCTGCGCATCGCCCCCGATTACGCCAGATTCCCCAAGCGCACCGACCGGGACATCCCCCTCGTCCGCTTGACACCTGCGCACCGGTGACCCGTCGAGGCCGCGGCGCGTCAGGTCATTCTTGATGACATGCGGCATGTCGAGCAGATGGTTGCGCAATCCTACGGGCTGAGTCCGGGCGCGTAGCGCAGGATCCCCGGCGGGCAGTCCACGATCAACTACGTCGACGGGCGCGGGCTGTTCGTCAAGGTCTGTCGGGGCGCGGACCTGTCCAGGGAACGGGCCGCCATCGGCCTGTCGCGCTTCGCCGCCGATAGCGGCTTGCCCACGGCGCCGATCATCATCCCCACACGAGCGGGAGAGTTCCTCGCCGTGTGCGACCATGGTCAGAGCCCAATGCAGGTGAAGCGTGCCTCCAGCCGGGTGAGCTTCAGGAGCCGAAGGACAGCCCGCTGACCTCCAGAACCCGGCCAGAGTCATGATCGCCACGCCGTTCTGCCAGGTGGCCGACACCCGTAGAGCGTCCATCCGCCCCTCCTCGGGCGATGTCCGGGGTGCCGTTGCCACCAGGCTGCACCACCCACCCGGCTTCGACAGATGATTGTTCTGCTAGGGGCATTAACACCTGTCTGAACAGCGGAAACGCCGAGGACACGCCGGAGGGGCGTGTCACTAGGCGTTCGGGGGCCCCACGAGGCGGGATGGGGGCGTGCGGTCAGTCCGCGACGGC
>NZ_JBEZFS010000026.1:0-102726 GCF_040649575.1 Nonomuraea sp. NPDC048916
ACCGCTGTCCTATCGAGGGCTTCGTTGCCTAAGGGCGCCAACGCACTATCCGTCACCGAATCGCGACGATAGGCACCCAGGCCAGCCACGCTCGACGCCAGCGAAAGCGCTCGCTACCTGCAGAAATGCCTTAACTCACCGGCATTGTTCCGAGCTGGGAGGATGGGGCTTGTCTAAGGTCCTGTCCACGCCAGATCGAGAAGCACTTTCCACGTGAAGACTATCGCCTCCCACCGCACCATTACCGCCTCTGCCGACGGCACCGGGCTGCTCTCCCACGCCGGGAGCCTGCTGCTGCTCAAGACCCTGCACGTCACCGGTCTGGACCGGGCACTGTCGGCGCAGCTGGAGCGCTGGCGACCGGCCCGCACGGTGCACGACACCGGCAAGATCGTGGCCGACCTGGCCGTCGCCCTCGCGCTGGGCGGAGACTGCCTGGCCGACGTCGCCCTGCTGCGCGCCCAGCCCGACCTGTTCGGCCCAGTCGCCTCCGACCCGACCGTCTCCCGTCTGATCGACCGGCTCGCCCGCGACGAGGTCAAAGCGCTCAAGGCGCTGCGCGCAGCCCGGGCTCTCGCCCGCGAACGCGCTTGGCACCTGGCCGGAGCTGAGGCGCCGGGCAGCGACGGCGAACTGATCCCGCTCGACATCGACGCCACCATCGTCATCGCCCACTCCGACAAACAGCACGCCGCTCCGACCTGGAAACACACCTTCGGCTTCCACCCGCTGGCGGTCTTCGCCGACCACGGCCCCGGCGGTTCCGGCGAACCCCTGGCCATCATGCTCAGGGCGGGCAACGCCGGCTCCAACACCGCCGCCGACCACATCGAAGCCACCCGGCTGGCTCTGGCCCAACTCCCCAAGCACCGCCGACGCCAGGTGCTGATCCGCACCGACTCCGCCGGCGGCACGCACGAGTTCCTGACCTGGCTCACCAAGCCGGGCCGCCGGCTGTCGTACTCGATCGGGTTCACCCTGACCGAGCAGGTGCAGCAGGCCGTGCTACGCCTGCCCAAGAGTGCGTGGACGCCCGCCTACGACGCCGACCGGCAGGTACGGCCCGGCGCCTGGGTCGCCGAGCTGACCGGCCTGCTGGACCTGACCGGCTGGCCCAAAGGCATGCGCGTCATCGCCCGCAAGGAACGCCCGCACCCCGGCGCCCAGCTGCGTTTCACCGACGTCGACGGATGCCGCGTCACCAGCTTCGTCACCGACGCCAAACGCGGCCAGCTCGCCGACCTGGAACTCCGCCACCGCCGCCGGGCCCGCGCCGAAGACCGCATCCGCTGCGCCAAGGACACCGGCCTGGCCAACCTGCCCCTGCACCACTTCACCCGCAACCAGATCTGGTGCGAACTCGTCGCCCTGGCCTGCGAACTCCTGGCCTGGATGCAGATCCTCGCCCTGCCTGGCACAACAGCCCGCAGCTACGAGCCCAAACGCCTGCGTCTGCGCCTGTTCGCGGTGGCCGGACGGCTGGTGCGCGGCGGCCGACGGCTACGCCTGCGCATCGCGGGGCGATGGCCCTGGGCCCGTGACATCCTCACCGCGCTGATGCGCCTGCAAGCGCTGCCAGTCCCGCCCTGACCAGCCACAACCCGCCCCTACGACCAGGAAAGGACACCCGCGGGCCCGTGGAACCCCGCCCACTCGGCGCGACAGCCGGGCCAGTGTGCTGACCACAGCACGCATTCCACCTTCAGCCGAACCGATCAACCGACCACGCCAAGATCACGAAAGATCGAGGTCTCAACGCCAGAAAGCGAGCGAGTTGGGGGATGTTTTCGGTGATCTCCGAAAGCGCCCAGCCCTCAGGGTCATCGGCTCCGAGAGCTTCGAAACAGGCTCGCAGTGCGACCACCGCATCGCGATCCACTTGGTTCATCCCGACATCTCACCACAGCCTCATACGCAAGGCCCCAAGGATGATCCTCGGGGCCATGTGCTCAGGTGGTCAATGCGCTGCATCCCGGCGTTCCAGGCTTGCGTTGAGCTGGTAGAGAGCCCTGCGGGTCTCCGGGCTGGCAGCGCGGGTGCTGCGCCTGGCCGCGGTCGGCGTCGGGTCACCACTGGTTGATGAGCGGCGTGTCCGGTTCGTGCTGCCGCCAGGCTTCGGTGAGGCGGGCGAGGCGGGTGGGGGCGCCGATGCCGCGCACGGTTGCGATTTTGCCGTTGGTGATGTCGAACGTCACGGCGCCGACGACCTGGTCGCCGAGCACGAAGAGGATGGCGGGGGCGCCGTTGACGAGCGCGTAGTGGATGGCGGGCGTGCCGCCGGCAAGTCGCCGTTTCGCGGGTGTGGGTTTGAAGCCGGCCCGTGCGACGGCGGCGATGCCCTGCGGAGTGTCGTACTGCAGCAGCGTCTCGGTCAGGCCGGCGGCGCTGTCGGAGATCGCGGTCGCGTCGTCGGTGAGCAGCGCCACCAGCCGGTCGGTGTGGCCCGAGGAGGCAGCGGCGAGGAATTCTTCGACGATCCTGCGGGCGGATGCGGGGTCGACTTCGCCGCTGCCGCGGCGGCGCGCGGCGGTGATGCGGCGCCGGGCCCGGTGGAGGTGCTGCTGGCTTGCGGACTCGGTGAGGTCGAGGATCTCGGCGATCTCGGCGTGGCTGTACGAGAACGCTTCGCGCAGGAGGTAGACGGCCCGCTCGAGGGGTGACAGGCGCTCCATGAGAGTCAGCACGGCCAGGGAGACCGATTCGCGCTGCTCGAAAGTGTCGGCCGGGCCGAGCATCGGGTCGCCGTCGAGGAGCGGTTCGGGCAGCCAGGCGCCGACGGTGCGTTCGCGGCGGGCTTGTGCCGAGCGGAGCCGGTCGAGGCACAGGTTGGTGACGACCTTGGTCAGCCATGCTTCCGGCACCTTGATCCGCTGCCGGTCGGCGGTCTGCCAGTGCAGGAACGCATCCTGCACGGCGTCTTCGGCGTCGGCGGCGGAGCCCAGCAGCCGGTACGCCAGCGAGGCCAGCCGGTTCCGGCTGGCCTCGAACCGACCGGTGCCGAAGCGATCAGTGGCGGTGCTGTCCACGCGGACCACCCTAGGCAGCTACGCGACCGCCTTCGACGACGACGTCTGGTGCCAGTCGACGATCGCCTTCTCGGCGGACACATCCGGCGCGGCGGCCAGGCGGCGCTTGCGCTTGGGCACGCCGAAGGTGGGGTGCGAGTTGGCCCACAGCGAGACCTTGAGGATGCCCGCCTTGACCCGCGCGGCCTTCCGGCCGCCCACATACTTCGGCTTTGCTTGCCCTTCGTCGTCGACCATCTGCAGAATCCCGTCCCGCCGCCCGAGGCTGATGTGGTTGTACGAGTAGACCAGCTTGGTGTTCGCAATCTTGCGGCCGGTCAGGCGTCCCACGATCGCGGCGATCGCCTGCCCGCCGGTGAAGCCGGCCGAAGCGCAGGACATCGGCAGCGGCCGGCCGTTGTCGCCGAGGGCGTAGGCGCTGTCGCCGACGGCGTAGACGTTCGGGTGCGAGACCGACCGCATGATGCGATCGACGACGATCTGACCGTTCTCGGTGACCTCCAGCCCGCTGGCGGCGGCGATGGGGCTGACCGCGAACCCGGCCGTCCACACGGTTGCGTCGGACGCCAGGGCGGTGCCGTCGGCGCACAGCACCCGCGTCGCTTCGACGGCTTCGACGCTGGTGTGCTCCAGGACGGTGATGCTCAGCCGGTCGCAGGCCTGGCGCAGGTGGCCGCGGGCTCCGGCGGAGAGCCGTGCGCCCAGCTCGCCGCGGGCGACCAGCGCCACCGACAGGCCGGGCCGGGATTCGGCGATCTCGGTGGCGGTCTCGATGCCGGTCAACCCGTCGCCGACGACCACCACACTCCCGCCTTCGCCCCGCCTGCCCAGGCTGTCCAGGCGCTCGCGCAGGCGCAGCGCCGAAGGCCGGCCGGCGACGTCGAAGGCGTACTCGGCCACGCCGGGGACCCCGCAGTCGTCGCCGTGGCTGCCGAGCGCGTACAAAAGCGTGTCGTAGCCGAGTTCGCCGCCGCCGTCGGCGTCGGCCACGGCGACGACCTGGCGCTCGGGGTCGACGGCGGTGACACGGGCCACGCGCAGCCGTATCCCCGTGCCCGCGAAGACGTCGGCGAGCTTCTGAGCCTCGATCTCCCGGCCGGCCGCCAACTGGTGCAGCCGCAGCCGCTCGACGAAGTCCGGCACAGCGTTGACCACGGTGATCTCAGTGTCCTCCGGGGACAGCCGGCGGGCCAGGTTCCCGGCCACGTAGGCCCCGGCATAGCCGGCGCCGAGAACGACGATGCGGTGCTTCATGTGTTGCTCCTGTCGGTTCGCTTGCTCTCGGTGAGTTGAGCGGAACGGCGCCCCGATTGCTGACAGGAACTGCATGTGACATGGCTCACGGAGCGACAGGATCATTGCGAGGCCAGCTCGGGGGGCGGGTGCCCCGGTCGACCTTCGGGACCTTCTCCGCAAGGGGGCGTCCGGTTTCAAGTGATCAAGACGTGGAAGACCTCGACGGACCCCGACTACGAGGCGAAGAAGAACCGGGTGCTCGAGCTCTACGACACCGCCGATGGCAAGACCGCGCCTGGCGACGACGATCCGCAGACCGTGTTCTGTATGGACGAGTTCTGACCGCTCAGCTTGCTGCCCCGACCGGGCAAGCATTCGCTACTCGCTGGTGATGGCTGAAGGGTCTGGGGTTCGAATCCCAAGGCGGCTCCAGGCCCGATGCCCTCCGAGATCACTCGGAGGGCTTCTGGGTGTCCGTCGGCTGGCGCCGCAGCCAGGTCCGCACGCAGCAGGTGTTCGGCACACTCGCCAACGTCGGCGTCCTCATAGCTGGGCCAATACCACCTGCAATCCACCCGTAAGCCGATTGCAAGAGGCCCGTCCCAGATTGCGTTTGCCGATGAGCAGTGCCTGGCCAGTTTGGTCGTTTGCCGACGGCAGGGCACCTCAACGCCTCGACGGGAGTTTCTCAGAAGGGATGTATCCCCTGGCCATCAAGTCTTTGAGCGGACGCACAATGGCTGCTTTGACGGTTGGTGTGCTCGCCGGGTCCCTCTTTGCGGCGGGCGGCATGGCCGCCGCATCCTCAGACTCCGACGCCATCTACGCCTGCGTCAAGAACAGGTCGGGCGACGTCCGCATCGTCGCCGAGACGAGCACTTGCAGGGCCAACGAACGCAAGCTTTCCTGGAACGAGAACGTCCCACAGGGACCGGCCCACTCGGTCAAAGCGAGCATCGAGCACGCGGACTTCAACTTCCCCGGCAAGGGCCACAAGACCGTTTTCTGTCCCAGCGGAAAGACCGCGACGGGCGAAGGCTTCTTCCTGGACGAGCCCTTGGAGAACGGCTGGGAGGTCATCGCGAGTGCTCCTATGGGGACCAAGGACAAGCCCTCGGGCTGGGTGGTCGGCGTCAGGAAAGCCAAGGGCACCGTCTACGTGATCTGTGTCTGATATCCGCTCGGCAGGGCTCGGGGCTCCAGTGAGCATGGGGTTGTGCCCTCCCCGGCAACGCGGAGGCGGGCCCGCGCAAGGTGTGCGTACGCACCGACGAGTAAGCCCGCGTGAATCGCGGACCCTCCTTTGGGGGAAAGCCTGCCGGATTCTCACATGATGTCTCGCCGCAACGGTGCCGCGACGGCGATGGCGACCGCGATCAGGGCGTAGCAGACCAGTACGGCGCCGCCCGCCGGCGCGGACAGCAACTGGGCCGCGGAGGTGCCGGTCTGGCTGGCGATGGCGTCAGCCAGGTAGGTGAAGCCGGTCAGCGCGGCGGTCGCGCCGCCGGGGAGATAGGGGTAGAGCACTTTGATCCCCGGGATGAGCATCAGCACGGTCTCGATCATGTAGAAGTAGGCGCCGACGACGACGAGGGCGGTCACCTGGTTGCGCAGGAGGGCGCCCACGGCGACGCCCAGCAGGGTGTAGACGGCCATGGTCAGCGCGATGCGGGCCAGCAAGGCCGCGACCGTGGCCGCCGGGAGGCCAAGAGTGATGCCCTTGAGCGCGGCCGCGCCGAAGAGGGCGCCGCCGGCCACGGTCGCGGCGAGCGCGCCGTAGGCGAGCCCGGCCCCGGTGTAGACCGCCAGCTTGGCCGCGAGCCAGGTCCAGCGCCTGGGCGCGAACAGCGTCGTGGTGGTGATGGTCCGGTGCCGGTACTCCGAGGACACGGCGATGGTGCCGAGCAGGGCGGGGGCGAAGACGGTGAAGCCGAGCAGGCCCAGCAGCACGTGGGCTCCTTGGGTGGTGTCCAGCCCTGGCAGCGGCGGGGTGAAGTTCTCCGGGCCGACAAGTGCGAGCAGGCCAACGAGGGCTCCGCTTCCCAGCGCGGCCAGCAGACCCCACAGCCAGAGCCTGGTGCTGGTCAGGCGGGTCCATTCCGCGGACAGGAGCGCGGTCATCGGGGGCCTCCGGTGAGGTGCAGGAATGCCTGTTCGAGGGTGGGGCGTTCCGGGGTGATCTCGTGCAGCGTGATTCCGCGGGAGGTGGCCGCGGCGGCGATCTCGGCGGTGCTCAGGCCGTGGATGCGCAGGAGGTCCGGTCGCGAACGCTCCACCCGGGTCCCGGCCTTCGTCAGGCCGGCGGCGAAAAGGTCCGCTTGCGGGGAGCGGACCAGCACGGTGGCCGGGCCGTACAACTCGGTGACGGGTGCGGTGGTGACCAGGTGCCCGTCGCGGATCACCACCACGCGATCGGCCATGTGCTCGACCTCGCCGAGCACATGGCTGGAGACGAGGATGGTGCGGCCGTCGGCGGCCAGCTCGCGGACGAGATGACGCAGCCAGGCGATGCCTTCGGGGTCCAGGCCGTTGCTCGGCTCGTCCAGCAGCAGCACCTGGGGGTCGCCGAGCAGGGCGGTGGCCAGGCTGAGTCGTTGCCGCATGCCGGTGGACAGGGTGCTCGTGAGGCGGCCGGCGAAGGCCGACACCCCGGTCAGGTCGGCGACGTGCCGCACCCTCGCCGCGCCGTACCGGCCCATGCGGGCGTAGACCCGCAGGTGGTCGCGAGCGGTGTGGGCGGGGTGGAAGCCCGCGCTGTCCAGCACGGCGCCGACGGCGGCCGACGGGCGGGGCAGGTCGGAGTAGCGCCTGCCACCGAACGTGGCAGTGCCGGAGGTCGGCGCGATTAGGCCCAGCATCATCCGCATGGTGGTGGTCTTGCCTGCGCCGTTCGGCCCCAGGAACCCGGTCACGGTGCCCTCTCCGACGTCGAAACTGAGGTCGGTGACGGCGCTGATCGAACCGAACGTCTTGGTCAGGTCGCGCACCTCGATCTTCATGCCATCACCGTCATCAGCCGGCGCTGAAGCCGTTCGGCGTCCGGGACGCTGAGGATCAGCTCGTCATGGCCCGAGGCCCGGCCCTTCAGGACGATCCGCAGACCGGCGGCCTCTCGCCGGGCGGCGACCAGACGCTTGACACCGGTCAGGGACGTCCAGGTGCCGACCTTGATGACGCCAGAGACGAGCAGGCCGTAGTGCGTGCCCGTGGCCGCGGCGAGCGGCCGGTCGAGCAGGTGCACCTCGGCGATCTCCGCCAGCGGCACGCTCACCGCGCCGGTCCTGGTGAACAGCCGAGCCCACGGGAGGAAGCGCACGGTCAGCGTTTCCTGATGAATCTCCACCTGCATCATGATCTGTCCTCCAAGTACTATCTGTTCTATTAGATGTATATCAGATAGAGTGTCGGTGTGCAGCTGACCCTTGACCTCGACAGCGAGGTCCCGATCTACCAGCAGATCCGGGACCGGATCGTGGAGGCGATCGCCAGACGGCAGGCCCGGGAAGGTGACCCGCTGCCCTCCACGCGGCAACTCGCCGCGGACTTCGGCATCAACTTCCACACCGTGAACAAGGCCTACGACCTGCTCCGGCAGCAGGGCGTCATCCGGATCAACCGCAAGAGCGGAGCGGTCGTGCGGCGCGATGCCGCCACCGGCCCGCCCGAGACGCCCTTCATCGACGACTGGGAGGAACGCATGCGTGTGCTGCTGGCGGAAGCCACCGTCCACGGCATGGACCGGCAGGACGTGCTGCGCCGGTGCGAGGCGCAGCTGACCGGCTTCGAGGAGAGCGCGTGATCCCGCTGCTGATCCTCCTCGCCCTGGTCACCTGCCTCATGTGGATGCTGCCGGCGCTGACCAGGCCCACGCTGCCGTTCGGGGTGCGCGTGGGCGTCCAGCGGGTGGGCGACCCGGCCGTCATCTCCGCGCGGCGCCTCTACGCTCGCCTGGTCGTCGTGGTGGCCGTGCTCGCTGCGGCGATCTCGATCCCCGCGCTGTTGGTGACGGGATCATCCGTCGTGATCGGACTCGCCGCGACCGTGGTGATCGTCGCGGATCTGCTGCTTTACCACCGCGCTCATCTCACGGTCCGCGCCGCCAAGCACGCCGGTGGGTGGGCGGCCGACCGGCGCCAGGCCGTCACCGTGGACACCACCTTCCGCACCGACCCGGTCCGGGTGCCGTGGCTGTGGGGGCTGCCCGCGATGGCCGTCCTGCTGCTCACCGCGGGCCTCGGCTGGGCGCGCTACGGCGAGCTGCCCGCCACGCTCCCGCTCTTCCCCGGGTACGGCACGGCCTCCTCGAAGCGCGAGCCCACGACGCTGCTGAGCGCCTTCCAGCCGGTGATCTACCAGGTGATCGTCACCCTGATCGTCCTCGCCGTGGTCATGGTCGTGCTGCGTGCCCGCCCCGACCTCGACGCCGCCAGACCCAAGGGCTCGGCCCGTCGTTACCGCATCTACCTGCGCGGCGTCGCGGCGATGTCGCTGCTGTCGGCGGCCTGCCTGAACCTGAGCCTGTTCCTCGCGGCTCTGCCGCTGTGGGAGATCGTCACGTCCACGATCGTCTGGCAGGTGGCCGTCTGCGTTCCGCTGGTCGCGCTGCTGGGCGGGTGGCTGGCGTGGGAGGTCAAGGTGGGCCAGGCCGGGCACCGGCTGCCCGCCCTGCCCGGCGAGGAGCGGGAGGACTCCGGGATCGACCAGCGCGACGACGACCGCCACTGGTTCCTCGCCGGCGCCGTCTACGTCAACCGCCGCGACCCGGCCCTGCTCGTGCACGCCCGTCTCGGCTCCGCCTCGTGGACTCTCAACCTCGGCCACCCGATCGCCTGGCTCCTGATCGGCGTCCTCGCCGTCGCCCTGGCCGTGTTCGCCGTGCTCGCGCTGGCCGGCGTCGTCGACCCGCCTCAGAGGCACAACCTCTTCTGAGGCTCCCCGCGCGGTCAGATGGCCGGCGGTGTGCCGGAAATCATGCCCGTCGGCGGGTGGTGGGGGGTCCCTTCACGGCGCGATACATGGCAAGGTTAGGCTCAGCTAACTTCTGCAGAGCTGTAGTTGGAGTCTTGGCCGGACTCCGCTTCGCCGACAAAAGGAAACGTCACGTGTCCGTCCAATTCCCCAAGGCCATGGTCGCGCTGGTCGCGAGTGGCCTGCTGTTCGGGCTCGCCGCCTGCGGCGCGGAGTCCGAGAGCGGGTCCGGCGCCCTCGCCCCGAACGACAAGAAGATCACTGTCTACAGCGGCCGCAGCGAGTCGCTGGTCAAGCCGTTGCTGGAGAAGTTCACCCAGCAGAGCGGCATCGCCGTGGAGGCCCGGTACGCCGCCACCGCCGCCATGGCCAGCCAGTTGCTGGAGGAGGGCGAACGGTCCCCGGCGGACGCCTTCTTCGCCCAGGACGCGGGTGCGCTCGGCGCCGTGGCCAAGAAGGGCCTGTTCGCGCCGCTGCCGGATGACATCACCGGTCAGGTGCCCGAGTCGTACCGGGCCAAGAGCAAGGAGTGGGTCGGGGTCACGGCTCGATCGAGGGTCCTGGTCTACAACCCCGAGCTCGTGGCGAAGACCGACCTGCCCACCTCGGTCTTCGACCTCACCGGGCCGCAGTGGAAGGGCAAGATCGGTGTGGCCCCGACCAACGCCTCCTTCCAGGCGTTCGTCACCGCCATCGTGGTCCAGCACGGAGAGGCGAAGGCCAAGGAGTTCCTGGCCGGGCTCAAGGCGAACGAGCCGCAGATCCGTGACGGCAACGGCCCGATCCTCGAAGAGGTCAACTCGGGCAAGCTCGCCGCCGGCCTCATCAACCACTACTACCTGGGCGAGCTGGCCAAGGAGCAGGGCACGACGCCCGACGCCCTCACGGCCAAGCTGCACTTCTTCCCCAATGGGGACAGCGGCGCGCTGGTCAACGTGGCGGGTGTCGGCGTGCTGAAGAAGGCCGCCGAGGACCCCGAGGTGGCGACCTTCGTCAAGTATCTGCTCAGCGCCGACGCGCAGAAGTACTTCGCCGAGCAGACCTTCGAGTACCCGGTCGTCGACGGCGCCGCCCCGCCCGCGGGAGTGCCGCCGCTCAGCGAGCTGAAGGTGCCCACCGTGGACCTCAACGACCTCGACCAGCTCGAAGCCACGATCGCGTTGATCAAGGACTCGGGGCTCGTTCCCTGAGCATGACATCGCACCTTGGCCGGCGGCTTGGGCGGGCGCTGCGGGTGACCGGGCGTCCGTCCAGGCCGCTGCTGCTCGCTCTCTCGGTGGTGACCGTCGCCGTCGCGCTCGTCCCCGTGGTCTACCTCGGAGTCAGGACGGCCGAAGCCGGCTGGGCGCGCATCGGCGAAGAGCTGCTCACCGTGCGGGTGGCGTGGCTCGCGTTCCGCACTCTCGGCCTGGCGGCGGTGGTGACCGCCGGGTGCCTCGTGCTGGGGGTCGGCTCGGCGTTCCTGGTCGTGCGGACCGATCTTCCGGCCAGGCGCCTGTTCGCCGTGCTCGCCGCCCTGCCGCTGGCCGTGCCGACCTACATCGCCGGATTCGCCTGGCGGTCGACCGTGGACGGGTTCGAGGGTTTCTGGGCGGCGGCACTCGTACTGACGCTGTGTTCTTACCCGTACGTCTTCCTGCCGGTCGCCGCGGCGCTCAACGGGGCCGACCCGGCGCAGGAGGAGGTGGCGCGGTCGCTGGGCAGGAGCCCGTGGCGCGCCTTCACCGGCGTGACGCTGCGGCAGATCCGCCCGGCGCTCACCGGAGGCGCGCTGCTGGTGGCGTTGTACGTGCTGTCGGACTTCGGCGCGGTGTCGATCGTGCGGACCGACACGTTCACCCGGGCCATTTTCGTCGCCTTCGACCTCGGTTTCGATCGGACCGGTGCGCTGGTGCTGTCGAGCGCGCTGGTCGCGCTCACGATGCTCATACTCGCTGGTGAGACGGCCAGCCGCCGGCGCGGCGCCCGCTACGCCCATCTGGGCGGCGCCCGCCGGCAGCCGGCCCGGCTCCGTCTCGCCCGGCTGCGCCGGCCCGCGGTCGTCGCGCTGGTCGCCCTGGCGGGGCTCTCGCTCGGCGTCACCGCGGTGAGCCTCACCCACCGGATGATCCAGGGCGTCTCACGGCCGGGGGCCTGGGCCGAGGTGGTCGCCGCCATGGGCAACTCGCTGTGGCTCTCCTTCGCCGGCGCCGCGCTCACCATGCTGCTGGCGCTGCCGCTGGGGCTGCTGAGCGCCAAGGCGCCCGGCCCGCTGGCCACCACGCTCGACCGTCTCGCGTACCTCAGTCACGCCCTTCCGGGCCTGGTCATCGGCCTGTCCCTGGTGTCCTTCGGGGTCACCCTGGCCTACCCGCTCTATCAGACGACCTGGCTGCTCGCGCTCGGCTACGCCGCACTGTTCCTCCCGCTGGCGGTGGCCGCGGTCGCCGGAGCGGCGGCCCAGGCGCCTCCCGTGCTGGACGACGTGGCCAGATCGCTGGGCCGGGGACCGCTGTCCGTGCTCCGCACGGTGACCCTGCCCCTCACCCTGCCGGGTATCGGCGCCGGCGCCGCGCTGGTCTTCCTGACCTGCATGAAGGAGTTGCCCGCCACGCTGCTGCTGCGTCCGACCGGCACCGACACGCTCGCCACCGAGCTGTGGACGCACACCACCGTGGCCGCGTACGCGGCCGCGGCCCCCTACGCCGCCCTGCTCGTGGCGCTGTCATCGGTGCCCACGTGGCTGCTCACCGCGCGCACCGGCATTCTCACCCGGGAGCCCTCACGATGAGCCGACTGGAACTACGCGGGATCGCCAAGCGCTACGGCGCGGTGGACGCGCTCGCCGGAGCCGACCTCACCGTGCCGAGCGGCGCGCTGCTCGCCGTGCTCGGCCCGTCGGGTTGTGGCAAGACGACCCTGCTGCGCTGCGTGGCGGGCTTCGAACGGCTCGACGCCGGAGAGATCGCCGTCGACGGACGGACCGTCGCCGGGCCGGGGGTTCACACGCCCCCGGAACGCCGGCACATCGTCATCGTCCCGCAGGAGGGCGCGCTGTTCCCGCACCTGTCGGTGAGAGACAACGTCGGGTACGGCCTGAGCCGTGAGGAACGGCGTTCGGACCGGGTCGAGGAGGTGCTGACCCTGGTGGGGCTGTCCGGCTACGGCGACCGGATGCCGCACCATCTGTCCGGCGGCCAGCAGCAGCGGGTGGCGGTCGCCAGGGCGCTGGCGCCACGGCCGTCCGTCATCCTGCTCGACGAGCCGTTCAGCGCGCTCGACGCGGCATTGCGCACCGAACTGCGGCGTGACGTGCGAGCGGCGCTGCGGGCCGACGGGGCGACCGGCATCCTGGTCACCCACGACCAGGGCGAGGCCCTTTCCGTGGCCGACCAGGTCGCGGTGATGCGCGAGGGCAGGGTGCTCCAGAGCGGCCCGGCGGTCGAGGTCTACCGGGCGCCGGCGGACGCGTGGGTGGCGGCGTTCGTGGGCGAGGCGGTGTTCCTGCGCGCCGGGAACGGCGTCCGGCCGGTCACCGGCGGCACCGCGCTGTCCACGGCCCTCGGGCCGATCACGGTCGCTGAGCTGCCGGGCGGGACGGGCGACCTCACCGTCATGGTGCGCCCCGAGCAGATCCGCGTCACCACGGCTTCGGCCGGCCCGGCGGTGACCGCGACCGCGATCGGCCACGACTTCCACGGCCACGACGCGACCGTCACCCTGCACCTGGCCGACGGCACCCGGATCACCGCCAGGGTGCCGGGCCACGCCGTTCCGGTGACGGTGGGCGCGACCGTGGGCGTACAGGTGGAAGGCGTCTGCCGGGCCTGGCGCGACCGGGCGTGAGCCGCGCCGGGGGAGGAGCGGCGGGCGGGGTGGGGCGGTGCCGGCGCTCATCGCCGGCGTGAGTGCTTCACTCGTCTCTCGGCATGAGCCGCAGCACCTTGCCCTTGATGTCGGCGGCCAGGTAGGCGCCGCCGTACTCGTCGGAGAGGTAGACGAGCAGCACGGGCTGGTCGTCGGCGAACGTCCAGGAGCCGTGCACGATCAGGTAGCGGCTGGTCGCCTCGGGGATGCCGAGTCTGTTGTCGGCGGTGCGCCACAGGGCAGGAAGGGCGTCCCAGTTGAAGGAGCTCAGCTTGACCTCGGCCTCGCCGGGGCTGAGGGTGCCTCCGGTGGCGCGGGTGACCTGCCCATTGCGGTAGGTGTAGGTGTCGTACAGGTTCTTCTTGCCCCGGACACGGCCCTGGGCGACCGCGTACTCCTCGTACACGGTGAGTCCGGTGAACTCGGCGCCGCCCGCCGCCTTCTCCAGCAGGGGGATCACGGACCTGATCCCGTCGGGGGTCAGCAGCGACCCGGTCGGGGTGTCCGTGGGGGACGGTTCCGCGCTGGTGCTGGCGCTGGTGGTGGTCGCGGGGGAGGTGACGGGTGGCGAGGTCGTGGACGTGACAGGGCTCGCGGTGCCGTCCTGGACCCTGGGGAGCAGCACCAGGGCCGTGGCGAGGATCCCGCCGAGCGCGGCGACTCCGGCGATCGTCGCCGCGCGCAGCCGGCGAGAGCCGGGGCGTGCGCTCGGCATCGTGGGATAGGAGGGCATGGGCCGGCCGGCGGCCTGGGCCAGCATCCAGTCGAGTTCGGCCGCTCCCGGGCGGGCGGCGGGGTCCGGCGTCAGCAGCGCCCTCAACACGTTCGTCAGCGGGCCGGCCTGGCGGGGCGGCGGGACCTGCCCGTTCAGCACGGCCGCGAGCGTGGCGATGGGGGTGTCGCGGCGCATGGGGTGGCGCGCCTCGACCGCCACGTACAGCAGCATGCCCAGCGACCACAGGTCGGAGGCGGGGTTGCCCTCCTGGCCGCGCAGGCGCTCCGGCGCGATGTACTCGGGGGAGCCGACCACGTCGCCGTTGGCGGTGAGCCCTGGCGAGTCGTGCAGCGCGGCGATGCCGAAGTCGGTGAGCACGGGGCTGCCGTCGGGGCGCAGCAGGACGTTCGCGGGTTTCACGTCGCGGTGGCAGATGCCCGCCGCGTGGGCCGTCCGCAGCGCGGCCAGGATCCCGCGCCCCACATGGGCCGCCTCCGCCGGCGCCAGCGGACCGTGCGCCAGGCGCTCCTGCAGGGAACGGCCGCGGACGAGCTCCATGACGATCCACGGGTGGGGCACCAGCGCGGTGTCCACGATGTGGTGGATGGCCACCACGTTGGGGTGGTGGAGCCGGGCCAGCGCGCGGGCCTCGCGCAGCACCCGTTCGCGCAGCATCCCCGCCCTGTCCGAGTCCATCTGCTCGGGACCGGGCGGGCGCACCTCCTTGAGGGCGACCTCCCGGTGGAGGACGAGATCGTGGGCGCGCCACACCGTGCCCATGCCGCCACTTCCCAGCTGCTCCAGCAGCTCGAAACGGTCGTCGATCACCATCCGCCCAGGGGTCACAGCGCACAGCCTAGAGCCATAAAAAGCCGCGAAACGGGTCGTACGTCAAAGAGTGATGCGCAGTCGCACAGGTAAAGACACGGCAAAAGACGCGCTGCTAATCTGCTCGTGATCATTGACTGCGGGGGGCAGCGATGCGGTTGCTCAGTTCGAGCGATCCCACACGGATCGGAAAGTACGTCATCACGGGGCGGCTCGGAGCGGGTGGCATGGGGCAGGTCTTCCTGGCCCGCTCGCCCGGGGGGCTTCCGATCGCCATCAAGGTCATCCATCCGCACCTCGCCGGGGACCCGGAGTTCAGGTCGAGGTTCCGCAAGGAGCTGAACGCGGCCCGCGCGGTGGGCGGCGCCTACACCGCGGCGGTCGTCGACGCGGACGCCGACGCGGACCAGCCGTGGCTGGCCACCACCTTCCTGCCTGGCCTGTCTCTGCGGGACACGATCGCGGCGCACGGGCCGCTGCCCGTGGAGACCGTGCGGACACTGGGGGCGGGGCTCGCCGAGGCGCTGATCTCCATCCATCGGGCCGGTGTGGTCCACCGGGATCTGAAACCGTCCAACATCATCGTGACCCCGCAGGGTCCCCGCGTGATCGACTTCGGCATCGCCCGGGCGGCGGACGCGACCGCCGCCACGCATACGGGGATGGCCATGGGATCTCCCGGCTACGTGACGCCGGAGCAGGTCACGGCGAACGTGGCGAGTCCCGCGGGCGACGTCTTCTCCCTGGGCGCCGTGCTGGCCTACGCGGTGACCGGGGCCAATCCCTTCGGGGAGGGGCCTTCCCATGTGCTGGTCTACCGGGTGGTGCACGAGCGGCCCCTCCTGGACGGGGTGCCCGAGGGCGACCTGCGCGACCTCATCGCCGCCTGCCTCGCGAAGGAGCCCGAGGCTCGGCCGACGCCCGAAGAGGTGCTGGACCGGCTCGCGTCCGGCGGT
Source organism: Nonomuraea sp. NPDC048916 (assembly GCF_040649575.1). Taxonomy (NCBI): domain Bacteria; kingdom Bacillati; phylum Actinomycetota; class Actinomycetes; order Streptosporangiales; family Streptosporangiaceae; genus Nonomuraea; species Nonomuraea sp. NPDC048916. The sequence continues at coordinate 15,576 of NZ_JBEZFS010000026.1, forward strand.
GAGGTGTCCAGTCCGGCGTGGCTGCCGGGGGCGGTGGCGGACGACATCACCGCCCGTATCGGGGCGCTCCCGCTCACCAAGGTGCTGCCTGCGGAGAAGGAACCCGTCCAGGCGGGGGCATTCGCGCCGCCCGCGGATGACGATCCTCCCGACGAGCCGCGTACGCCCCTGCGCCGTCGGCTGGTCGGGGTGCTCGTCGTCGCCGGGGTCGTGGCCGCTCTGCTGGGAGTCACCCGGCCGGCGCTGTGGCCGGACGGCGAGGTCTGCGCCGACATCCTGCCGCAGCTGACCCAGGTGACCGCGCGCGGCGATACCGGCGGGCGGCAGAGGAACACCGCGCTGACCAGGCTGGCCGGCCGTGCCGAGGATCCCCGGCTCGAACGGGCTCTGGCGGACGCGGCGGCGACCGAGGTCCAGAAGTCGCCGGACCGTATTGCCGAAGTCTGGGGCGAGATGAGGGCGGCCTGTGGCTGAGACGACCCATGTCGATCTACGGCGCAGCCGTACGATCGCCCTTGCGGCCGCGCTGACCGTGTGCGGCACGATGCTTCTCGTCGCCGTCCCGACCTGGTTGTTCAACGGATCGCGCATCGACGTCTTCGCCCTTGCCCTTGAGAGACCGAGGCCGGTCGATTACCTGTTGCACTTGATGCAGTTTCCGCTGCCGTACATTGCGCGGTTCTCGCTGCCCCGGACCCTCTGGATCCTGCTGGGCTTCGCGATCGTCGGGGTGGTTCTCTACGCTCTGCTGACCGGGTCACGGCGCGCCGTGCCCGCGCGCGGTGCGGGCTTCGCCGTCTTCCTGCTCGGCTGGGCGTGCACCGCCCTGGCGGTGGGGGCCGCGGCCATCGTGTTCGATGTCGCGGGCGGTCCCTACTGGCCTGCCGTGGATCTCTCGCGAGCGGCCGGGAGCCTGCTCAACGGCGCCGAGTGGGGGTTGCTCTTCGGCTGGCTGGGCGGTCTCGCGGCGGCGCTGGCCTATTCCCGGACCGCCTCCCCGGCTTCCCCTATCGCCATGCCGGGGTCCCTCCCCGGCTTTCCGGCGTCCGGGATGGCGCCGCCGAGCCCCCGGAGGGCGAGCGCCCGAAAGGCGTGGACGGTGGCCGCGAGCGCGGCGGTGTCCCTCGGGCTGCTGGTCCTCGTCGGCGGCCTTCTGGCGCTGCGTGATCGCCCGGCGATCGACATCGGCTACCAGCGGCTGCTCATGTTTCCCAAGCCCGTGAGTGGTCTCTGGTATTTCGCCGGAGATCCTCCGGATTTCACCATGGCACTCGATCTGTTCACGTTGTTCCTCCTCGCCGTGACCGCCGTCATGGCCATGACCCTCCTGCTGGGGTCGGCCGTCCGGCTCGTCAGGCCCAGCAAGGGGGCAGGTGGCGTCTTCCTGCTCGGCTGGGGGTGCGCGATCCTGGTCGCGGGGGGCATTGGACTGCTGCGAGCTCTGGTCTTCCTCATCGCCCACCTCGCCACCGGGGGAAGGTACGAGGTCGGCTTCTCTCCCTACGAGGTGCTGGCCGAGGGCGCCGTCTACGGGTTGCTGCTCGGGTGGCTGGTGGGCGGGGTCGCCGTGGTCGCCTATCTCAGGGGGCGTGCGGAGGGGCGATGAGGATTCCGCCCCGGTGGAGTTCCGGAGGAGCCGGGTGGAGTTCCGGAGGAGTCCAGGAGGAGTGCCAGTGGAGGGCGTGTGAAACTCGTCCACCCGGGTGCCGGTGTCCCTTGACGTACCGGGACGAAATGCCCAAACCTTAGGAAGGTTTCTTTCCGAATCCTGTCCCAGGGAGCACCGGTGCGCGAGAGCACGATCCGGGAACACGGCGGAGTGACACGCCGGCTCGTCGTCCTGGGGCTGCTGCTGGTGGTGGCCGCCTGCGGGGTGGCCGAGCCCGCGAGCGATCCGGTCAACGCCGAGGACGTGATGTTCGTGCAGATGATGGTGCAGCATCACCGGCAGGGCATCGAGATCGCCGGGCTGGGCTCGGCCAGGGCGCGGACACCCGAGCTGAAGACGCTGGCCGCGGCCGTCGAGAAGACGCAGCAGGACGAGGTGGAGATGATGCTGCGCTGGCTGCACGGCTGGGACCAGCCGCTCACGGCCGCGTCGGGGTCGCACGACGATCACGGCGGCCTGCCGGAGACCGATCGCGAGCGGATCAAGGCGCTGCGGGATTCGAAGACGTTCGAGCGCGACCTCCTCAACCTGATGATCGAGCACCAGGGCGTCGCCGCGCGGATGGCCGGCGCGCATCTCACGGCCGGGGCCAATCCGGAGGTCGAACGGTGGGCGGGTCAGGTGGAGGCGTCGCGCACGGAGCAGGTGCGGCTGATGCGGGCCATGCTCACGTCATGACCCGCGAGCGAAGTGACCTCGCGAGCGAATTGGCGTCGCGAGCGAATTGGCGTTGCGGCCGTGCAGGGCGACCGCCCTAGCGTGGCGTTGCCGTCGGCCCAGGTCGGGCCGACACCCGCCACGGCCGGTGCCAGGATGACGGCCACCACCCACGCCACGATCCGCTTCGTGACGTGAAAAATACTCTCCTCATAGACGGCCATGGGATTAAGTGATTAGATGACTTGATATGTCCGAGGTAACGCGGCCGACACTTTCCGACGCGCTGACCGAACGCATGCTGGAGCTCATCCGCACCGGCGGGCATCGGCCGGGCGACAGACTGCCCTCGACCAGGGTGCTCTCGGAGCGCTTCGCCGTCACCACCCCGACGCTGCGCGAGGCGCTTCGCAGGCTCGAGGCCACGGGGGCCATCGAGATGCGGCACGGTTCCGGCATCTATGTCGGAGCCGACATCGAACGCCTCGTGCTGCCCAACCCCAACATGCGCGAGATGCACGCCGCCCAGTTGCTCGAGCTGCTCGGCGCGCGCATCGTCATCGAGCCGCCGCTGGCCGCGATGGCCGCCGAGCGTGCGAGAGGCGAGGAGCTCGCGGCGCTGGAACAGGTGCTCGACGAGGCCGCCAGGCATCTGGACGGCAAGGACGCCGAGCTGCACGACGCGAACATGACCTTCCACCGGGTCACCGCGCGGCTGGCCGGCAACAGCGTGCTGCACGAGGTCGTCGACTCGCTGCTCACCGTCCACGGACCCGAGCAGCGGGAGATCCTGCAGATCTTCGACGACCGCCGCCGCGACTACGACGAGCACCTGTCGATCCTCGAGGCCATCGTGGCGCGCGACGCCGCGGCGGCCGAGGAGCGCATGCGGGCTCATCTGGTGGACGTCAAGACGGTAATCGAGCAGAGGTTGCAACACTCCCCCAAGTGAAGCAAGGAGGCCGGGAAATGATCCGGTCACGCATGGCCGTGCTCGGCGTGGCGGCCGTCGTTCTCGCCGCCTGTGGCGGCAACGGCGCCGAGGCGCCCGCGAAGAAGAAGACCGAGTTGACGCTCTACAACGACAAGGGAGCGTGGAGCAAGTTCTTCGACGAGATGGGCGTCCTGTCGAAGGAGAAGATCGGCTTAGGCATGAAGCCGACGGGCTACACCGACTCGGCCCAGTACCAAGCCTTCATCAAGGCGTCGTTCCGCACGAGCGTCAAGCCTGACCTCTTCACCTGGCAGACCGGGGGGATGCTGGAGGAGATCGTCAAGCAGAAGCAGGTGGCCGACACCACGGCCGTCTGGCAGGAGGCGATCAAGGCGGGCGACCTGTCGCAGGACCTGGCGCCCTATTACACGATCGACGGCAAGCAGTATTGCGTGCCGATGAACGTCGCCTACTGGGGGATGTTCTACAACAAGAAGATCTTCGACAAGCACGGCCTGCAGCCGCCCACGACGTGGGACGAGCTGATCACGGTCGCCGACACGTTGAAGAAGAACGACGTCAAGGCCTTCTACCACACCAGCGTGCTGTTCTCCTTCGTCTGGTTCGAGCAGCTCATGGCCGGTATGGACCCCGACCTGTACGACCGGCTGTCCACGGGCAAGGCGAAGTACACCGACCCGGGCGTGGTCCAGGTGATGGAGAAGTGGAAGGAACTCATCGACGCCGGATATTTCATTAATCCTGGCGACAAGACCGACCCGGGCGACGTGCTGAAGAACGGCAAGGCCGCGATGGTCTCCTTCGGCACCTGGTTCAACACCAGCATGACCCAGCGGGACATGAAGGCCGGCGCCGACTACGGCTTCTTCACGATCCCCAACGTCAACGCCTCGCTGCCCAAGACGTCGATGATCTTCGAGAGCGGCCCGCTCTGCTCGCTGACCAAGGCCGACGACCCCGAGGCCGGCACGAAGTACCTCAAGTGGTGGACCACCGCCGAGGCCCAGGAGAAGTGGGCCACGACCCGCGGCGACGTGAGCGCCAACCCCAAGGTGGAGATCAAGGACGAGGCGCTCAGCCAGGTCACCAAGGACGCGGGCAGCGGTAAGTATCGCCTGGTCAACCGCTACTTCGAGGCCACGCCGCCGCCCATCCTGACGGCCGCGCTCGACGGGTTCGGCAAGTTCGTGACCGAGCCCGGCACGTACAAGGAGGTTCTGGAGACCATCCAGAAGGAGGCCGACGAGTACTGGAGCACGCACCAGTGAGCGAGGGAGCGCCGCTCCACGGAGTGCGGCCATGAGCACGCGTGCCCCCATGCTCGGCCGCTTCCGGCTCGGGTACGTGGCCCCCGCGGCCTTACTGGTCGCGGGGCTGCTCTACGCGCCCTTCGTGTGGACCGCGTACCTGAGCCTGACCCGGTATGACGGCCTGGCGCCGCCCGAGTGGATCGGGCTCCACAACTTCACCAAGCTGCTCGACGACCCGGCGCTGCTGACCTCGATCCGCAACACGCTGCTCTGGGTGTTCGGCACCATGGTGCTGCCGGTGGGCCTCGGCCTGCTGGTCGCGGTGCTGTCCTACGACATCAGGGGCGGCGCCTGGTACCGCGTGCCGTTCATGCTGCCGTACGCGCTGAGCGGGGCGGGCCTCGGCCTGGTGTGGAGCCCGATCCTGTCGCACGACGGCATCGCCAACCTGCTGCTCGGCGTCGACACCGCGTTCCTGCAGAAGGCTCCGCAGAACACGCTGGCCATGCTGCTGGTGTGGACGTGGCAGCAACTCGGCGTCAACACGCTGCTGTTCGTGGTCGGGCTGCAGTCGATCCCGAAGGAGCCGATCGAGGCCGCGCGGATCGACGGCGCGTCGGGCTGGCGGTTGTTCAGGTACGTGATCTGGCCGCTGATGAGGCCGCTGACGGCGGTCGTGGTGGGCCTGGCGCTGGTGGCGAGCCTGAAGACGTTCGACATCGTCTGGGTAATGACCCAGGGCGGGCCGGGACGCAACTCCGAGACGCTCGCGGTGACGATGTACAAGGAGACGTTCGTGGCCAGTGACTACGGCTACGGCTCCGCGGTGGCCGTGATGCTCACCGTGGTCACCGGGCTGGCGTCCTACCTCTATCTCAGGAGGCAGGTCAATGGCCGGACGTCGTGAGGTCATCAGTGAACACAGCGTTCTGATCACGAGGCCGACGAAGGAGGTCTCATGATTCGCCGTGCCGTTCTGGTCGTGCTCGGCCTCATCTGGCTGGGCCCGACCTATCTGCTGCTGGTCAACGCCTCGCGGCCGGCCGCCTCCTACGACCCCGCGTCGGCGTGGCTGCCGTCGGGCGACTTCGAGCTGCTCGCCAACTTCGGCCGGGCGCTGGAGAGCGCCGACCTCGGCCAGAGCCTGGCCAGCACCGCCCTCTACAGCTTCGTCTCGCCCCTGCTCGGCGTCGTCGTCGGGGCGCTGGCCGGCTACACGATCGTGGTGCTCCGGCTGCGCTTCGGGTTCTGGTGGTTCCTGCTGATCTTCGGGGGCACCGTCTTCCCGTCGCAGATGCTGCTCGTGCCGCTCTTCGTCGGCTACAGCGACGCCGGCCTGTACGACACCAGGCTCGGCATGATCCTCGTCTACACGGCGATCAACGTGCCGCTGGCCGCGTTCGTGCTGCGCAACTTCTACTCCGGCGTCGCGTTCTCGATCTTCGAGGCGGCCCGGATGGACGGCGCCTCCACCTGGCGCATCTTCTGGCGCATCTACCTGCCGATCTCGACCAGCGCACTGGCGGCCGTGTTCATCCTCGAGTTCACCTTCATCTGGAACGATCTGATCTTCGGCCTGACGCTGACCACGACCGAGAACGTCCGGCCGGTGATGACCGCGCTCGCCGGGCTGATGACCGACGTCTACGCCGGCACCCCGGTGCCCGTCGCGCTGGCCGCCGGGCTCGTGTGCTCGCTGCCGACCGTCCTGCTGTTCCTCGCCACCCAGCGCCTCTTCGCCCGAGGCCTTTCCCTAGGGAGTGTCTGAATTGACCAGCCGGTTGCTCCAGCGGAGCCTCGGTTCCCCCGACTACGACGGGATCCGTCAGGCGCTGCGCGACGACACCTCCACGCCCGTGATCAGCGTGCGCGGGCTGGAGGTGCGGGTCGCGGTGTTGCCGCTGTTCACCCACGACGGCCGCCAGGCGGTCAGGGTGTCGAGCACCGAGCCGCTGACCCACGTGCTGGTGGGCGCCGACAGCGCCACCGGCGCCGACGTCACGCTGCTCGTGCCCGAGGTGACCGGCCCCCGCGTGTTCACACTGGAGTCGCGCGACGACGCCGGGCTGGTCGGGTCCGCACAGGTCACGATCACCCCGCAGCGCAAGTGGAGCGTGTTCGTCGTCCACCACTCCCACCTCGACATCGGCTACACCGACCCGCAGGGCACGGTGCTCCGCCACCACCTCGACTACCTCGACGCGGCGCTCCGCCTGGCCGAGGAGACGGCCGGGTGGCCCGACGACGCGAGGTTCCGCTGGACCGTCGAGTCGTCCATGCCCGCGCTGAAGTGGCTCGCCGCCCGGCCCGCCGAGCAGGTCGACGCGTTCGCCGCGCTGGCCCGCGAGGGGATCATCGAGGTCACCGCGCTGCCGTTCCAGCTCCACACCGAGGCCTGCTCGACCGAGGAGCTCTACCGCCAGCTCCGCTTCACCTCCGACCTCCAGCAGAGGTACGGCTTCGCCACCCGGTCGGCCATGCACACCGACGTGCCCGGCGCGGTCGTCGGCCTCGTCGACGCGCTCAACGCCGCCGGGGTGCGCTACCTGGCCGCGGCCCACAACTGGGCCGGGCGGTCCGTGCCCTATCTGCACGGGGGCGACAAGCTGACCAGGCCGTTCCGGTGGCGGGCGCCGAGCGGCAACGAGGTGCTGGTCTGGTTCACCGACACCCCGCACGGCATGGCGTACATGGAGGGCAACACGGTCGGGCTGACCGACTCCTATGAGCTGGCCGACGACCTGCTGCCGCGCTACCTGTCGGCGCTGGCCTCGCGCGGTTATCCGTACGGGCCGGGGACGTTCGGCTGGCAGGGGCCCGACGCGCCGCGCGAGCCGTACGAGCTGGACGTGCTGCACCTGCGGGTGCAGGGGGCGCACGCCGACAACGCCGGCCCGTCGATCGTGCCCGCCTCGATCGCCCGCAGGTGGAACGAGCAGTGGGCCTACCCCCGGCTGCGTTCGGCCGTCAACAGCGACTTCTTCGAGCACGTGGAGGAGCGCCACCTCGACCGGCTCGCCGTGCACGAGGGCGACTGGACCGACTGGTGGGCCGACGGGCTGGGCTCGGGCGCGCGCCCGCTGGGCTACGTGCGGCGGGCGCAGTCGGCGCTGCGGGTCGCCGAGACGCTGCACACGCTCGCGGGCGCCGACGCCACCGAGCGGATCGACGAGGCGTACGACAAGGTGGCGCTGTTCAACGAGCACACCTGGGGCGCCGCGAACCCGTGGGAGGACGCCGAGGAGGCGGGCGACTCGGGCGGGCTGCAGTGGACACGCAAGTCGTCGGGCGCCTACGACGCCCAGGACGACGCGGCCGACCTGCTGCACGCCGCCACCCGCCGCTTCGCCGCCGCGCTGTCGGGCGAGGCGCCGGGCGAGGGCGCGCTCGCCTCGTTCGCGGTGTTCAACCCCGGCACGCGGGCCAGGACCGACGTGGTCAGGGCGTTCCTGCCGCGCGACGTGGTGCCGGTCGACGTGCCGATCGCGCTGGTGGACGCGCGTACGGGGGAGCGGGTCGCGCACCACGAGGAGTACGTGGACCCGATGGACTGGCCGACGAGGCCGATCGGCCGGCACCTGCACGCCGTCATACCGGAGATTTCCGGTTACGGGTATGCGCGGATCGACGTCGTCCCGGGCGAGACCCAGGCTCCCGCGCCGGTCGAGCTCGACCTCGGCGGCGTGATCGAGAACGAGTTCTACCGGGTGAGCTACGACGTCCGCGAAGGCTACATCAGCTCGATCTTCGACAAGACCGCAGGCCGGGAGCTGGTCAACGGCTACGCGGCGGCCGGGTTCGGCCAGTACGTCTACGACCGCTACGCCACCGCCCCGCACTTCAACCACCTGTCGGGGCACGTCGGGGCGCACGACCGGACCCTGCTCGGCGACCGGGCCATCGGCCGCAACGCCACGATCGTCAAGGCCCGGCGCACCGCCGTGGGAGAGAAGCTGGTCGTCGAGCTGCAGGGCAAGGGGGTCGACTGGCTGCGCACCACGGTCGAGCTGCACCGCGGCGTCGCCCGGCTCGACCTGACCTACCAGCTCGCCAAGCAGGGCACCCCGGCCAAGGAGGCGGTCTTCCTCGCCTTCCCGTTCGCCTCCGGGCCCGCGACCGCCTGGGAGCTGACCGGTGGCGTCGGCGGCCCCGACGTGGCCCAGGTGCCGGGCTCGGCCGCGTACATGCTGCCGATCAGGCACTGGATCGCCTTCGACGACCCCGAGCTGACCATCGCCTGGGCCACGCTGGAGGCGCCGCTGGTGCAGCTCGGCACCATCCACATGCCGTACGCGCCGTTCCCGCCGACCCTGGACAAGGAGGACGGCACGGTCTACTCGTGGGCGCTCAACAACATCTGGGACACGAACTTCCCGGCGCAGCAGCAGGGCGAGACGACGTTCCGCTACGCGGTCATGTCGGCGGCGGGCGTCGAGGGCAGGCGCCTCGGCGCGCTGGCGGCCTCCGGGCTGACCGAGCCGTTCGTCGGCGCGCTGCTGGAGAGCCCGGCCGAGGCCGCCGCCCGGTCGTACGTCTCCGTCGACCACCCCGACGTGCTGGTCACCTCGATCGGCCGGGCGGGCGCGGAGCGGGTGGTCCGGTTGCAGTCGCTGGCCGCCGAGCCCGTCGAGGTGACGGTCGGCCTGCCCGGCCTGCTGCGCGCGCGGGTGAGCGCCGGGCTGGCGCGCGGGCTGGAGCCCGCCGAGGTCGCCGGCGAATCGGTCAAGGTACGGCTGCCCGCCTGCGGGGTGGCCGCCGTCTGGGGGACATGCGAGTGAAGATCGTTGACATCCGGGCCACGACGGTCGCCGTCCCGCTGGAGGCGCCGCTGCGACACAGCAACGGCGCCCACTGGGGCCGGTTCGTCCGGACCATCGTGGAGGTCGAGGCCGACAACGGGCTGGTCGGCCTGGGGGAGATGGGCGGGGGTGGGGAGAGCGCCGAGGCGGCGTTCCGCGCGCTCCTGCCGTACCTGAAGGGCCATGATCCGTTCCAGCTGGAGGCGCTGCGGTTCAAGATCGCCAACCCGACGGCCTCGCTCTACAACAACCGCACCCAGCTGCTCGCGGCCATCGAGTTCGCCTGCGTCGACCTGATCGGGCAGCGGCTCGGGGTGCCCGCCTGCGATCTGCTGGGCGGCCGGATCCGCGAGGAGGTGCCGTTCGCCTCCTACCTGTTCTTCCGCTACGCGGCGGAGGGGCACGCCGAGATCCGCACGCCGGACCAACTGGTCGAGCACGCGCGGGCGCTGAAGGCGGCGCACGGGTTCGGCGTGCACAAGCTCAAGGGCGGCGTGTTCCCGCCCGGATACGAGCTGGAGTGCTACCGGGCGCTGGCCGAGGAGTTTCCCGAGGACCGGCTCAGGTACGACCCCAACGCCGTGCTGTCGCTGGCCGAGGCGCTGCGCTTCGGCAAGGCCATCGAAGGGCTCAACAACGACTACCTGGAGGACCCCGTCTGGGGGCTCGAAGGGCTCAGGAGCGTGCGCGAGCAGGTGCGGGTGCCGCTGGCGACCAACACCGTCGTCGTCAACTTCGAGCAGCTCGCCTCCAACGTGCTGCGCCGGGGCGCCGACGTGGTGCTGCTCGACACCACGTTCTGGGGCGGCATCCGGTCGTGCGTGAAGGCGGCCGGGGTGTGCGAGACGTTCCAGCTCGGGGTGGCCGTGCACTCCTCGGGCGAGCTGGGCATCCAGCTGGCGACCATGCTGCACCTCGGCGCGGTGCTGCCCAACCTGACCTACGCGGCCGACGCCCACTACCACCAGCTCCGCGACGACGTGATCGAGGGCGGCAAGCTGGCCTACTCCGGCGGTGCGATCGCGGTGCCGTCCAGGCCGGGGCTGGGGGTGCGGCTGGATCGGGAGCGCGTCGCCCGCTACGCCGAGCTCTACAAGGAGCTGGGCGGCTATCCCTACGACCGTGATCCCGGGCGGCCCGGGTGGTACGCGCAGGTGCCCAACGAGCGCTTCGCCGACCCCACCGTTTCCGGAAATATCACCCTCTGATCGGTATCTTCCGCTCGCCCGGCCCGGCGCCCGGCCCGGCGCCCGGCCCGGCGCCCGGCCCGGCGGCCGGGCGAGTGGACGGAACCCTTACCCGACCTGGAATGTCATAGCGGGACGTATGTGAGTCAGCACGCTAAGTTACCGGTCGAGAAAGGCTCCGCCGATCAAGGAGACATCCATGAAGCCGATCACCCGGATCGCCGCCGTCGTGGGCGCCGCCGCGTCGCTCGCCCTGGCCCTCCCTGCCGCCGCCTTCGCCGGCCCCGACGGCGCCTGCTACTCCGGCAGGGCGTGCCTGTACAAGGCGCCCGATTTCAACAACGGCTTCAGCGACCTGTGGGTGGAGTTCGGCGCCGACGACGCCGACCTGCGCGACAACCGGTTGCGCTTCGGCGACCACGCCATCGCGTTCTGGTCGAGAGTGGACAACGAAACCAGCTCCGTCAAGAACGACAGCACCTGCAACATCACCTTGTGGCAGAACCGCTTCTTCACCGGCGCGCACACCACCTTCGCCCCCGGCTCCGTCGACGGCTACCTGCTGAACGACGCCGTCGGCGACAACAACGCGAGCTCCATCCAGGTCTCCTGCCGGTGACTCCCGGCACCGGTCTCCGGCCTTCCGGCACCGGTCTTCGGCCTTCCGGCATCGGTCTTCGGCCTTCTGGCATCGGTCTTCGGCCTTCTGGCATCGGTCTTCGGCCTCCCGGCACCGGTCTCCGGCCTCCCGGCACCGGTCTCCGGCCTCCCGGCACCGGGCGGCCGCGCCTCGCGCTGGTCCTGGCCGCCCTCACGGCGCTGCCGGCCTGCACCGCCGCCCCCGTCCGGCCGGCCGAGCCCGTGGCCCAGGTCACCGGCGTGGCCGGCCTGGTGCTGCCGTTCGACGCCTACAAGCCGACGGCCGCCCAGCGCGCCCTGCTCGCCGACGCCCATGCCGGCCTGCTCGCCCAGTGCATGCGCCGCCACGGGTTCGCGGTGTCCCCGCCGCCGGCCGACGCGGCCGTGATCGCGGCGACCGACCCCGGCAACAGCCGCCGCTACGGGATCGCCGACCTGGCGCGCGCCCGGCGCTACGGCTACCACCTCGCCCGCTCCGCCACGGCGGGCACGGCTTGGGACGACCGGCTGTCCCAGGCGGCCCGCCACCGCCTGTACGGCTCGTCCGGACGTCCGGGATGCGTGGGCCGGGCGTCGGCCATGATCGGCGGCGGAGCGCCCAAGGCCGACTGGCGCTGGCTGGCGCTCCAGGACTCCCGCACCCTCGACCAGGCGGCCGACCAGCCCGCGGTCACCGAGGCCGCCGGGCGCTGGAAGGCGTGCATGGAGCGCGCCGGCCTCCGCTACCCGACGCCGGAGGCGGCCATCGCCGACCGCCGCTGGAACCTGGAGCAGGCCACCGTCACGGCCAGGGAGAAGCGCACCGCGACGGCCGACACCGCCTGCAAGTGGTCGTCGGGCCTGGTGGCCGCCTGGTTCGCGGCCGACGCCGCGCTCCAGCGGGCCGTCATCGCCGCCGAACCCGACCGCTTCGCCATGCTGCGCGCCAACCTCCGGCACCGGCTGGCCCGCGCCTCCGCGGCCGCCGGCCGCTGAGACCCACCCGCCCGCAGCCGCCGGCCGCTGAGACTCACCCGCCCGCGGTCGCTCGCCGCTGAGACCCGAGCGGCGGCGCTCACTCCGGTAGCGCCGCCGGGTTGCGCGCCAGCAGCCCGCCGTCCACCCGGTGCTCGGCGCCGGTGATGAACGACGAGTGCGGCCCCGCCAGGAACGCCACCAGCTCCGCCACCTCCTCCGGCCTGCCCACCCGCCCCAGAGGGTGGGCCCGCCCCCACTGCGCCACCTGCTCGTCCTGTGACAGCTCGCCCCGCCACAGGTCGGCCGCCCAGCGCAGCATCGGCGTGTCCACCGAGCCCGGGCAGACCACGTTCACCCGGATCCCGTCGGGCGCGTGGTCGAGGGCCATCGCCCTGGTCAGCCCGTTGAGCGCGGCCTTGCTCGCGGTGTAGGCCGCCACCCGCGTCTGCGAGGAGAACGCCTGCACCGACGACATCAGCACGATCGACCCGCCGCCGCGCGCCCGGATCCAGGGGATGGCCGCCTTGCAGGTGAGGTAGACGCCCTTGAGGTTGATGTCGAGGACCTCGTCCCAGACGTCCTCGGGGGTGTCCACGACCGTGCCGTAACGCTGCACGCCCGCGCACGTCACGACGATGTCCAGCCCGCCGTGACGCGTCACGGCCAGGTCGACCAGGTCGCGCATGTCGCCCGCCCGCCGCACGTCCGCGACCACCCCGGTCACGTGCTCGCTGTCGAACTCCGCGTCCTTGTCGGCGCCGCAGAACACCACGGACGCCCCGCCGCCGGCCAGCCGGTCGATCACCGCCCGCCCGATGCCCATCGAGCCGCCCGTGACCAGCGCCACCTTCCCGCCGAACTCACTCATGCCAGGACCTCCGCCCGCATCCTCAACACCTTGCTCTCGTGGGGGGCCAGGGTGAGCGCCGTGCCGTTGGCCACGGCCTCGGCCAGCCCGTCGGTCGGCATGCTGGAGAACGGCTCCAGCCCCAGTGTGTAGGCCCGCCCCCACCAGGGATAGCCGGTGGTCGCGCCGAACTCCTGCCACATCCACAGGTAGGGCAGCAGCGCCGAGTCCCACTCCACCCGCAGGCCGAGGTCCGTCCGGATCTCGTACCAGCCCTCGGTGAACCCGGTCAGGTAGACGATGTCGCTCGGCGCTCCGGGCGCCCCGACCACGCTGAGATCGGTCTCGCCGCCGCCCTCGGCCGGCACCACGGGCCACGTCCACGGCCCGCCGGCCCGGACCAGCCGCCCGGCCGGGTTGATCGCGCTCTCGTGCGGGACCACGGTGACGCCCGCCGGCAGCCGGATCCGGGCGCCCGGCCGCAGGAACGGCCGGCCGTACACGAGGTGCTGGCCCCACATCGCGTGCACCTCCACGCCCGACTCGTTGGTCGCGCGTCCCTCGAGCTCCAGAGCGGCCGTGCCCGACCGCACCCGCAAGGTCCTCTCCAGCAGGTACGGCAGCCGCCTGGTCCGCACGCTGAGTCGTACCGCGACCTCCTGCTCGGAGTCGGCCACCACCTCGGCCTCCCACGGCAGCCCCGCGACCTCGCCGTGCTGGGCCAGCCGCGCGCCCCGGTATTCGCTCGGGGCGCCGCCGTTGGGGAAGACCTCCTGCCAGCCGCCCTCGTAGTGGTCGACGAACTGGGCGACGTCGTCGGACGCGCCCTGGAGGTGGTCGGCCGGGGCGCGCAGGCCCTGCGGGGAGAGCCAGACGAAGTCGGTGTCGCTGGGCTTGTACAGGAACTCCACCACGTCGCCGCCCTTGCCCGGCACGACGGTCACGCGGAGCCGCTCGTTCTCGAGCACGACCGCCCGCAGCCCGTCGATCGCGACGTGCCGCAGGCGGGCGCCCCAGTTGCGTCTCAATCGAACGTCACGTCGATGAACCGGGGCCGGTAGATCGACACGTCGCGGTAGTGGTCGGTGTTGACGAAGCTGTTGACGTTGTAGGACACGACCAGACCCGTACCCGCCACGCCGGGATGCGCGTGGGCGTTGTAGGTGAAGATGTTGCCGCCCGTCTCAGGGGTCGTGTAGACGTGCTGCTTGCCGGTGAACGGCCCGAACGGCGAGCAGGAGGAGTAGGCGACGATGTTCGGGCTGAGCACCTCGCCGGTGTCATGCGTGATCAGCACGTATGCGTCGCCGACGCGGCTCACGCTGTATTCGTTGGCCACGCCGCTCATCACGCGAGCCGAGTCGGCCTCGTTCGGCGACCAGGTGCCGTCGGCCTTGAGAAACTCCCACTGGCCGAGCAGGCTCTGCCCCTCGACCCTGGCGATGTGCATGTACTTCGGCGACCCGTGGTCCTCCACCCCGTACACGTAGGTGTGGCGGCCGTCCTTGAGGATCCCCGACGCCCAGGCCACGCCGTGCCCCGAGGGGAGGTCGTGCACGCTGATCGGCTGGTTGAGGTGTCCCTGCGCGAACCTGGCCACCACGTTCCGGTGCCACCGCCAGTCCCAGGCGCCGCCGCCGAACCGCTCGTACTCCTGGTAGGTCACCTCGACGATGCCCCCGGCCAGCGTGGCGTCGCCGGCCCAGTACCAGTGGTTCTGGTCGCGGGGCGGCATGACCGCGGTCGGCTGCTCGGCGGTGCCGTCGTGGATGGTCGACAGCCGGCCGTCGCGCTCGACGGCGAAGGAGTTGTTCAGGAAGACGGTCGTGCCGCCCTCCTCGACCACCGGCGGCCGGGAGCCGTCGGCGTTGACCTGGCCCAGGAAGGTGTCGGAGAACACCCACAGCTCCTGCCCGCTCGGCAGCCGGAGCGAGTAGGTGCCGTCGGCTCCGGTCCAGTCGTCCAGGCGGCCGTTGTCGTTGCCGTAGTTGGTGAACAGGTTGGTCAGCCTGGTGTCGACGGTCGCGCCCCGGACCGTGGGGGCGCATGACGAGGCCGCCGTGGCCTGCTCGGCGACGGCCACGGTGGTGACCGGCTTGGGTGGAGCGGCGAACGCCTGCTGCGGCAGCGCGGTCAGGCCGAGCAGTGTGGCGGCGGCTAACGGGATCAGGGCTGACCGGAATCGCGTCATCACACGTCCTTGGGGGGAGGATGGGCTGCCTACAGTTCTAGTCATTAGATCACTTACTGTCTAGCCCTCCGGTGAGGTCCACTACCCTCGAACGGCCCCCTTCGAGAGGTCCTTTCGCCATGCCCGACCGATTAAGGCTCGCTCTGCGCCTCGCCGCCGTGATCGCCGCGGCGGTGCCCACACTGCTGGCCGGCGCCTCGTTCGGCGAGCCCTTCGGCTGGTTCGCCTATACCCCGCTCTCGACCGGCTTCTTCGAGGGCATGGCCCAGGAGCTCGGCCTCTGGGCCGACCTCGCCCTCCCGCCGGCCCTGGCCGTCCTGTCCCTCTGGGCACCGGCTCGGCTGCGGTCGGTGGGCATCCCACTCACCCTGCTGGTCATCGCGATCGACGTGCTGGCGCCTCTCCGCTACTTCACGGTCCTGCCCGTGCGCTGGGCCTCGGTCGCGGCGCTCGTGATCACGCTCGCCCTCCTCCTGGCCATCCGCCCCACCCCTCACCGAGCCCCCGGCGCCTCCCCGGACCACCTCGCAGACGGCGCCGCGCAGGATCGGCCTGCCGGGGACGTCGCACCGGAGCGGCCGGCCGGGCGCAGCGACTCCGGTCGGCCGCTCCCGCCCGCACAGGCCGCCGGCTGGACGGCCGCGCTCCTCGCCGTCCTTTGGCCTCTCCTCCAGCTCCGCCTGTCCCTGTTCGCCCCGGTCGGCAGGTGTGGCGAGAACTCCACCGCAGCCCTGATCCCGCTGCCGCTGGTGGTGAGCACGCTCGGCGCGACCGTCGTGCTGCTGGCCTGGGCCGCGACCCTGAGCACCGTGGCGGGCGCGCGGCTCGTGGCCGCGGTCACGGCCGCGCTGCTCCTCGTCCTCGCCCTGCCCGAGCTACCCGGTGTCACGTGGCCGATGACCTGCCTGGCCGCCGCGGCCCGCTGGCCCTATCTGGCAGCCGCCGTGTTCCTCGCCCTCGCCGCCCTCGGAACGCCGAAGCGGTCCGCCGCCTGACCAACCGCTCGCAACCCGTTCAACCACACAGTCCATACGAACACTTACCACCGTTCGTATGGGTTCCTATGACCGGTAGGGGACCGGGCGTACGGGCGCGGCCTGGCGTGTGAGGTCACCGCGACGGGGCGGTGAGCGTCGTCCACGTCGACGGCCGTGCCGTGCACGGGCCGCCGTCGTGCACCATGAGGCGGCCCGCCGCCGGCTCGGCCACCACTGTGGCCAGGGTCGCCCACCGGGTCCCGAGCGCGCCGCCGACCGGTGCGTGGCAGCACACCTCGGCCCCGCCGTCGGGGTGGACGGTGAGCAGGGAGGCGAGGTCGTCGGCGCCGTCGAGGCCGGGGCGCCCCTCGACCCGCGCGCGCAGCACGCGCAACCGGTCGTACGTCTCCGGCTCCAGCCGCCCGCGGAGCTCACCCGCCGCCAGCGCCGGGTCGAGGAAATGGTTGGCCCGGACCAGCCAGCCTCGCTCGTCGGGCGTGACCACCGCCGCGCCGGCCGGGCTGACCTCGACGGACGCCGCCCGCTCGGCGGTCACTACGGTCATCACGGTGGAGGCGGAGACCGGGGCGTCGGTGAGGATGGCGACCGCGTCGGCGAACGACGTCGCGCTGCCGAGCACCCGGCGGGCCACGAGGTGAACGGGTACGCCGCCCACGCCGTCGTCCACGTGGCCGAGGATGTTGAACAGCACCGCCACGCCGGCCTCGTTGATGCCGATCTTCGCCAGGATCCCGTACTCGGTGATGCCGGTGAACCCCAGCGTGCCGTCGCCCGCCGAGCCCCGCACCGACTGGACGTGCCACGCGCCGGCCAGCTCCTCGTGCCAGTCCCAGCTCTGGCCGCCCATGGTGCGGGCACCGGTGTGGACCACCGTGGAGCACTCGTTCGCGCGGGCCGTACCCGACGCGGCGAGGATCTCGGTCCGCGCGTTGAGCGCGGCCACCGTCCACAGCGGCACGCCCGCGCCCTCGGCGACGCCCTCCATCTCCTCGACGAGTTCCGGTGCCCACGCGCGGGTGGCGGTGACGGTGCCGAGGGCGAGCGTGGGGACGTCGAGCGTCACGCCGCGGGCCGCGGTCTCGAAGAGTTCGGCGTATGTGCGCCACGCCCACGTGATCTCGGGGCCGATCTGCCGGCCGCGGTCGTAGCCGCGCTGCCACGGGCCGGTCCCCTGCACCTTCAGGTGCGCGCGCGGGCTCACTTCTCTACCTCCGTGATGTTCTGACCGGCCGGGGTGTCCCGGCCGGTGTCCTGGCCGGCCACGGTGTCTCCGCTTCCCTCCGCGGTGCCCCCGTCGGCCTTCGCGGCGTCCCGGTCGGCGGCACGCCGGGGGCGCCAGCCCGGCCGTGGCGCGCTGTCGCGCAGCAGCATGGTGTAGGGGTGCTGCGGGTCGTCGAGCACCTGGGCCGCGCTTCCGCGCTCCACGATTTTGCCCTGGCGCATGACGACGACCTGTTCGCTCACCTGCCGCACGACGGACAGGTCATGGGTGATGAACAGGTAGGTGAGCCGGCGGGCCTGACGGATCTCGGCCAGCAGGTTCAGCACCTGCGCCTGCACCGAGACGTCGAGCGCGGCGACGGCCTCGTCGAGCACGAGGACGCGGGGCTCGGCGGCGAGTGCCCGGGCGATCGCGATCCGCTGCTGCTGCCCGCCGCTGAGCTCGCCGGGCAGCGCCCGGGCGTGCGCGGGCAGCAGGCCGACCTGGTCGAGCAGGGAGTCGACGCGCCGGCGCGCGTCGGCCCCGGTGACCCCATGGTGGAACGCGAGCACCTCCCCGATCGCCGACCCGGCCGTGCGGCGGCGGTTCAGCGATCCGTTCGGGTCCTGGAACACCATCTGGATGTCCCGGGCACGGGCGCGCCGTTCCGACCGGCGTGGCCGCCGCGCCACCGGCCGGCCGGCGAGGACGACCTGTCCGGCGTCAGCGCTTTCGAGGCCGACGAGAATCCGGGCGAGGGTCGACTTGCCCGAGCCGGACTCGCCGACCACCGCCAGGCAGCTGCCGTCGGCGACGCCGAGGCTGACGTCGTCGAGGGCGTGGACCGTCCGGCGGTGCCGGCCCCGACCGGTCGTGAACCGTTTGCGCAGTCCGCTGATCTCGATGACGTTTCCGGTCGTGGCGCTCACGGCCTCGCCTCCGTTCCTCGCCCGCCGGGCGGCCTGTCTGGTCTTCCGATGACCTTCCGGCCCGTGCTGTTCACGCCGTCGCCTCCGGGCCCGTCGCGTGGGCCAGTTCCCCGGCCAGGTCGTCGCTGCGGCGGCAGCGCACGGCCCGGTCGGCGTGGTGGGCGAGGGTGACCTCCCCGTCGGCGCACTGCGGCGCCGACCAAGGGCAGCGGGCCGCGAAGGCGCAGCCGTCACCCACCTCGTACGCGGCCACGGGCCGTCCCGGGATGACGGGAAGCACCGGGGTCTTCGCGGTGAGGCTGGGCCGGGAGTCGAGCAGCAGGCGGGTGTATGGATGACGCGGTGCGGAGTGCAGCTGGTCGGGGGTCGCGATCTCGACGATCTCCCCGGCGTACAGCACGGCGATCCGGTCGCACACCGCCGAGGCCAGTTCGAGGTCGTGGGTGACGAAGAGCATTGCCATCCTGCGCTCGCGGCGCTGCTCATCGAGGATCGCCATGACCTCTGACTGGGTCGTCACGTCGAGCGCCGTGGTGGGCTCGTCGGCGAGCAGCAGCCGTGGCGAGCCCGCCACGGCGGCGGCGATGACGACCCGCTGCAGCATGCCGCCGGACAGCTGGTGGGGGTAGGAGTCCATGCAGCGGTCGACGTCGGTGATCCCGACCTGCGCGAGCAGGTCTCGCGCCCGGCGGGTGGCCGCCTCCCTGCTCTCCCCACGCGCGTCGCAGAGCCCCTCGACGAGGAACTGCGAGACGCGCAGCACCGGGTTCAGCGCGGCCCGGGGATTCTGACTGATCATCGCCAGCGCGTCGGCGCGGAGCCGTCGGAGCGCCGAGGCGCCGAGCCGCCGCACGTCCTGGCCGTCGAGCGTCACCCGGCCCGTGACGCGGGCTCCCCGCGGCTCGGTGCGCAGCACGGTGCGCAACGTCATCGACTTGCCCGATCCGGACTCGCCGACCAGGCCGAGTGCCTCGCCGGGGGCGACGGACAGCGAGACGCCGCGCAGCAGCGTCCGGTCCCCGCCGCGGTGCGGCAGGGCAAGGCGGATGTCGTCGAGTTCGAGAACGTCTGTCATGCCCGGCCTCCGGCCCTGCGGCCGCCGAGCCGCTCTCCGATCACGCTGAACGCGGCGACCGCGACGACGATGCAGGTGCCCGCGAGCAGGCTCTGCTGCGGGTAGCCCTGGAGCAGGGAGTCCTTGCCCTGCGAGACCATCAGCCCCCAGTCGGCGGTCGGCGGCTGGACGCCGAGGCCGAGGAACGACAGCGCGGCCAGGTCGATCATCGCGTAACCGAAGTTGATGGCGGCCCCGGTGAGGATCTGTGGCGCGATGTTGGGCAGGAGGTGCCGTCCGCTCACCGCCATCCCGGACAGTCCCTGCAACTCGGCTGACTGGACGTAGGCGAGCCGCCGTTCCCGCAGGGCGACGCTGCGCAGCACGCGGGCGGTGTAGGGCACGTAGGCCAGCGCGAGCGCGACCGTGACCTGCCCGAGTCCCGTGCCGAAAACGGCGACGACGAGGATCGCCAGCAGCAGGTTCGGGAAGGCGAACAGCAGGTCGAGCACGCGGCCGACGAACGCGTCGACCCGCCCGCCGAACCAGGTGGCGACGAGCGCCAGCGCGGTGCCGCCGGCGCCGGCGAGCAGCACGACGACGGCCGCCCCCGCCAGGCTGGTCCGCGCGCCGTACAACAGCCGTGACAGCAGGTCCCGCCCCGACTGGTCGGTGCCGAGCAGGTGCTCGGCGCTGGGGACCTGGTAGCGCTGGACGATGCTGCCGACGGTCGGGTCGTACGGCGCGAGCAGTGGCGCGAGCAGGGCGGCCAGGGCGAGTAGCCCGGCGACCACGGCGGCGACGACGCCGAGGGGACCGAGCCGTTCCACCAGGTCGCCGCCGAGCGGGCGTCGCCGTACGGGCTGTGCGAGGGTTTCGGCGCTCACGCGCTCTCACCTCCGAGCTGGACGCGCGGGTCGATCACCGCGTAGAGGACGTCGATCACGAGGTTGACCACTCCGAACACCGCGACCAGCACGAGGGCGACGGCCTGTACGACGGCGAAGTCCTGCTGCTGCACGGCGTTGATGAGCATCGCCCCGACCCCGTCGAGGGTGAAGGCGTGCTCGACGACCGCCGCGCCGGCGACGAGGGCGGCGATGTTCACCCCGGCGATCGTCGTCACGGGCAGCATCGCGTTGCGGACGATGTGCCGGCGCGCCACCACCCGCCAGGGGACGCCGCGGGCCAGCGCGACGGACACGTGCTCCGCGTCGCGCTCCTCCACCACCGCGGTGCGCGTGATCCGGGCGACCACCGCAACCGCCGGCAGGGCGAGCGCCACCGCCGGTAGCGTCAGGTGCAGTATGCGGCCGGAGAATCCGGAACCGGCACCGAAGACCGGGAACCAGCCCAGTGTCACGGAGAAGACGCTCATGAGCAGGACGGCCGCGAAGAAGGTGGGGATCGCGAATCCCACGCTGGAGCCGAGCAGCACGGCGGTGTCGAAGGCACCGCCGCGCAGCCCGGCGATCACGCCGGCGAGGATGCCGAAGACCACGATGAGCACGGCGGCGTACGCCGTGAGCCACAGGGTCGTCGGGATCCGGGACGCCAGCAGCGACGCGACGTCCTGGCGGGTCGTGAGGGACTCGCCGAGGTCGCCGGTGAAAACGCCGCTCAGCCAGTGCCAGTAGCGGACCAGGAACGGGTCGTCCAGGCCGTACTGCGCGCGGATGGACACGAGGACCTCGGGGCTGACGGTCCGGCCCTGGACGAGGAAGCTCTCGGGCGTGCCCGGCGCGACGTACACCGCCCCATAGACGAGGAAGCTCGAAACGAGGAGCGTGGCGGCCAGCGCGCCGAGCCGGCGAATCACGAAGCCCGGCATGAGGTCTCCCTTCCCGAAGATCCCGGGGCCCGGGGCGCGTGGCCGCGCCCCGGTCCCCCGACGATCGAGGTCACGCCGCACCGAGACCGGCGGCCCAGGGGTAGTAGAGGTAGACGAACGAGGCCGGGACTCCGGTCACGCGCTTGTTGAGGAACAGCCGGACGGCCGGTTCGGCGATCGGGAGCCAGGGCGTCTGCTCCATGACCTCCGTCTGGAGCTCGGCGACAAGCTTGGCCCGTGCCGTGTCGTCGGTGGTGGAGGCCGCCTGCTCGATGAGGCTCTGCACCTTCGGGTCGTCGTAGCCGTTGAAGTTCTGCGACCCGCCCTTGGCGGCGATCGTGCGCAGGAAGGCGAGCGGGTCGGGAATGTCCATGTAGTTCGTCGTCATGAACCCGTCGTAACCGGCGCGCGCCTTCGGGTCGGAGAAGAAGGCGCCGTACTGCGCGCTCGGGATGCCCTTGGGCTGGATGGTGAGGCCGAGCTCGCGGGCGGCGTTGGACATCTCCGACAGGATGTCGGCGTAGAACTGGCGCTCGCTGGGGTAGGCGATCGTGATCGGCGCGCTGCCGGCATCCTTTCCGGCGAGGAGCTTCTTGGCCTCCTCGATGTTCTTGTCCGTGTCCGGCAGGGCGTCGTGCGCCGGTCCGAACACGTCGTCGCCGTAGGTCCACCCGCTGTTGGGCACCAGCGAGCGGGACGCCTGGGCGGTCCCGGCGAACACGGTCTGCGCGATCGCCTTCCGGTCCGTCGCGAGCGTCAGCGCCCGTCGTACCGCCGGGTCGCCGAGGGCGCCGTTGCCGGTGCTGATGACGGCGACCAGCTGCAGCGACTTGCCGAGGTACAGCTTCCCGTTCTGCGAGGCGGACAGCTGGTCGACCGCGCCGACGGGAACGTCGTAGGAACCGTCGATGGCGCCGGTGTCGAGCGCGCTCGCGATCGCGCCGGGGTCGACGATGAACTGCAGGTCGAGCTGCTTGGTCTTCGCCCGGCGCTGGGTGTCCCAGTAGTCGTCGTTGCGCTCCAGCGAGATCTTGGAGCCCTTCTCCCACGACGCGAGCTTGAAGGGCCCGGTGCACATGACCGCCCCCTCGGGCGTGCCGTACTTGCCGCCGGCCTGCTCCCGCTGCGCGCGCTCGACGACCACGCCGATGGGCGTGGCCATGTAGGAGTTGAGCGTGGCGTCCGGCTTCTTCAGCCGGATCGTGATCTCCCGGTCGCCGGTCTTGTCGATGGAGTCGATGTTGCCGGTGATCTGGTCCGACGCCCAGTAGCTGCCCTCGCCGGAGTCGAGGTGGCGGCGGAGGCTGAACAGCACGTCGTCGACGGTCATCGGCTTGCCGTCCCAGAACCGCACGCCCTCGCGCAGCGTGTACACCCAGGTCTTCTGGTCGGTGCTCTCGACCTTCTCCGCCAGGTTCGGCGTGACCGAGTAGTCGGGGTTCAGCCGCATCAGGCCCTCGCAGAGGTTCGCGACGACCGTGTTCTCCGGGTAGTTGAACGCCTTGATCGGGTCGAGCGACGCGGGCTCGCCGAAGGGCAGGTTCCACGTGGCCTTGTCGAGCTCGCCCTTCGCGGCGGGGGTGGTGACCAGCAGGTCGTTGAGCTTGTGCTCACCGGCCGCCGGCCCGGCCGAACCGGCCGGGCCGTTGCCGCCGCCACACGCGGAGAGCCCAAGGCTGAGCGAGAGGGCGAGAACCGCCGTCGCACGTATACGCATCTCATTCTCCGAACACTGAGGGGATCGGGCCCGCGGAGGCCCTCGGGTGAGTGGCCCTCGCAGCGATCGGCGGGCGGTGCCACAACACAAAACGTTTTGGAAGGGGACCGTACAGGACAAAATCTTCTAGTAAAAGGTTTTGTGTCCTATTCTTGACCCATGTCGGAGCAGTTGCCCCCCGCCTCACGCGCAACGATCAAAGATGTCGCCCGTGAGGCCGGCGTCTCCGTCACGACGGTTTCCCACGCGTTGAACGGCAAGGGGACCGCGTCGGAGGCCACGCGGCAACGGGTCCTCGCCGTCGCCGACCGACTGGCCTACCGCGCCCACCCCATGGCACGTGGTCTCCGCCGCGGGCGCACCGGCGTCCTCGGCCTGGACATGCGCCCCCTCGACGCCATCGGGTCCTACATCCCCGAGGGCGTCGACTACTTCGTACGGTTCGCCGGGGCGGCGGCGGTGACCGCGCTCGACCACGGCCTCGGGCTCATGCTCGTGCCGGACCTGACGCGCCCGGACATCCCTCAGTCCGCCCACGGGGTGGACGGCTACGTCATCGGCGACCCGACGCGTGACGATCCCGTCCTCACCCGGCTCCTCGACGCCGCCGTACCGGTCGTCACCGTGGGCCGCGACCCCGGACGGCCGGAGTTCACCGACTGGGTCGGTCCCGATGACACGCACGAGACCGAGCGCGTGCTCGAGCTGCTGCGCTCACGCGGCGCCCGGCGCGTCGCCTTCCTGGCCGGTACGGACGACAACGCGTGGAACGTCGACGCGGAGAGGGCCTACCGAGCGTGGGCGCGCCGCCACCGCGCGCCGGCGCGGGTGCTGCACGTGCCGGAATCGGCCGGCGAGGACGGCGGGCGCGACGCCGCCCGGCGGCTGCTGGGGGGAAAGCGGCAACGGCCTGACGCGATCTACTGCCAGACCGGCCGCCACGCGGCGGGAGTCCTCGCCGAGGCCCGGCGGCTCGGCGTGGCCGTGCCGGGGGACCTGCTCCTGGCCGCCGGCTCGGACGCCCAGCAGACCCGCCTCGCCATACCCGCGATCACCGCCCTCGATCTCGCCCCCGAGGCGTCGGGCAAGGCCGCCGTCGAGCTGCTCATCGCCCGTCTCAACGGCGAGACGGCAGCGGGGCCCGTCGTTCTCCCGGCGTATCTGCACATCCGGGTCTCGACCGGCGAGAGCTGACATCCCGGCTCCGCGCGGCCCCGGCGCGGGGGGCCGCACGTCGGGCCAGAACTGATCCCAGGGGCGCAGCGGGTCGCGGCAGACGAGGATGGGCAGGTGCTGCTCCTCGTTGGCAGGTCGGCGCGGTTGTCGATCCGGCCGCGCTCCTCGCACGTGGTGAACAGCCTGGCGGCGTGCTCCGCGGCGGCGTTCACATCACGGCGACCGGGGTGCCCTCCAGCGCGGCGGATGGGATAACCGGGAGCGCGACGACGCCGGAGACGGCCGTGTCGAGCACCAGGAGGCCGGTGAGCAGTGTGCGCCGCCCCGGGCGACGGCGTTCATGACCTGCCAATGGCGGCGGGTGGCAGATCTCGGAGGCGACCGCCGCAGTATCCCGTGTCACTCCGTACCGGGGGAAAACGGAGTGCCCCGGAGGGAAGGCGGCGGGTACGCTGCGCGAGGAACTCTGGAGGGGAATCGTCGTGGGGCACGTAGAGGTGGGGCATCTGACCTATGTGCTGCCCGACGGCCGGCCGTTGCTCAACGACGTGTCGTTCAGGGTCGGTGAGGGGGTCAAGGCCGCGCTGGTCGGGCCCAACGGCGCGGGCAAGACCACGCTGATGCGGCTCATCGCGGGTGACCTGCAACCGGTCGAGGGGAGCGTGGCCGGCTCCGGCGGGCTCGGCGTGATGCGCCAGTTCATCGGCAGCGTGCGCGACGGCAGCACGGTGCACGACCTGCTGCTCGGCGTCGCCCCTCCGGCCGTGCGGCAGGCGGCCGAGCGGCTGGAGCGGGCCGAGCTGGTGATGATGGAGCGCGACGACGAGAAGGCGCAGATGCGCTACGCGCAGGCGATCACCGACTACACCGACGCCGGTGGCTACGACATCGAGGTGCTCTGGGACACGTGTACGGTCGCCGCCCTCGGCCTGCCGTACGACAACGTGAAATATCGCGAAGTGTCCACCTTGTCGGGAGGCGAGCAGAAAAGGCTCGTCCTGGAAGCGCTGCTGAGAGGCCCCGACCAGACGCTGCTGCTCGACGAGCCCGACAACTACCTCGACGTCCCCGGCAAGGAGTGGCTCGAGCAACAGCTCCGCGAGACACCCAAGACGGTTCTGCTGGTCAGCCACGACCGCCAGCTCCTGGCCAACGCCGCCGACCGCATCGTCACCGTCGAGTCGGGCAACATCTGGATCCACGGCGGCGGCTTCGCCACCTACGCCGAGGCCCGCAAGGCTCGCAACGAGCGGCTCGACGAGCTGCGCAGGCGGTGGGACGAGGAGCACGCCAAGATCAAGGCGCTGGTCAACATGCTCAAGAACAAGGCCCGCTACAACGACGGGATGGCCGCCCCCTACCACGCGGCCCAGACGCGGCTGCGCCGGTTCGAGGAGGCGGGCCCGCCTGAGACGGCGCCCAACGACCAGCTCATCAGCATGCGCCTCAAGGGCGGCCGCACCGGCAAGCGCGCCGTCATCTGCGAGGAGTTCGAGCTCACCGGCCTCATGCGGCCATTCGACCTGGAGGTCTGGTACGGCGAGCGGGTCGCGGTGCTCGGCTCCAACGGCTCGGGCAAGTCCCACTTCCTGAGGCTGCTCGCGGGCGAGCCGGTCAGGTACTCGGGCGTCGCCAGGCTCGGCGCCCGCGTGGTGCCCGGCCACTTCGCGCAGACGCACGCCCGGCCCGACCTGCTGGGCCGCACCCCGGTCGAGATCGTGATGTCCGAGCACGCCAGGGACAAGAGCCAGGCCATGAAGGCGCTGGCCCGCTACGAGCTGGCGGGGCTGATCGCCGAGCAGCGGTTCGACACGCTCTCCGGCGGCCAGCAGGCGCGGCTGCAGATCCTGCTGCTCGAGCTCTCCGGCGCCACGCTGCTGCTGCTCGACGAGCCGACCGACAACCTCGACCTGGCCAGCGCCGAGGCGCTCCAGGTGGGGCTGAACGCCTTCGACGGCACGGTGCTGGCGGTCACCCACGACCGCTGGTTCGCCGCCGACTTCGACCGCTTCCTGGTGTTCGGCTCCGACGGCACGGTCTACGAGGCGCCACAGCCGGTCTGGGACGAGGCCAGGGTCGTCCGTCCCCGTTAAAGAGTTGGTACGGCTGGCGCGTGTCCTCTGCCAGCCGCACCCATGGAGGGGCTATCACGGCAAAGTGATCCCGCGTAGCCGAACCGTCAGCCTCCTCGCACTCGGGGCGATCTGTCTCGCCGCGTGCTCGACGGAGAAACCGTCAGAACCTCAGCTCAAGCCGCTCACGCTCAAGGAGCAGGTGTCGAACGTCGTCAAGTCGCCCGACGGCTACACCGTCAACTGGGCAGGAGTCATCGCCAACGCCAACCCATGGCACTTCGGCGAGCACGTCGTGGCCACGGTCGTCGGGCGTGACGCCGCCGGCGCCGAGGTCGTCAAGATGGAGCAACCGCTCGACGCGGTGCCGCCGGGCGGATCGCTGGCCTTCACCGGCCAGGCGACCGCCGCGCAGAAGCCGGTCAAGGTGACGATCGGCTATCGCCCGGCCCAGTGGCGGCCCGCCGTCCGCATCGCCTCGGCGTTCAAGCAGTTTCCCGTCTCACGGGTGCAGACCCTGCCGCAGAAGAACGGCTCCTACCTCATCACCGGGTACATCGCGAACCCGTACCAGCTGCCCGCGAGCACCCTGGTGGTCAACGCGCTGCTGCGTGACAAGGGGGGCAAGCTGCTGGGCGGCGGCAGCACGTTCGCGGACGACGTGAAGGCGGGCAGGCCGCCGCGCTTCATCCTGACCATCGAAGGGCTGCCCGCCGGGGCCAAGGTGGCCAGGACCGAGGTGACGGCCCGCACCTGGGGCTCGACCGCACGGCCCTTCGAGGACCTCGCGCTGGGCGGCGCGGTGCCGCTGCACACGATCAAGCCCTCGACCGCGCCGTTCGCCGTGGACCGGGGAAGCCAGATCCTGCCCGGCAAGCAGTGAGGGCCGCGCCCTGCCCGGGCGCGGCTCGCCTATGGTAAATCGCAATCAAATAAGGCTATAAATCGGGCACACCGTGAAATTCCGCACTGTGAGCCGTACAAATGAGTTGTTTTTCTGGCTCGCGCCAATGGCGATCTCTGCTATTCGCGGTGAAAGGGTAGAACTGCTAGTTACTAATCCATTACCTTCGGTCACATGAATGACCGCGTCCTGGTCGAGGCCCTCCGCGCCGACGACCCGGGTGCCCTCGCGGCGCTCTACGACTCACACGCCGAGGGCATCTACAGATACTGCTGGTCCCTTCTCCGCAATTCCGACGGCGCCCAGGTGGCGCTCCGCGACACATTGATCGCGGCGGAGGCGCACGCCGATTCCCTGGCCGATCCGGATCGTCTCCGGCCGTGGCTCTACGCGCTGGCCCGGGGCGAATGCCTGCGCCGCCGCCGGGCCGCGGGCCCCGGCGAAGCCCTGTCCGAGAGCTCCGAAGCGCCGCCCGGCGACCCGGCCGACGCCGACCTGCGTGTCATGGCGTGGAACGCCACCCAGAGCCTGGCGCCGGCCCACCGCGAGGTGCTCGAGCTGTCGGCCAGGCACGAGATGCCCACCGTCGAGCTCGCGGCGATTCTCGGCATGCCGCCGCGCCAGGTCGAGACGGCGCGCGAGGAGGCCCGTGAGCGGCTGCGCGACGCGATCACCGCGGAGTTCCTGGCCAGGAAGGGGCCCTACGACTGCCCTGGACGGGCGGGCATCCTGGCAGGGTTCGCCGGTGAGCTGACCCGGGAGCTGCGCGACCAGCTGGTCAGACACGTGCCCACGTGCGCCACCTGCTCGCCCCACCGCACCCGTCAGGTGTCGGAGGCCAAGGTCTTCGAGTTGCTCCCGGTCGTCACACTGCCCGCGACGCTCCGGGTCAGGGTGATGAGCTGCTTCGTCGACCCCGACCTGGTGCCCTACCGGCGCTACGTGGCCAGGCGTTCGGGCGCGCTGGACGCCGCCGGATTTCCCGTCGCCGATGGCCGGGCGGTTCGAAGATGGCCTCAGGCGATGGCGGGCGCAGTGGCGGCGGTCGCGACCGTGGTGGCGATAGCGATGCTCTTCAACTTCTTCGGCAAGGAGGAGCGCGGCCTGTCCGGCGTCGGAACGGCCGCGTTCCCGGCGGTCGGCGACGCGCCGGGCATCAGGCTCCCATGGCTGCCGGAGCCGCAGGACTCCCCGGTCAACGTCCAGCCCATCCTCGACACCTTCCCCGTCGGGGCGACCGGCTCGGCCTCGCCGACCGGCCCGGCCGGACCCGCGACGCCTGGCACGCACCCCACGACCGGGCCTCCTGGCGCCTCACCCCGTTCCACGCCCTCGACCCAACGGCCGGCGGGCACCCCCAAGCCGCTCCCCACCGTCCGCCCGGCCGACCCCGCCGGTCCCAAGGAGCCGCCCCGCGAACCACCCCGCGACCACCAGAGCCACACCCCGACGCCATGTCCCACCACCCCGAAACCCGCCCCTACCCGCTCGCATCCGGACAGACCGCGGCACACCCACACCCCCACCGTCACGCCGCCGACGAACACCCCGACGATCACCCCGACCCCGACCGTCACCCCGACCGCCACCCCCGAGCCCACGGGCACGCCGACCTGAGTCGATCCCGCGGGCGACCCAACCGATGACCTCTTGTTGGTCACGGTGCGTAAGAGATGTGTGTGCGAAGAGTGACTGATGGGAACTGTGCGCATAGAGATCATCCGAGGGGGGTTCTATGCACACGGTCAGGGCTGGACTTGTGGCCTGCCTGGCCCTCCTCCTGTGCTCACCGGCCTACGCCGACCCCAGGCCCTCCCCGCACGACATCTCCGAGGCGCGTCAGGCCGTACGCCACAGGAAGAAGGAGCTGGGTGCGGCGAGCGCGGCGCTCGCCACGGCGGAGGCCCGGCTCCATGACCTGGCCGCGGACGCGGAACGGCTGGTCGAGGCCTACAACGGCGAGCTCGTCCGGCTGCGGCAAGCCCGCGAGGCCCTGACGCTGGCGCGGGCCAGACTGACCGCGGCCGACATCGAGCTGGAGCGGGCGCGGGCGGCGGTGGCCGTGCTGGCGGCGCAGAGCTACGGCGGGTTCGACCTGCGCAGCCCGGCCATCATCATGATCAGCGACGCCGGTGACGCCGACGGCTACCTGCACCGGGCCAGCACGCTCGAACAACTCGGCGGCGAACGCGCCTACATCCTCAGCCGCATGCGCGACGCCCAGGAGGTCTCGTCCATCCTGCGGATCCAGGCGGCCAACGCCTACACCGAGCACGAGGCCGTGGCCGAGCGTGCCGAGCAGGCGCAGGCCGCCGCCGCGCAGGCCGTGGCCAGGCAGCGGGCCGACACCAAGGAGTTGCAGGCCGAGCGCGACCAACTGCGACGGCGGGTCGAGGCGGCACGCGGCCGGGCCGAGCGGCTGGCTCGGCGGCGGCAGGAGGCGTTGCAGCAGGTCGGCTACAGCGACGCGCTGCGGGGCACGGGCTCGCTGATGGGCGACGTGGCGGCCAACTGGGCGCTGACGCAGCTCGGCAAGCCGTACGTGTGGGCCGCCGACGGGCCGTCGAGCTACGACTGCTCCGGCCTGACCATGCGGGCTTGGGAACAGGTCGGGGTGCGGATCGACCACTGGACGGGCACCCAGTGGACGTCCGGCCCGCACATCCCGCTCGATCAACTACGCCGCGGCGACCTGCTGTTCTTCGGTTATGTCCCCGGCGACCCCGACACGATCCATCACGTGGGCATGTACGTCGGAAACGACCTGATGATTCACGCGCCGCAGACCGGTGACGTGGTGCGGATCGCCTCGATGTGGCGGCCGGACCTGGTAGGCGCCACCAGGCCCAGCGGCGATCAGTGACCGGCGATGACGATCAGTGCGCGTGACCCGTGTCCTTGAGCCGCTGGAAGGAACGGTCGATCTCGACCTCGGCCTCCATGCGGCCCACCCAGTTGGCGCCCTCGACGGACTTGCCGGGCTCGAGATCTTTGTAGACCTCGAAGAAGTGCTGGATCTCCAGCCGGTCGAACTCGGGAACGTGGTGGATGTCGCGGATGTGCTCCATCCGGGGGTCGGTCGCGGGGACGCAGAGGACCTTGTCGTCGCCGCCCTTCTCGTCGGTCATCCGGAACATGCCGACCGCGCGGCAGGTGATGTAGCAGCCCGGGAACGTCGGCTCCTGCAGCAACACCAGCGCGTCGAGAGGGTCGCCGTCCTCACCGAGAGTGTTCTCGATGAAGCCGTAGTCGGCGGGGTACTGCGTGGAGGTGAACAGGAGCCGGTCCAGCCTGATCTTGCCGGTCTCATGGTCCACTTCGTACTTGTTCCGTTGCCCCTTGGGAATCTCAACGACAACGTCGAACTCCACCGCGGTTCCTCCGCTCGAGCCCCCGGGTACTCCCGGTTGGGCGTTAATGTCTCGTAGGCGAACACCAGAGAGAGGTCAGGCGACGTGGCGCGGCACGAGCGGTGGGTGATGTTGACCACACTCGTCATGCTGCAGGCCGTCACCATCGTCACCGGCGTCTACGCGGTGCGCAACGATCTCAGCCTGAGCACGTTGACGAGCCGGTCTTCACCGACCACGCCGACAGCGTCTCCCGAGGAGTCTCCCCCCATCTCCGTGGTCACCGCGGGCCCTGTGCTGGCCCAGCTGCCGGCGAGGGCCGGAGACGGACCTCTCCCGACCAAGGGTACTTTGACGCGACAGCTCACCGACGCGCTGGGTGACAAGGCGCTCGGCGACCGGGTCGGCGCGGTCGTCCTCGACGCCGTCACCGGCGAACGCCTCTTCGCCTCCAACCCCGAGACCGGCATCGTCCCGGCCTCCACCACGAAGCTGGTCACCTGCGCCGCGGCGCTCGCCGCCCTCGGCCCCGACGCCCGCCTGTCCACGCGGGTCGTCCAGGGCGCGTCGGCCGACTCGATCGTGCTGGTGGGCGGCGGCGACCCGACGCTGGCCGGCCCGTCGGCCAAGCCCGGCTCCTACCCCAGGCAGGCTTCCCTCGCCACGCTCGCCTCCCGCACCGCCAAGGCCCTCAAGTCGCGGGGCGTCACCAAGGTCACGCTCTCATACGACGCCTCCCTCTACACCGGCCCCACGCTCGCCCCCGGCTGGAAGCCGAGCTACGTGCCCGACGGCAACGTCACCCCGGTGCACGCGCTGGCCATCGACGAGGGGCGGCAGCACCCCGGGCACTCCCAGCCGCGCGTGTCCGACCCGCCGCGCTTCGCCGCCGCCGCCTTCGCCGGGCTCCTGCGCAAGAACGGCGTCGGCGTCGCCGGCGCCGTCCGCCCGGCCAGGGCCGCGCGCGGGGCCGCCGAGCTGGGCAGGGTCGACTCGGCCCCGGTCTACGCCCTCGTCGAGCACGCGCTGACGTTCAGCGACAACGACCTGTCCGAGGCCCTGGCCAGGCAGGTCGCCATCAAGGAGGGGAAGCCCGCCTCCTTCGACGGCGCCAGTGACGCCATCCACGCGGTGCTCCAGCGCCTCGGGGTCGCCAAGGGCATCCGGGTCTACGACGGCAGCGGCCTGTCCACCCGCAACAGCATCAGCGCCGACGGGCTGGCCCGGCTGCTCGCCCTCGCCGCCGGCTCCGCCCACCCCGACCTGCGCGCGATCGCCTCCGGCATGCCGATCGCCGGGTTCTCCGGCACCCTCGGCAACGGCCGGCGCTTCACCGGTGGCGACAGCAAGGGCCAGGTCGGCCTCGTACGCGCCAAGACCGGCACGCTCAACCACGTCAACACCCTGGCGGGGCTGGCCACGACCAAGGACGGCCGGCTGGTCACCTTCGCCTTCATGGCCGATCAGGTGCCGGTCAACGCCGAGCCCGTCCTCGACCGGCTCGCGGCCATCGTCGCGCGTGCCTAGCGGCTGCCTAGCGGCTGCCTAGCGGCTGCCTAGCGGCTGCCTAGCGGCTGCCTAGCGGCTGCTCGGTGGCCGCTCAGTGGTGCTCCTTCGGATCGCGGCTCGGTCGCCGGGATCCGGGGCCTGACGGCGCCTCTTCGCGGCCCGAGCTCGGAGCACGTACGGTGGACTGTATGCAGGTGATCGACTGGGATCTGGCCGTCACGACCGGCACGCGCCTGGTGCGCCCCGGTCCTCAGGTGAGCCGAGAGGAGGCCAGGCAGGCAGTCACCGAGCTCCGCACCCTGTCCCGAGAGGCCGAGGGACACGTACGCGAGTTCACCAAAATCCACACCGAGACCGCCCCACAGCCGGCGACCATCGTCGACCGGCCCGGCTGGATCAAGGCCAACGTCGAAGGGTTCCGCGTCGTCCTCGAGCCGCTGACCCAGCGGATGGCGAGCGGTGCCAACCCGCCCCCGGCCATCGTCGCCGCGGTGGGCTCCCGCATCACCGGTGTCGAGGTGGGCGCGGTGCTGGCCTTCCTCGCCTCGCGGGTGCTGGGCCAGTACGAGCTGTTCCTGCCGCCCGACCCCACGGGTCGTGAGCCCGCCGGACGCCTGACGCTGGTCGCGCCCAACATCGTCCACGCCGAGCGCGAGATGAACGTCAACCCGCAGGACTTCCGCCTCTGGGTGTGCCTCCACGAGGAGACCCACCGGGTGCAGTTCACCGGGGTGCCCTGGCTGCGCGAATACATCCGCTCGCAGATGACCGAGTTCCTGCTGGCCTCCGACCTCGACCTGCCCACCCTGCTCGAACGGCTGCGCAGCGCCGCCGACACGGTGGCCGACGTGGTGCGCGGCGGCGAGGGCAACCTCATCGACGCCATCCAGTCGCCCGGCCAGAAGGAGATTCTCGACCGGCTGACGGCCGTGATGACCCTGGTGGAGGGGCACGGCGACTTCGTGATGGACGCCGTCGGCCCGTCGGTGGTGCCCTCGGTCGCGATCATCCGGGCCAAGTTCGCCCAGCGCCGCGAGGGCGGCTCCCGGCTCGACCGCACGATGCGCCGCCTGCTGGGCATCGAGCTGAAGATGAAGCAGTACGCCGAGGGCTCCGCCTTCGTGCGCACGGTGGTCGAGAGGGTCGGCATCGACGGCTTCAACAAGGTCTGGACCTCCCCGGAGACGCTGCCGACCACCTCGGAGATCTCCGACCCAGCCGCCTGGATCCGCCGCGTCGTCGACGCCCCGGCTCTCCCGGCCTGACCCCTCCCGAGATCGCCGGCCGGCGATCTCGGGGACAATGGGCCCTGTGGGTCCGCATCCAGCCGTAGCCGACGTCCGCAGGGTCGTGCGCGAGTCGCTGGCCGACGTTCCCGAGGGCCGGCTGGTGCTGGCCGCCTGCAGCGGAGGCGCCGACTCCCTGGCGCTGGCCGCCGCACTCGGCTTCGTCGCGCCACGGGCCGGGCTCAGAGCGGGCCTGCTGACCGTCGACCACGGGCTCCAGCCCGGCTCGGCCGAGCGGGCGGCGCGGGTGGCCGCGATGGCCGACCGGCTCGGCCTGGAGCTCGCCGAGGTGCTCACCGTCGAGGTCGGCACCGCGGGCGGGCCCGAGGCGGCCGCCCGCGACGCCAGATACGAGGCGCTGGCCGGTGCGGCCGACCGGCTCCAGGCGGCGGCCGTGCTGCTCGGCCACACGAGAGACGACCAGGCCGAGACCGTGCTGCTCGGCCTCGCCAGGGGGAGCGGTCTCAGGTCGATCTCGGGGATGGCCGCGCGGAGCGGCCGCTATCGCAGGCCGTTCCTGGAGATCTCGCGGGCCACGACCGTCGCCGCCTGCCGCGCGCTCGGCCTCTCGCCGTGGGAAGACCCGCACAACGAGGACCCCCGCTACGCCAGGGTGCGGGTGCGCACCAGGATCCTGCCGGTCCTGGAGGAGGAGCTCGGTCCCGGCGTGGCCGGCGCGCTCGCCAGGACCGCCGCGATGGCGCGGGAGGACGCCGACGCCCTCGCCGAGTGGGCCGAGAAGGCGTACCAGGATTGCGCTCTTAGCGATATCAGCGGCTCTGTGACGCTGGCCGTATCAGGGCTCGAAGGGCTTCCCCGGGCGGTGCGCCGGCGGGTGCTGCGGCGCGCTGCCATCGCGGCGGGAGCGCCGTCCGGCGCGCTGTCGGCGGCGCACGTGCTCGCCGTGGACCGGCTGATCACGCACTGGCACGGGCAGAAAGCCGTCGACCTGCCAGGGGGTCTTTCGGCAGTTCGGCGGTATGGGACCCTGATACTCGCCACCAGTCCTATCGCGTAAGGAACCACACGTGGACGCTGCCGACATGGGCAAGGACCTCGAGAGGGTCCTCATTGCCGAGGACGAGCTCCAGGCCAAGATCAAAGAGCTTGCCGGGCGGATCGACGCCGACTACGCGGGCAAGGACGTGTTGCTCGTCGGGGTGCTCAAGGGCGCAGTCATGGTGATGGCCGACCTGGCCAGAGCGTTGCACGTGCCCGTCCAGATGGACTGGATGGCGGTCTCGTCCTACGGGGCCGGCACCAAGTCGTCGGGCGTCGTGCGGGTGCTGAAGGACCTCGACACCGACATCATGAACCGCCATGTGCTGATCGTCGAGGACATCATCGACTCCGGCCTGACCCTCCACTGGCTGCTCGAAAACCTCAAGTCGCGCAACCCGGCCTCGCTTGAGATCTGCGCCGCGCTGCGCAAACCCGACGCCGTGAAGGTGCCGATCGATGTCAAGTACGTCGGCTTCGACATTCCCAGCGAATTCGTCATCGGATATGGGCTCGACTACGCCGAGCGCTACCGTAACTTGCCTTTCATCGGGACCCTCGCGTCCCATGTGTACAAGTCCTGACACCGGTGGTCGCCGGGAACACCGGGCCCCCTCACGTACGTTGGTAGGGCAAGACCGGTCTGGCGGGCGGTGCCGCCGCACGCCGTGCCGGTGTACCTTCTGACTCCGGAAGGGTGACCTCGTGTCCCCTTCGGGTAGTCAGAAGTCGCGGCGCCGGATGTCGCGGCCCCGGGGCGCACCCGGGGTTCCAGGCCATGGTCAGGAAGGGACGGGCCCGCAAGGGGGTTCCGCATCGGATGGATCTCAAGCGATTTACACGTGGGCCACTGCTGTGGATCCTGGGCATCGTCGTGCTGCTCCTGCTCGTCACCCAGCTCTGGAGCGGCGGCGGTAACTTCAAGCAGGCCGACACGTCCACGGTCCTCCAGCAAATTCGTGCTGGAAACGTCAGCAACGCGAAGATTGTCGACAAGGACCAGCGAATAGAGCTGACGCTCTACAAGGAGATCCCGGTCAAGCCGGGTGACACCCCCACCAAGATGATCCAGTCCGACTGGGTCTCCGGTTACGGGACCAAGCTGACCGAGGAGCTGCAGTCGCAGGTCCAGGCCGGCAAGACCAAGAGCTTCACGACCGAGGTGCCCCAGGAGAACTTCCTGGTCAGCATCCTGGTGAGCTTCCTGCCCATCGTCATCATCGTGCTGATCTTCCTGTTCATCATGAACCAGATGCAGGGCGGCGGCTCGCGGGTGATGAGCTTCGGCAAGTCCAAGGCCAAGCTGATCACCAAGGACACTCCCAAGACCACGTTCGCCGACGTCGCGGGCGCCGACGAGGCCATCGAGGAGCTCCAGGAGATCAAGGAGTTCCTGCAGGCCCCGGCCAAGTTCCAGGCGATCGGCGCGAAGATCCCCAAAGGCGTGCTGCTGTACGGCCCGCCCGGCACCGGCAAGACCCTGCTCGCCCGCGCGGTCGCGGGTGAGGCCGGCGTGCCGTTCTACTCGATCTCCGGGTCCGACTTCGTCGAGATGTTCGTCGGTGTCGGCGCCTCCCGGGTGCGCGACCTGTTCGAGCAGGCCAAGGCCAACGCCCCGGCGATCATCTTCATCGACGAGATCGACGCCGTCGGCCGCCACCGCGGCGCCGGCCTGGGCGGCGGTCACGACGAGCGCGAGCAGACGCTCAACCAGCTGCTCGTCGAGATGGACGGCTTCGACGTCAAGGGCGGCGTGATCCTCATCGCCGCGACCAACCGGCCCGACATCCTCGACCCGGCGCTGCTGCGCCCCGGCCGTTTCGACCGCCAGGTCACCGTCGACCGTCCCGACCTCGAGGGCCGCAAGGGCATCCTCAAGGTCCACGGCCGCGGCAAGCCGTTCGCCCCCGACGTCGACCTCGACGTCATCGCCCGTCGCACGCCCGGGTTCACGGGCGCCGACCTGGCCAACGTGATCAACGAGTCCGCGCTGCTGACCGCGCGGGCCGACCAGAAGCTGATCACGATGGACGTCCTCGAAGAGGCGATCGACCGCGTCATGGCAGGGCCCGAACGCAAGACCCGGGTCATGTCCAACAAGGAAAAGAAGATGATCGCCTACCACGAGGGCGGTCACGCGCTGGTGGCTCACGCGCTGCCCAATTCCGACCCGGTGCACAAGATCACGATCCTGTCCCGCGGCCGCGCGCTCGGCTACACGATGACGCTGCCGATGGAGGACAAGTTCCTGGCCACCAGGTCGGAGATGATGGACCAGCTCGCGATGCTGCTCGGCGGCCGCGCGGCGGAGGAGCTCGTCTTCCACGAGCCCACCACCGGCGCCTCCAACGACATCGAGAAGGCCACGGCCGTCGCCCGCCGCATGGTGACCGAATACGGCATGAGCGAGCAGCTCGGCGCCCGTAAGTTCGGCTCCGGCCAGGCCGAGGTCTTCCTGGGCCGCGAGATGGGCCACGAGCGCGACTACTCCGAGAAGATCGCCTCGACGATCGACGAGGAAGTCCGCCGGATGATCGAGACGGCGCACGACCAGGCCTGGGACATCCTGGTCGAATACCGCGACGTGCTCGACAACCTGGTGCTCGAGCTCATGGAGAAGGAGACCCTCTCCCGCGACCATGTGCTCCGCATCTTCGCCCCCGTGGTGGTCAAAGAACACCGTCCGTCCTACGCGGGCTACGGCAAGCGGCTTCCGTCCGACCGGCCGCCGATCCTGACCCCGAAGGAGCAGTCGGGCAACGGCTCGCTCACCACCGGCCACCAGGACGCGCTGCCCTCCGGGGACAGTGCGTGACACCGCACGAGGTCGATCTGGGCCGGATCGAGAAGGCCGTCCGGGAGATCCTCTACGCCATCGGCGAGGATCCCGACCGTGACGGCCTCCTCGACACCCCGTCGCGGGTGGCGCGGGCCTACGCGGAGCAGTTCTCGGGCCTCAATCTGAAGCCCGAGGACGTCCTCACCAAGGTCTTCGACGTCGACCACGACGAGATGATCCTGGTGAAGGACATCGAGGTCTACTCGACCTGCGAGCACCACCTCGTCCCCTTCCACGGACAGGCCCACGTCGGCTACATCCCCAACGAGAAGGGGCAGGTCACCGGCCTGTCCAAGCTCGCCAGGCTGGTCGACGTCTACGCTCGCAGGCCGCAGGTGCAGGAGCGGATGACCTCGCAGATCGCCGACGCCCTGATGCGGGTGCTCGAACCACGCGGGGTCATCGTGGTGGTGGAGGCCGAGCACCTGTGCATGACGATGCGCGGTGTCCGCAAGCCGGGCGCCAAGACCGTCACCTCGGCGGTCCGCGGCGACTTCCGCACCAGCGACAAGACCCGGGCCGAGGCGATGTCCCTCATCCTGCACAGCTGACACGGCAGTGCCCGCCCGGTGGCCACGTGGGATTCGTTATCCATATGGGGGACCCATGACATCAATGGGTACAGACGAGAGCCTAGGCTTGGCCCATGACAAGCCTGCCGACTAGCGTGCTGCGACCGGCCGCCGACGATCGGTGCCTCGTCATGGGCGTGGTCAACGTGACACCTGACTCGTTCTCCGACGGCGGTGAGTGGTTCGACGAGGCGATCGCCATCCGGCACGGGCTCGACCTGGTCGCGGAGGGGGCCGACATCGTCGACGTGGGCGGCGAGTCCACCCGGCCCGGCGCCGCCAGGGTGCCGCTCGACGAGGAGCTGGCCAGGGTGGTGCCCGTGATCAGGGCGCTCAGCGCGGAGGGCGTGACGGTCAGCGTCGACACGATGCGCGCCGAGGTCGCCAGGGCGGCCGTCGCGGTCGGGGCCAAGCTGGTCAACGACGTGAGCGGCGGCCTGGCCGACCCCGCCATGCCCCGCGTGGTCGCGGCCACGGGTGTCCCCTATGTGGTGATGCACTGGCGCGGCCACAGCCACGACATGGACAACCGGGCCGTCTACACCGACGTGGTCACCGAGGTGCGCGAGGAGCTGGCCAAGCGGGTGGATCTGGTGCTCGCCGAGGGCGTGTCGGAGGACCAGATCGTGATCGACCCCGGGCTGGGGTTCGCCAAGAACGCCGCCCACAACTGGGCGCTGCTGGCCGGCACCTCTCAGCTGGCCGAGCTCGGCTATCCGCTGCTCATCGGGGCCTCGCGCAAGAGGTTCCTGGGGCGGCTGCTGGCCGACGACGACGGCACCCCCCGCCCGTTCGGCCGCAGCGACGACGCCACCGTGGCCGTGACAGCGCTGGCCGCGCAGGCCGGCGCCTGGTGCGTCAGGGTTCACCAGGTAGGTCCCAACGCCGATGCCGTGCGCGTGGCCGCCGCATGGAAGAGAGCCGGAGCCAATACATGAGCGTCGACACCGCTGCCATCGAGACGGTCAACCAGGATTTCTACACCGCGATCGAGGACGCCGACCTCGACAGGATGACCGAGATCTGGGCCGAGGACACCGGCGACGATCAGGTGAGCTGTGTTCATCCGGGGTGGACCCTGCTGGCCGGGCGCTCCGAGGTGCTGCGTTCGTGGGCGCTGATCATGGCCAACACCACCTACATACAGTTCGTGCTGACCGACGTCCACACGACCGTGCTGGGTGACGTGGCCGTCCTCACCTGTGTCGAGAACATTCTGACGGCCGGCGAGGAGGGCGAGTCCAGCTTCGCCGCCGGCAAGGTCGTGGCCAGCAACGTCTACATCCGGACCGCTCAGGGCTGGCGGCTGTGGATGCACCACGGCTCTCCAGTGCTCCAGGGCGACGAGGACGACGAGGAGGAAGGCGAGCTTGAGCGCTGATCGCATCGCGCTGACGGGCCTGCGGGCCCGGGGGCGACACGGCGTGCTGGCGGCCGAGCGGGAGCTGGGGCAGGAGTTCGTGATCGACGCGACGCTGTTCCTCGACACCCGGCCCGCCGCGCTGGCCGATGATCTCAGCAAGACCGTCCACTACGGAGAGCTCGCCCAGGCGCTGGTCAAGGTCGTGGAGGGCGAGCCCGTCCAGCTGATCGAGACGCTGGCGCAGCGCTTGGCCGGCGTGTGCCTGGCCGACGAACTGGTGCGCTCGGTCGAGGTGAGCGTGCACAAGCCGGCGGCGCCGATCCCGCTGCCCTTCGACGACATCACGGTGACGATCGAGCGGAGCCGCCCATGAAGGCAGTCCTCTCTCTCGGCAGCAACCTCGGCCGGCGGTTCGAGACGCTGCAGGGTGCCATCGACACACTCTTCGACGCTCCCGGGCTGGAGTTCGTGCGGGCGTCGCCGGTCTACGAGACCGATCCGGTGGGAGGACCCGCCGGGCAGCGGCCGTTCCTCAACGCGATCGTGATCGCCGAAACCACTCTGGCGCCGCGCACGCTGCTGGAGCGGGCGCAGGGGGTCGAGAACGCGTTCGGGCGCGAGCGCCTCGAACACTGGGGCCCGCGCACTCTGGA
The DNA here is from genome assembly GCF_040649575.1 of Nonomuraea sp. NPDC048916. Lineage (NCBI taxonomy): Bacteria > Bacillati > Actinomycetota > Actinomycetes > Streptosporangiales > Streptosporangiaceae > Nonomuraea > Nonomuraea sp. NPDC048916. Next base: position 55,180 of record NZ_JBEZFS010000026.1, read on the forward strand.
CGTCGACCTGATCATGGTGGGCGACACGGTCTGCGACGATCCCGAGCTGACGCTGCCACACCCGCTGGCGCACGAGCGGGCGTTCGTGCTCGTGCCCTGGGCGGACGTCGACCCCGAGGGTGAGCTGCCCGGCCACGGCCGGATCACGGCGCTGCTGGCGGGGCTCGCGGAGGCCGACGAGCACGGTGTGCGGCTCCGGGCCGATCTGAAGCTGCAGAGTCCCGATTGAGGCCCACCCGCCCCGCCGTGCTGGTCGGCCTGGTCCTGGTCGTCGCCGTGCTCACCTGGATGCTGGTCAGACAGTTCTACGCCGACCTGCCGATCGTGCCGTGGACCGCCATCCCCACGGTGCTGCTGCTGGCCGTCGGCGAGGCCTACACCGCGTGGATGACCAAGGCCAGGATCGATCGCAAGCCGGACACCAAGCCGATCGAGCCGATGGCGGTGGCGCGGCTGGCGGCCCTGGCCAAGGCATCGGCCTACGCGGGGGCGATGTTCGGCGGCGTGTTCGCCGGATTCGCCCTCCACACGGTCCAGTTGCTGGCCCGGGAGACGCCTCGGGTCGAGTTCTTCATCGCCACCGGGTCGTTCCTGTCCTTCGTCGCGCTCATCTGCGCCGCTCTCATGCTGGAGCACGCCTGCCGTGTTCCCAAGGACCGGGACGATCAGAGCCCCAAGTAACGCGCGACGGCATGCTCGACCTCGGCGAGTTCGTCCCGGCTCAGGTAGTAGACCGGCTCGCCGTGCACGAACGCGGCGTCGACGGTCCGGATCTGATCGACGAGAAGCAAGGTCCGCCGTCCGCCGAACTCCACCTCGGGCCTGAACACGGAGGGTTGCGCGCTGCTGGAGGTCGGAACGATGGTCGCGACGCTCCATGACATGTCCGTCGGGCTCAGCACCAGGCCGTAGCGTCGCCCCCGCTGCTCGTGTCCTCGTTTCGGGTCTCCCAGGTCCACCCGGTAGACCGCGCCGCGGATCACCAGGCGTCCTCTTCGGTGGACAGGTCCTCCTCGGCCAGTCGCGCGGCGTCGGCATGGGCCTGCTTGAGCCAGACCTCACGCTCGAGCAGCCGGAGCGCGCGCCGGATCACATCGCTCGTCCGCTCGCCTTCTTCCATGGCCGCCCGGATGATGCGTTCGTCCTCGGGGGTGGCCCGGAAACCGATGTTCGCCATCATGGTTCCAGCGTACCCCGGCGCGTTCGACTTTTGTCTTGCAGTTGTTCAACGGGGCGGCGGCCGAAGAGGTAGATGACGGGCAGGGTGCACAGGAGGGGGCCCACGATGGCGATGGGGCGCTCCAGCCACCACTTGAGGTCGGGGGGCACCTGTGCGCCCAGGGTGCCGAAGAGCCACCACGACACCCCCAGCGCGATCGCCATGCCGGTCGTGTGGAAGAGGAAGAGCGGCAGGGCGAAGCGGTTGATGGTGTGGTTGACGCGCCGCCAGCCCGGTTGCTCCAGGAGGCGTTCCATCGACGGCCGCAGCATCTCGACCAGGCCGATCTGGAAGATGAGCAGGGCCACGATGACGAAGGTGGGCGGGGCCATGTTCGACCACTTGTCGCCGGGCACGCCCACCATCGAGCCCGGGTAGATGCCCGAGTAGACGAGCCCGAACAGCGCGAACAGTCCCGTTCACAGCAGGCCGGCGTCGTAGCGTCTGGGCAGGGCGACGATCCGCTCGTAGAAGAAGCCCGCCTGGTGGGCCAGCCCCCAGACGACGATCATGTTGAGCCAGCCGACCCATTCGACGCCGTAGCGGAAGCGCAGCACGTCGATCACCAGGGCCGCGCCGCCGAACCAGATGAGCGTGAGCACGTCGTAGCGCCGGTGCAGCCAGAGGGCCACCGGCAGCAGCGCGATGAGCACCAGGTAGACGCCGAGAAACCAGAGCGGGCTGAGCACGAGCAGCACCACCCGCCACATCCAGTCGACCTGGAATGACCAGGTGACGACCGCGCCGACGGCGACCCAGACGCCGGACAGGGCGAGCGCGGGCACGGCCAGCGCGCGGATGCGCCGCCAGACGAACGCCCCGATGCCGACGCCGCGCGCGTGGGCCCGGTTCCAGGACAGCAGGTGGACGTGGCCGCCGACGTAGAAGAAGAGGGGTAGCACCTGCAGCAGCCAGGTGAGGATCCAGAGGCCGGAGGTGAAGCCGAGCGGGCTGGTCGGCTCGGGACCGCCGGGCTTCCACTGCAGGATCGTGAACGCCCAGTGCCAGACGACCACGACGATCAGGCTGAGGGCGCGGAGCCAGTCGACGTACCGGTCGCGAGGCGGGGGAGGGACGGCCGGGGTCACTTGTCGATGTCGCCCACGACGAAGAACATCGAGCCGAGGATGGCCACCATGTCGGCCACCAGATGCCCGGGCAGCATCTCGCGCAGCACCTGGATGTTGTTGAAGGAGGCCGAGCGCAGCTTCAGCCGCCACGGGGTCTTGTCGCCCCTGGACACGAGGTAGTAGCCGTTGATGCCGAGGGGATTCTCGGTCCAGGCGTAGGTGTGGCCCTCCGGCACCTTGAGCACCTTGGGCAGGCGTTGGTTGATGGGACCCGGGGGCAGCGAGCGGAGTCGTTCGACGCAGGAGTCGGCCAGGTCGAGCGAGACCTTCAGCTGGTCGAGCAGCACCTCGAAGCGGGCGTGGCAGTCGCCCGCGGTGCGGGTGACGACCTTCACGGGCAGCTCGGGGTAGGCGAGGTAGGGCTGGTCGCGGCGCAGGTCGAAGTCGACGCCCGAGGCCCGCGCGATGGGCCCGCTCACGCCGTACTGCATGATCTGCTCGCGGCCGAGCACGCCGACGCCCTTGGTGCGGGCGAGGAAGATCTCGTTGCCCAGGATGAGGTCCTCGATGTCGGGGACGCGGCGGCGGGTCTCGGCGACGGTCTCCGACACCCGGTCGAGCCAGCCGAGCGGGAGATCCTCCTTGAGCCCGCCGACCCGGTTGAACATGTAGTGCATGCGGCCACCGGAGATCTCCTCCATGACGGCCTGGATGCGTTCGCGCTCGTTGAAGGCGTAGAAGAGCGGGGTGATCGCGCCCAGCTCCAGGGGATAGGAGCCGAGGAACATCAGGTGGCTGAGCGCCCGGTTGAGCTCGGCCAGCAGCGTGCGCGCCCACACCGCCCTGACCGGTGGCTCCATGCCCAGCATGCGTTCGGCGGCGATGACCACGCCCAGCTCGTTGGCGAAGCCGGACAGCCAGTCATGCCTGTTGGCCAGCATGATGATCTGCCGGTAGTCGCGGACCTCGAACAGCTTCTCCGCGCCCCGGTGCATGTAGCCGATGATCGGCTCGCAGGTGGCGATGCGCTCGCCGTCGAGGGTGAGCCGCAGCCGCAGGACGCCGTGTGTGGACGGGTGTTGCGGGCCGATGTTGAGGATCATGTCCTCGGTCGCCAGCTCCTTGGCGCCCGCACCGATCCCCACCACGCGTTCCGTCATATGGCCCATGCTGCCACCGCCCGCGGTGGGGGGCCAGCCGAGCGGATGGTCAAGGAACGGTACGGGAGTGCATCGCATAGTCGGACATGGGGAGGATAAACGGAAATGGGGGGAGATATCACCATGAAAAGATCCATGTTCGATCTAGCCGCCCTGATCTCGCGGGTGACGATCGGCGTGATCTTCGTAGCTCACGGATGGCAGAAGTGGCAGGGCGGTCTCGGAGCCACGACGCAGGCGTTCGCCCAGTCGGGGGTCCCGCTGCCGCAGCTCGCCGCCGGGTTCGCGTCCGTGGCGGAAATCGTGGGAGGCGTCCTGCTGATCCTCGGACTGTTCGTACGGCTGTCGGCGCTGGTGTTGCTGATCGTGAGCCTCGGCGCGCTCATCTTCGTCCACGCCCCGAAGGGAATGTTCGTCCAGGAGGGCGGCTGGGAGCTGGTCGGCTCGCTGGCCGCGATCTGCCTGCTGTTCCTCGTGCTGGGCGGAGGGCGGCTCGGCCTCGACAGCCTGTTCGGCGGACTGCACCGCAGGCGCGCCGCGCGGCAGGTCGCCGCGGGCGAAACCACCGGCCGCACCCCGCCGCCGACGACCGGGCCCACCTCCACGACCGGCGAGACCACGACAGGCCCGCCGAACGTGCCCAGGCAGCCCCGGGGGTTCAGGTCGAGCAGCGACCTGAGCGACCAGGACATGCAGGACATCGACGCCATCATCGACGAGCCGACGAAACGCCGCCCGCCCAACCGCTGAGCCGGCTAACGGCCGGTGAGGTCCCGCAGAGCCCCGACGAGGCGGTCCACGTGCTCCTCGGTGCTGCCGATGCCGATCGACGCCCGCACCGCGGAGGCCGTGCCGTCCTCGCAGCCACCGTCGTGCTCACGGTCGTGCCCGCTTCGGTCCTCGTCGGCTCCCGCGTCGCCCACCCCGTCCGGGCTCCTGCGCTCCGGCGTGCCGAGCAGGTGGCGGACGAACGGGTGCGCGCAGAACTTGCCATCCCGTACGCCGATCCCGTACTCGCCGGAGAGCGCCTCGGCGACCTCCCGCGCGGAGTGGCCCTCCACGGTGAACGAGACGATGCCCACGCGCGGGTGGTCCGGCCCCCACAGGGACAGCTCGCGCACGCCGGCGATCGAGGCGAGCCCGGAGCGCAGCCGGGAGATCAGCCGCTCCTCCTCGCGGACCAGCGCGGTCCACCCGGTGGCGGAGAGCGCGTCGCAGGCGGCGGCCAGCGCGATGGCGCCCAGCACGTTGGGGGTGCCGGCCTCGTGACGCGGCTCGGGGTCGTCATGCCACACGGGCTCGCCGTCCACCGAACGCACCGCGCCACCGCCCTTCAGGTACGGCTCGCCCCCGGCCAGCCAGTCGCGCCGCCCGATCAGCGCCCCGGCGCCGAACGGCGCGTAGAGCTTGTGCCCGGAGAAGACCACGTAGTCGAGGTCCAGCGCGGTCAGGTTGAGCCGCCGATGCGGCACCAACTGGGCCGCGTCGACCAGGATCCGGGCGCCGTGGCGGTGCGCGATGTGCGCCAGCGCCGCGATCGGCCAGAGCTCGCCGGTGACGTTGGAGGCGGCGGTCACCACGAGCAGCTTCGGCCCGTCGACGGCCGCCAGCGCCTCGTCGGCCGCGCGTACGGCCGCTCCGGGGAAGTCGGGCGGCGGCAGCCGTACCGCATTCCTCCAGGGCAGGAGGGAGGCGTGGTGCTCGGTGTCGAAGACGACGGTGGTCGTGCCGGCGGGCAGGCAGGCGGCGAGCAGGTTGGTGGCGTCGGTGGTGTTGCGGGTGAAGATCACGGCGTCGTCGGGGCGGGCGCCGACGAAGGCCCGTACGGTGTGCCGGGCCTGCTCGTAGCGGGTGGTGGTGAGCTGGGAGGCGTAGCCCGCGCCGCGGTGCACGCTGGAGTAGGCCGGGAGCGCGGCGGCGACGGCCGCGCTGACCGGCTCCAGACAGGGGGCGCTCGCCGCGTAGTCGAGGTTGGCGTAGCCCACCAGCCTGCCGCCCCTGACCGGGACCTCCAGGCCGGCGCCGAGCACGGCCGGGATCGGGCGGCGGCCGTCGTCGGCCGACGCCTCGGCGGGCTGGGCGGGCACGGAGTTGAAGATCGTCAACGTGGACACGGCGAACCTCCTGAGGGCCGTCGGACCCCTGGAGCAGCCACGGAGCCCGCGCTTGCCCGCCACACCTCGTGACGGACCAGGTCTTCACCCGGGGCACCCCGCCGCGGACGCGAGGGTTGCCGGCCAGCGAGCCGGGGCTTGGCGCTGGCGCTCATGACCTACGCCCGCACTATAACCGACCCGCCACATTCGATCGCAACCCGGTGAACTTCTGAGTCGCCTGGCTCGTTGGTACCCCCGATATCCCCCGATTGCGTGGAGGCAGGCAGATGCTGGACTGGGTGGCCGACCCACAGATCTGGATAGGGTTCTTCACGCTGGTGGCCCTGGAGATCGTCCTGGGCATTGACAACATCATCTTCATCTCCATCCTGGCCGGGAAGCTCCCGCCGGAGCAGCGCGACAGAGCACGCGTCCTCGGCCTGGCGGCGGCCCTGATCAGCCGCCTGCTCCTGCTGCTTGCGCTGTCGTGGGTGGTGCGGCTGACCGAGCCGTTGTTCGAGGTGCTGGACCACGAGATATCCGGGCGTGACCTGATCTTGCTGCTGGGCGGGTTGTTCCTGCTGGCCAAGAGCGTCACCGAGATCGGGCACAGCATGGAGCCCAAGCACCAGGACGGCAAGACGCGGGCCGTCACCTCGTTCGCCTCGGTGATCGCGCAGATCATGGTGCTCGACGTGGTGTTCTCGCTCGACTCGGTGATCACCGCCGTGGGCATGGTCGACGAGCTCGGCGTGATGGTGGCGGCGGTCATCGTGGCGGTGCTGGTGATGTTGTTCGCCTCGGGGCCGATCAGCAGGTTCGTGGACCAGCACCCGAGCATCAAGATGCTGGCGCTGGCGTTCCTCGTGCTGATCGGGGTGCTGCTCATCGCCGAGGGTTTCGGCCAGCACATCCCGAAGGGCTACATCTACTTCGCGATGGCGTTCTCGGTCATCGTCGAGCTGCTGAACATCCGGATGCGCAGCAAGCACTCCAAGCAGGCAGAACTTCCTTCTAAGATGAAATAGTGCGCTTTGATCCTTGGAATCCGGATTTTGTGGCTTATCCCTACGACGTCTACGCCGACCTGAGGCGTGAGGCTCCGGTCAGCTTCTTCGAGCCGACCGGGCAGTGGCTGATCTCCCGCCACGCCGACGTCAACACCCTGCTCCGAGACCGCCGGCTGGGCCGCTCCTACCTGCACGTGGCCGGCCACGAGGAGTTCGGCCAGGAGGCCGAGCCGGAGTTCCAGGAGCCGTTCTGGCGGGTGGTCAGAGCGGGCATGCTGGACGTCGAGCCGCCGGTGCACACCCGGCTGCGCCGCCTGGTCTCCAAGGCGTTCACCCCGCGCATGGTCGAGTCGCTGCGCCCCCGCGTGCGCGACATCGCCGGCGGCCTGGTCGACACGTTCGTGGAGAAGGGCGGCGGCGACCTGATCGCCGAGGTCGCCGAGCCGCTGCCGGTGACGGTCATCGCCGAGATGCTGGGCATCCCCGAGGCCGATCGTCACCTGCTGCGCCCCTGGTCGGCCGACATCTGCGGGATGTACGAGCTCAACCCGTCGCCGGAGGCCCAGCACACGGCGGTGCGGGCGGCCGACGAGTTCGCCGGTTACCTTAAGGCCCTGGCCCGCGAGCGCTCGGCCCGCCCGGGTGACGACCTGATCAGCGCGCTGGCCGCGATCGACGAGCTCACCGAGGACGAGCTGATCGGCACCTGCGTGCTGCTGCTCAACGCGGGTCACGAGGCCACCGTGAACGTGACGGGCAACGGCTGGTGGTCGCTGTTCAGAAACCCCGCCGAGCTCGTACGGCTGCGCGAGGACCGCGGCCTGCTGCCCACGGCGATCGAGGAGCTGATGCGGTGGGACACCCCGCTGCAGATGTTCGAGAGGTGGGTGCTGGAGGACCTCGAGGTCGGCGGCGTCGAGATCCCGCGCGGAGTCGAGGTGGCACTGCTGTTCGGCTCGGCCAACCGCGACCCGGAGGTCTTCGACGACCCGGACCGGCTCGACGTGGGCCGGACGGACAATCCGCACATCTCCTTCGGCGCGGGCATCCACTTCTGCCTCGGCGCGCCGCTGGCCCGGATCGAGCTGCTGGAGTCGTTCGGGGCGCTGCTCGACCGGGCGCCCAAGCTGGAGCTGGTCACCGAGCCGGTGTGGAAGCCGGGCTACGTCATCCGCGGCCTGCACTCCCTGGACCTCGCCGTCTAGCGGGTCTGGCTGAGCCAGCCGAAGCCGCCGAGGCCCCGCGGGTCGATCAGCTCGGCCTCCTCCGAGGCGCGGGCCAGCGCCCGGAGGTAGCCGCTCGGGTCGTGCCCGGCCAGGTCCAGTGGCGGTCGCGCGCCGGTGATCCCCAGGGCGCGCAGCGCGTCACGTTGTGTGGACAAGGCTGTGGATATCGCGCCGGCCCGTTCGCCGGCGGCGGCGCAGGCGTCGAGGGCCACGTGCGCGGTGATGTCGCAGGTGCCGTCGGGGACGGGCGTCACGACCGAGCCGTCGCGGTATCCGGTGAGGGTGCCGTGGGCCGGACGGTTATCCACAGGATGTGCATAATCGACGGCGACCGCGCACCCCCGCGCGAGCCGCTGTATCACCGACGCCCAGGCCGCGTCGCGCGGGTGGCCGATCTCGGCACGCGAGCCCACGCAGGACAGTGGCCACCACCGGTCGATCCACTCGCGGTCGGCGGCTCCGATGGGCTCGCCAAGCCGTTCCTCGCCGGTGCGGACATTGACCATGACGAGGTGTGGCCCGTCGGGTGTCTGCTCGGCCACGTCGAGCGGGATGTTGTCGAGCCATTCGTTCGCGATCGCCAGGCCGGTGATCCCGGACGGGATGACGGCGCTCCAGGTGATCGACTCGGCCAGCCCGGCCGGCCGGAGGGAGAGGTCGACGGCCGTGACGCGCAGCCTGTCGCGCAGGCCGGGATCGGCGGCGTCGAGGACGTGGCTGACGAGGACGCCCTCGCCCGCGCCGATGTCGACGAGGTCGAGCACGGGCGGCGTCTTCAGCTCGGCGTCGACCTCGACCAGCAGCGCCAGCACGGCCTCGGCGAACGCCGGTGAGGCGCCGACCGAGGTGCGGAAGTGGCCGGACGGGCGTTCGCGGAGGTAGAAGCCGCCTTCGGCGTAGAGGGCGTGCTGTGTCGCGGCGCGCCAGGTGAGCCACATTCCTGGACTATCTCATGACCCGATAATGCAGACGTGATGTTATCGAGCGAACACTCTTGGTCACGTCATTGCGCTAGCGTGTACGCGTTCGTAAGAGCTCGGACCGGCCCTGTCCAGCCGGCCCGAGCTCCGATTCCCGGCCGGTCAGTCGGCGGATGGCCGGCCAAGGTGCGCACCTCCAGGGGTTCGCACGACGCGGGCGTCGGGTCCGGTTCGGGGACTCGGCGCCCGCTCCTCTGCGTGAACCCCTTTCCTCATCTCTTCCGACAGGGGTGCACCTTTTTGTCTGCCCTTGTCCGATATGTCACTAACTCAACATGCGGCAAAACCCCAGTCACATCCGCAGTCCCCAACAGTCGTTACGCTGGTCGGCAGTGCCATCGGGTCGACAGGGGTGGGACGTCATGGACGCAGGTGATCGCCCGGCACGGCTGGCCGTTGGCGTGCTGGGAGCAGGAAAGGTGGGCTCCGCGCTCGGCGCGGCGCTCGCGCAGGCCGGGCACCGGATCGTCGCCGCCAGCGGGGTGTCGGACGCCTCGCAACGCTGGGCCGCCGAGAGGCTCGGCGTCACGCCGACGCGCCCGGAGCAGGTCGTCACCGCCGCGGAGCTGATCCTGCTCACCGTGCCCGACGACGCGCTGCCTGATCTCGTCAACGGGCTGGCCACGACCGGCGCCGACCTCAAAGGCAAGCTGGTGGTGCACACCAGCGGCGCCTACGGGCTGTCGGTGCTCGATCCGGCCGCCAGGGCCGGAGCCCTGCCGCTGGCGCTGCACCCGGTGATGACGTTCACCGGCAGAGACGACGATCTCAACCGCATCACCGGCTGCTCGTTCGGGGTGACCGCGCCAGATCCGCTCAGGCCCATCGCCGAGGCCCTGGTCATCGAGATGGGTGGCGAGCCGGTCTGGATCGCCGACTCCGACCGGGCCCTCTATCACGCGGCACTGGCCGGAGCCGCCAACCACATGGTCACGCTCATCGCCGAGTCGTCCGAGCTGCTGCAGCGCATCGGCGTCGAGCACCCGGGCAGGATGCTCGGCCCGCTGCTCGGCGCGGCGCTCGACAACGTGCTCAGGCTCGGCATCGCCGCGCTCACCGGGCCGGTCGTGCGCGGCGACGCGGGCACCGTGCGCAAGCACGTCGACGCGCTCATCCTGGCGGCTCCCGAGGCGGCCGACGCCTACATCGCGCTGGCCAGGCTCACCGCCGACCGCGCGCTCGCCGCGGGGCTGCTCAAACCGGAGGAGGCCGAACGGTTGCTCGACGCCCTGGGTGGCAACATATGGACCTGACCGTGACCCGCATGGCACGGATCCAGCCGTCGCCCTCGGAGGCACCCCATGGACCTGATCGTTGCCCGAAACCGCACCGACCTGCTCAAAGCACGCGGTGACGGGCCCGTCGCCCTGGTTCCCACGATGGGGGCGCTGCACGAGGGTCACCGCTCGCTGATCCGTGAGGCCCGCGCCCGCGCCGCCCAGGTGGTGGTCAGCATCTTCGTCAACCCGCTCCAGTTCGGCCCCCATGAGGACTTCTCGCGATACCCCCGGACGTTCGACGCGGATCTGGAGGTGTGCGAGGTCGAGGGGGTCGACGTGGTGTTCGCCCCGTCGGCCGAGGACATGTACGCCCCCGACCGCCAGGTCAGCGTCCGCGCCGGAGAGATGGGCCGGATCGTCGAGGGCGCGGCCAGGCCGGGCCACTTCGACGGCATGCTGACCGTCGTGCTCAAGCTGTTCAACCTGGTCCGGCCCGACGTCGCGGTCTTCGGCCAGAAGGACGCCCAGCAGCTCGCGATGATCCGGCGGATGGTGGCCGACCTCGACCTGGACATCGAGATCATCGGCGCCCCCACGGTCCGCGAGCCCGACGGCCTGGCCCTGTCGAGCCGCAACCGCTACCTGTCGGCCCCCGACCGCCAGGTGGCGCTCGCGCTCTCCCGGGCCCTGGCCGCGGGAGCGGAGCGGGCCACGCCGTCGAAGGTCCTCGCGGCGGCGCGGGCGGTGCTCGACGAGGCCGGGCCCGCGCTCGACCTCGACTACCTGGTGCTCGTCGACCCGGCCACCTTCGCCGAGGTGGACGAGTCCCACTCCGGCGCCGCGGTGCTCGCGGTCGCCGCCCGGGTCGGCGCCACCCGGCTGATCGACAACGTGGTCGTCTCCCTCGGCCGGTGAGCCCCCCGGGCATGGAGCACGCGCCGGCAGGCGTTATCGTCATACTGACGAAATCGCCTCGATGAGGAGACTCCATGAGCGCACCGGCGATTCCCCTGCGTCTGACGGCTCCGGCACCGGGCTGGGTCGTCGAAGCGGACGTGGTCGTCGTGGGGTCCGGCATCGCCGGGCTCACGGTGGCCCTGCGTCACGCCGAGCTCGACCCCTCGGCCAGGATCCTGGTCGTCACCAAGGACGTGCTCTCGTCCGGCTCGACCAGGTGGGCGCAGGGTGGCATCGCCGCCGTGCTCGCCCCCGACGACACACCCGACGAGCACCTGAACGACACGCTGGTCGCCGGAGTCGGCCTGTGCGACGTGCGGGCCGTACGCATGCTGGTGACCGAGGGGCCCGGCGCGCTGCGGCGGCTCATGGGACGCGGCGCGCGGTTCGACCGGACGCCCGACGGGGAGCTCCAGCTCACCAGGGAGGGCGGACACCGCCGCGACCGCATCGTGCACGCGGGCGGCGACGCCACGGGCGCCGAGGTGCAGCGCGCGCTGGTCGAGGCGGTGCGGGCCGGCGCGATCGAGGTGATCGAGCACGCGCTCGTGCTCGACCTGGTCAAGGACGCCCGTGGCCGGGCCCGGGGCGTGACGCTGCACGTCATGGGCGAGGGCGCGCGTGACGGGGTGGGCGCGGTGCACGCCAGGGCGGTGGTGCTCGCCACCGGCGGCATGGGACAGGTCTACGCGGCCACGACCAACCCCGTCGTCTCCACGGGCGACGGGGTGGCGCTCGCGCTGCGCGCCGGAGCCGAGCTGCGCGACCTCGAGTTCGTCCAGTTCCACCCCACCGTCCTCTGGCTCGGCGAGGGCTCGACCGGTCAGCAGCCGCTGATCTCCGAGGCGGTCAGGGGCGAGGGCGCGTTCCTGGTCGACCACGAGGGCAACGCGTTCATGCGCGACGTGCACGAGCTGGCCGACCTCGCCCCGCGCGACGTGGTGGCCAAGGCGATCATGCGCACGATGCGCGCGACCGGACGGGATCGCGTCCACCTCGACGGCCGCCACTTCGGCGAGGAGAGGTGGCGGACCAGGTTCCCCACCATCTACGCGGTCTGCCGGGCCAACGGCATCGACCCGGTCACCGAGCCGATCCCCGTCGCCCCCGCGGCCCACTACGCCAGCGGCGGCATCCGTACGGACCTGCGGGGCCGTACGTCCATCGAGGGCCTCTACGCGTGCGGCGAGGTCGCCTGCACGGGCGTTCACGGCGCCAACCGGCTCGCGTCCAACTCCCTGCTGGAAGGGCTGGTCTTCGCCGAGCGCATCGCCGAGGACATCCACGCCGTCCGACCCGCGCCCGGCGACCCGGTCGACGGCGGGGCGCCCGGTGGCCTGGTCGATCCCCGGGTGCGGACCCGGATCCAGGCCCACATGAGCACGGGGGCGAGCGTGCTGCGCAGCCGCGAGTCGCTCACGGCCACCGCCACGGCGCTGCGCGACGCCCGCTGGACGCCGGTCCACGTGCCGCCGTGCACCGAGTCGTGGGAGGCGACCAACCTGCTCACGGTCGCCACCGTCCTCACCGGAGCGGCCCTGACACGGCTGGAGACGCGCGGCTCCCACTGGCGCGAGGACTTCCCCGATCGCGACGACAATGAATGGCTGGGGCACCTGGACGTGACCCTGACGGAGGAGGGCCTGAAGATGACCTACACGCCGCACGGCGACGCGATGCCGCCGCGCCTGGCCCAGGAGCTCACCGCCGCCGGTCTGGACCCGGCCGAGGTCGACGCGGTCGTCGACCGGGCGCTCGCCGAGGACCTGACCGAGGCCGGCGACGTCACGAGCGAGGCGACCATCCCGGCCGGGCAGCGCTCGATCGGCGACGTGGTGGCACGGAGAGACGGCGTCGTCGCGGGCCTGGGCGTGGCCGAGGCGGTGTTCCTCCGCCTCGGCGCCCGCGTGGAGCGTGGAGCCAAGGACGGCGAGCGGGTCAGGGCGGGCGACGTGCTGATGACCGTCGAGGGGCCGACCAGGGGGCTGCTGACGGCGGAGCGCACCGCGCTCAACCTGCTCACCCATCTGTCCGGCATCGCCACGCTCACCGCGCGGTGGGTGGAGGCGGTCAGCGGCACCGGGGCGCGGGTGCGCGACAGCCGCAAGACGCTGCCGGGCCTGCGGGCGCTGGAGAAGTACGCGGTGCGCTGCGGGGGCGGCGTCAACCACCGGATGTCCCTGTCCGACGCGGCCCTGATCAAGGACAACCACGTGGTGGCCGCGGGCGGCGTGGCCGAGGCGTTCCGCGCGGTGCGAGAGCGCTATCCCGACCTGCCGATCGAGGTGGAGGTGGACAGGATCGACCAGCTCGCGCCGGTGCTCGACGAGGGGGCGGAGGAGATCCTGCTGGACAACTTCACGATCGAGCAGACCGCCCTGGCCGTAAAAATCGTGAAAAATCGGGCGAAACTGGAGGCGAGTGGCGGGCTGACCTTGGAATCGGCCCGTGATGTGGCCGAAACTGGCGTTGACTACCTTGCGGTGGGAGCGCTCACGCACTCGGCGTCGGCCCTGGACATCGCACTGGATCTACGGGGGTAATCGATGCTGCTCACGATCGACGTCGGCAACACGCACACGGTGCTCGGCCTGTTCGAGGGCGAGGAGGTCATCGAGCACTGGCGGCTGGCCACCGATGCCCGCCGCACCGCCGACGAGATCGCGGTCGTGCTCCAGGGGCTGCTCGCCCAGTCACCCCTGCTCAAGGGAGCCGACATCAGCGGCATCGCGATCTGCTCGACGGTGCCCAGCGTGCTCAACGAGATGCGTGAGATGTGCCGCCGCTACTACGGCGACGTGACCGCGGTGATCGTGGAGCCCGGCGTGCGCACCGGTGTGCCGGTCCGGATGGACAACCCCAAGGAGGTCGGCAGCGACCGCATCGTCAACGCGCTGGCCGCCATCGACCAGTACGGCGGCCCCTGCATCATCGTCGACTTCGGCACCGCGACCTCGTTCGACGCGGTGTCGGCCAAGGGCGAGTACGTAGGGGCGGTCACCGCGCCCGGCATCGAGATCTCGGTCGACGCGCTGGCGGCCGCGGGCGCCCAGCTCCACAAGGTCGAGCTGGTCAGGCCCCGCTCGGTGATCGCCAAGAACACCGTCGAGGCGCTCCAGGCCGGCATCATCTACGGCTTCGCGGGCCAGGTCGACGGCATCGTCGAGCGGATGGCGGCCGAGCTGGCCGAGGATCCCGACGAGGTGACCGTGGTGGCCACCGGCGGCCACGCGGCGCTGGTGGTGGGGGAGTCGCGCTCGATCGACGTGCACGAGCCGTGGCTGACGCTGATCGGACTGAGGCTCATCTACCACCGCAACACGGCATAGAACAAGCGGCCCCCCGCTCGGGAAGGGGGCCGCTTGGGTTCTGGTCGGGTCACTCGCTCTCGGCGGTGTAGATGTAGTCCCAGCGACCGCACTTCGTGGGGTAGCCGCCGTGGACGCTGATCTGGCAGACCTTCACCCGCAGGCTGCTGACGTCGTCGGTGTCGAAGGCGAACTTCTTGTAGCCGGGGAAGCCGCAGTACTTCTTGGTGTAGACGGTCGACCAGTCGTGCTCGAAGTCGCCGGCCTGGAACTTCACGTACGCGCACTTGCCGCCCTCGTCGTAGCCGCGGTTGTCCAGGTCCCACAGCCTGCCCTTGACCTCGACGGTGTTGGACTCCTGCTCCTCGTCCCACTCCACGCCGACCCAGCCCTGAGCCTTGGCCAGGTGGTGACGGGCGTAGACGGGACCCCAGTACTCGGAGTAGTCGTCGGCGGAGGAGCTCGCGGACGAGGACGCCGCGGAGGCGGAGGCGTTCGCCGCCGAGGGCAGCGACAGCGCCAGTGCGGAAGTGGCGGCGACGGCGAGGACGCCGGTCGCGATCTGCTTCATCATGATCTCTCCTTGAGCCCTCCGGGCCGGCTCCCTGCCGGCTTCCCACCTGAGCTCGTGGGACATTGGTAACGAAGGGTTCTTGCAGCGTCCCTGCAGCGAACCGACGAGTCCTTGCAGTTCGCCATATCCCCTACTCTTTGATGCTGTGAGCGACGAACTTCCCGAGCAGATGCGCATCCGGAGGGAGAAGCTCGACCGCCTTCGCAGCGAAGGCGTCGACCCTTACCCGGTGAACTTCCCGCGTACGGCCACCAACGCCGAGGTCAGGGCCCGATACCAGGGGCTGGAGGCCGACACGGCGACCGGTGACCGGGTGTCGGTCGCGGGCCGCGTCATGCTCAACCGCGTGGGCGGCAAGCTGTGCTTCGCCACGCTCCGCGACGGCGGTGGCGACCTGCAGGTCATGATCTCGCTGGACAAGGTGGGCGAGGAGTCGCTGGCCGCCTGGAAGCGCGACGTCGACCTCGGCGACCACGTGGGCGTGACGGGAGAGGTCATCACCTCCCGGCGCGGCGAGCTGTCGATCCTGGCCGACAGCTGGCAGATCACCTCCAAGTGCCTGCGCCCGCTGCCGGAGAAGCACGTCGGCCTCACCGACCCCGAGGCGCGGGTGCGCCAGCGCTACGTCGACCTCATCGTCAACGACGAGGCGCGCGAGATGGCCCGCGTCCGCAGCGCCACCGTGCGCGCGGTGCGCGACTTCTGGCACGAGGAGGGCTACCTCGAGGTCGAGACGCCGATGCTGCAGCCGATCCACGGCGGCGCCGCGGCCCGGCCGTTCAAGACCCACATCAACGCCTACGACATGGAGCTCTACCTCCGCATCGCGATCGAGCTCTACCTGAAGCGGCTCGTGGTGGGCGGCATCGAGAAGGTCTTCGAGATCAACCGCACCTTCCGCAACGAGGGCGCCGACTCCACGCACAACCCCGAGTTCACCATGCTCGAGGCCTACGGCACCTACCTCGACTACCACGACATGGCCGACCTGACCCAGCGGATGTACCAGAAGGCCGTGGTGGCCGCGCTGGGCACCACGGTGGTCGTGCACGAGGGCGTCGAGGTCGACCTGGGCGTCGCCGAGTGGCCCCGGGTCACCCTGTACGGCTCCGTGTCCGAGGCGGTGGGCGAGGAGGTCACCACCGACACCCCGGTGGAGCGGGTCCGCGCGCTGGCCGACAAGCACGACGTCCACTGGGACGCCAAGTGGGGCCAGGGCAAGCTCGTCCAGGAGCTGTTCGAGGCGCTCGTCGAGCACACGATCATCCAGCCCACGTTCGTCATGGACTACCCGATGGAGACCTCCCCACTGGCCCGCCAGCACCGCGACGACCCGCTGCTGACCGAGAAGTGGGACCTCATCGGCTTCGGCAGCGAGCTCGGCACCGCCTACTCCGAGCTCAACGACCCGATCGAGCAGCGCCGCCGCCTGGTGGAGCAGTCGCTGCTGGCGGCGGGCGGCGACCCCGAGGCGATGCAGCTCGACGAGGACTTCCTGCAGGCCCTCGAGTACGCGATGCCTCCGACGGGCGGCATGGGCGCCGGGATCGACCGGATGATCATGGCCTTCACCGGCCGCAACATCCGCGAGACCATCCTGTTCCCGCTGGTCAAGCCGGCTCGCTGAGCGCCCGCACCGGCAGGGTGGCGAGGCCGCGCAACACCAGGTTCGCCTTGTACGGCGGATCGGGGTCGAGAAGCTCCAGCTTGGGCGCCGCCTGGGCCAGGGCGCGCAGCGCGATCTCGCCCTCCAGCCGGGCCAGCGTCGCCCCGAGGCAGAAGTGGATGCCGAGCCCGAAGGCCAGGTGCCTGCCCGGAGCGCGCAACGGGTCGAACCGGTCCGGGTCCGCGTATTCGGCGGGATCCCGGTTGGCGGCGCCGATCAGCGCGAGCACGGGGGTGCCCGTCGGCGTCGGTGTCCCGCCCAGCTCGGTGTCCCGCAGCGCGGACCTGAGCGTCAGCTGGACCGGCGGGTCGTACCTCAGCACCTCTTCGACGACCTGCCGGGGCCGTTCGGCGGCCAGGGGCAGCGCGCCGTGCCTCAGCAGGGTGAGCACGCCGTTGGCGATGAGGTTGACAGTCGTCTCGTGACCGGCGACGAGTAGCAGAACACAGGTGGCGATCAGCTCGGCCTCGGTCAGCTCCTCGACCCGCGCGAGCGCGCTGAGCAGGTCGTCGCCCGGACGGCTGCGCCGTTGCTCGACCAGGCCCCTGAAGTAGTCGCCGAACTCCAGCCGGGCGCGTTCGCTCTCCGACATCAGCTCGGTGGACAGCAGCGGGTCGAGGCCGCGGGCCAGCGCCTCGCTCCAGCCCTGGAAGCGCTCGTGGTCCTCGGCGGGCACGCCGAGCATCTCGGTGATCACCATGACCGGCAGCGGATAGGCGAACCCGGAGACCAGGTCGCCCTCCTCGGGCAGCGCGGCGAGGAGCCCCGCGGTGATCGCCTCGACCCGCGGGCGCAGCCGTTCCACCATGCGCGGGGTGAAGGCCCTGCTGACCAGCCCGCGAAGGCGTGTGTGGTCGGGCGGGTCCATGCGCAGGAACGACGGCACGGGCTGGTCCGGACTGCCCGTCCTGAACGGGGTGGTGTCGTGTCCGAAGGCGGGGTCGCGCAACAGCGTCGAACAGTGCTCGTACGTGGTCGCCACCAGAAGCCCGCCACGGGTGCGGAGCAGCGCGCCCTCCTGCCGCATTTCGCGGTAGCACGAGTATGGATCGCGCACAAAATCCGGATCGAACGGATCGAAACCCAGCACGTCGGTGGCGCTCAACGACGAGCTGTAAGGATCACTGTGATCGCTCATCGCGCTCCGAAGTGTGACGACATATCACGAGTACTTCATATATAAGGGATCATGTCAACGTGTGTCGTCAAGCGCAGGCATTGTCGCGCTTGACGGCCTTTCAGATATGCGTTTACCGTCTGCGGGACGAGCAGGGTGTTTCGGGGAGAATCGCTGTTGGGGGGAGGGCTCCCGATGGATGTGCTCACCGAGGGTGTTGAGCTGAGCCATGCCGACTTAGCGTTGCTGGCGGAGCTTGCCAAGGGAGTCACGGTCGATCGGGTCGGCAGACGCCTGGATATCAGCGGCCGCACGGTCCGCCGCAGGCTGCGGGGGATCTGTGACCGCATCGGGGTCGCCACGGCGATCGAGGCCGTGGCCTGGGCGGCGCGGCGCCAGCTGATCTAGCGATTTCCGGCGACCGACCCGGTGACGCCGCCGCTCAGTCGGCGATGCGCACGGCACCGGCGAACGGCCGCCGGGCGATCGACGCGATGCGCACGACGTCACCCGTCCGGGGCGCGTGGACCATCATGCCGCCGCCGAGGTAGATGCCGACGTGGTGCAGGTCGGTGTAGAAGAACACCAGGTCGCCCGGCCGCAGCTCCTCCTTGGAGATGTGCCTGCCGGCGGTCCACTGGCTGCCGGTGTAGTGCGGCAGCGAGATGCCCACCTGCTGGTAGGCGGCCATGACCAGGCCGGAGCAGTCGTAGCTGCTCGGCCCCTCGGCGCCCCAGACGTAGGGCTTGAGCTGCTGCGTGAGCGCCCACCTCGCGGCCTCGGCGGCCTTGCCGCTGCCCGCGATCGGCAGGCTGACCCGCACGGCGCGGGTGCCGGGACGCCCGGCCTCGCCCAGCGCGCGGCTGAACAGGTTGCTCTCGACCTTGGCGACCAGCTTCACGATCTTGTCACGCTTGGTGTCGACGTCGGCGACGATCTTCTGCACCTCGTCGATGCGGGCCTTGGCGCTGTCTCTGGCCCGTTCGGCCGTCGCCCTGGCCCAGGTGACCTGGTTGACCTCCTCGCCCTGCTCATGCTCCAGGGCGAAGGTGGTGGCGGCGCGGTCGAGGAAGCCCTCGGGGTCCTCGGAGTTGATCAGGGCCATGGCCCGGCCGAGGCCACCGGTCATGTACTCGTTCTGGGCCAGCAGGACGGCCCTGGCACGCTTGGTGGCCAGGTCGGTCTCGCTGGTGGCCAGCGTCTTCTTCGCGGCCTCGGCGGACTTCTGGGCGGTCTTGAGCTTCTCCCGCTGGCCGTTGTATTCCTCGGTCAGCGTCTCGATCTGCGTGTGCATCTCCTCGACCTGCTTGGACAGGTCTTCGAGGGACGGCTTGGGGTCGGCGACGGCCGGAGCCGCGGGAACGGCGAACACGAGCGCACTGATCACCGCACCGAGGACGGCGAGCCGGCGGGGTCCGGAGTGTTCCGGAGGGCGGGCGTGCTCGCCCGCGGCCTTCCTTCCGCGATCGCGCGTGCGCTTCACCAACCAACTCCTCTCGTCGACGCCTACCGGGTTAGCTGACGGGTTCGGGCCGGAGCAGCCCTACCGAGCGTCGCGCTCGGATTCACCCCGGTGGTGGCGTTCGCCACCGGCGGGTCCCCGGCTCCCCGTGCGGGGATTGGGCGCGTCTCCACGCGGGGGTCGCGTGGGTGACATCGTCGCTGGACATTAGTGCACCTTGGGTTGGTGCTCAACCAGAACTGCCAACTCGGTCGAGGTTGAGCTACCGATGGGTCACAAGGTGATGTCGTGCCCGGCCGCCCCTGACTGATTTTATGTCCTGTTTGCCCTAGTTTGGGCTGGCCTTGTCCTCCTGGGGGTGACATGTCGGAGAGGGGTAAGACGGGAGATTTACGGGCGAGCCGTAATGCGATCTGTACTCTGGAGAGCCATGGAACAGGCCACCGAAGTGACGGTCCAGGACACCGGGATCCTCGTACGCCGTGCCCGCACCACCGATGTCAGGACCATCGGGCGCCTGGTCGCCACCTATGCCGGGGCCGGGCCCCGCCTGCTGCGGAAGGCCACGGTCACGTTGTACGAGGACGTCCAGGAGTTCTGGGTGGCCGAGCGGTCGGGGGAGGTCGTCGGCTGCGGAGCGCTGCACGTGCTCTGGGAGGACCTCGCCGAGATCCGCACGGTCGCGGTGGATCCCGAATTCCGCGGCCTCGGGATCGGTCACCGAATCGTCTCCGCGCTGCTCGGCACGGCGACGGAGTTGGGCCTGCATCGGGTCTTCTGCCTCACATTCGAAGTCGACTTCTTCGGCAGGCACGGATTCCGTCCCATCCAGGGCACGCCTGTCTCCCCCGAGGTCTATGCCGAACTCCTGGCCTCGTACGACGAGGGTGTGGCGGAGTTCCTTGATCTCGAACATGTCAAGCCGAACACCCTGGGCAACACCCGTATGCTGCTCCACTTGACATCGGGTGACACGGATCTTGACAAAGACGAAAGGTGATTGTTGATACCTATGTCGATACGTTGTGCAGCACAGGCATGTGTCCTGACACGTGCCACATGCGCACTCGAAGCGAGGTGACACGGTGAGCACAGGACAGCCGCCGTATCCTCAGGACGATTCCGGCGAGAATGCCGGGTCTCCTGAATACGGACAGCAGTACCAGGGTCGCCCCCATGGTGAGCCCGACCCCGATGTGACGGTCGTGGGCTACCGTGCCGACGACTACGGCCAGCAGCCCCAGCCCGGTTACGGCCAGCAGCCGCAGTACGGCCAGCAGGGTTACGGCCAGCAGGGCCAGTCCCAGCCCGGCTACGGTCAGCAGCCGCAGTATGGTCAGCAGCCCGACTACGGCCAGCAGGGCTATGGCCAGCAGCAGGGGCAGCAGCCCGGCTACGGCCAGCAGCAGCCCGGTTATGGCCAGCAGGCGCAGTACGGTCAGCAGCAGCCCCCCGGCCAGCCGTACGGCCAGCAGGGTCAGCAGCCTGGCTACGGTCAGCAGGGTCAGTCCCAGCCCGGCTACGGTCAGCAGCCGCAGTATGGCCAGCAACCGCAGTACGGTCAGCAGCCCGACTACGGCCAGCCAGGTTACGGCCAGCAGCAGCCTTCGGGCCAGCAGGGCTACGGCCAGCAGCAGCCCTCCGGCCAGCAGCAGCCCTCCGGCCAGCAGTACGGCCAGCAGCCCGACTACGGCCAGCCGCAGTACGGTCAGCAGCCCGGCTCCCAGCCGGAGTACGGCCAGCAGTACGGAGGCCAGCCCGGCTACGCGCAGCCCCAGCAGGGCTACGGCCAGCAGCCCGGCTATGGCCAGCAGTACGGCCAGCCGCAGCAGCCGGCCTACGGGCAGCCCGGCTACGGCCAGCCGGGCTACGGTCAGCCCGGTTACGGCCAGCCCGGCTACGGCCAGCCGGTGGGCGTGCAGCCGCCCGGCGCCCCGGCTCCGCTCGCGGAGTGGTGGCAGCGGCTGGTGGCGAGGCTGATCGACGGTGTCATCTTCGGTGTGATCATGACCGTGCTGTCGTTGATCCTGACAGCTCTCCTCCTCGCCAGGGTCGACTGGACGACCGGGCAGACGACGGGCTTTATGGGCCCGTTCGTGTTCGGTCTCGTGATGGCCATCATCCTCACCGGGGTCTATGTCGCCTACGAGTTCTTCCTGACGAAGGCCAAGGGGCAGACGCTCGGCAAGATGGTCATGGGTATCAAGATCGCCCAGGTCGGTGGGCCGGTGCCGCTGGAGGGCATTCCCAACGACGTCGCGCTCAAGCGGGCCGGCGCGACGTGGGGCGGCTACCTCCTCTACTTCCTGCCGTTCGCCGGGCCTTTGCTCGCCGCGATCGCCGTGGGCCTGAATGGCGCGTCCCAGCTGTGGGACAAGCCGCTGCAGCAGACCTTCGCCGACAAGGTGGCCGCCACCGTCGTGGTGAAGATCAAGTAGCCTTCGTCAACGTCAACAGAGGCCGGCCGCTGGTCGGCCTCTGTTTTGTGTGTACGACCCGTACCAATATGGGAGTCGACCGGATCGCCGACGGGGCGAGGTGGGGTTATGGCCGGGATGCGGGCGGGCGCGAAGCCCGCGGAATGGTGGGAACGACTCGTAGCCCGGCTCATTGAAGGTCTCGTCTTCGGGGTCTTCTATTACATTCTGTTCATTACGCTGTGGGGCGTCTTCCGAACTGTCGGGGTGTTGGGCGGGTTCGACGGCCGACTGCCGGGCGTGTTCGCCTGGTTGCTGACCGGGCTGGGATATACGGTCTATGACTGGGTCGCGCATTCCACGCGCGGTCGCACGTTCGGCAAGGCGATCATGAAGATTCACGTGACGCCGGGCGACCTTCCTCGGCGGGCTCTGCTGAAACGCGCCCTGGTGTATCCCGGTCCGGTCATGCTGATGGGCATTCCGGTGGTCAATGTGCTCGCCGGAATCTTCGTGTTCGCCGTGGGCCTGCTCATCCTGGTGGACAAGCCGCTCGAACGCGGCCCGCACGACAGGCTGGCGGGAACCCGGGTGGTCAAAGATCTTGGTTGACCCTCGACGGTCCCTCTGGCCGAAGCCTTTCCGCAAAGTTTTCCCTTGATCCGGTAAGGAGCCTGGAGAGACTGCCATTAGGCTATGGGGCGTCCGGGATGTCGGACGTTGGTGCCCCTGACACACCGAGTGCGTCTGTGTGCCGCTATGGTCAGGTGCGGGGGATGTCATCCCGCGCGGCGTGAGAGCCGCTCCTGCTCCTGCTCGCCGCGTCGGCGGTGCAAAAAGACGCCCCCTGAAAGCCCGTCCGCTGTGGAGACGAGGACGAATGGAAGCCGTAACAGACGTATTGTCAGCGCTCATCCCGCCGGTGGTGGTCGCCGGCGCCTTCATCTTTGGCGTTGTGAAGTTGGTCCGGGCGGAGGGCCCTGGACGCCGTCCAAACCCTGAGGATCAGGCCGAGAAGAGCAACTGATCGGCGAGTCAGCCGAATCCCCGTAGCGCTGAATTGTCTCCGCGCCTTTTCCGGTATATGTTTGGCCTCAGCGAATGAAACAATGCTCCGCGAAAGGATTGCGTAGATGGCCAAGCAGATCCAGGAGATTCTCATCGATGACCTCGATGGGGGCGAGGCCAATGAGACGGTCAGCTTCGCTATTGACGGCTCCTCCTATGAGATTGACCTCAGCGACCTTAACGCCAAGAAGCTGAGGGACGCGCTCACACCTTTCGTACAGCACGCTCGCCGGGCTGGTGCCGTGGCCGCGCGGCGACGGGGGCGTGGTGGGCAGCGTGCGATGAGCCGCGAGAAGAGCTCGGAGATCCGGCAGTGGGCCAAGGCCCACGGCCTGCCGGTGAGCGAGCGAGGCCGTATCGCCTCCACCGTTGTCGAGAAGTACGACGCCGCTCACTGAGCGAGCCTCGTCTCCTGACCATGCGCTTATGCCGTTCGCCTAGAACCCCGGCGATCGCCATAAGCGCATGATCATTTCTGGCTGTTCTCGAATGCTGGACAGCCCGGTCGGTTTGTCGATCTTGCGATCCCCTCCGTATGTGGACATTTGGGCCGGTGTCGCTCCCGTTACCGAATGCCACATGCGCAAGGCTTTTTGCGACGACCCCTGGCGAATGCGGTTTCTCCTCGCTGGTGCGTTCCACGCCTGGAGACGCGCGGGCGGGCCGAATGCCGGCGCCCTCCGCGCCGCCGGCGGGGGGCTCGGACGCCTCCGGTAACCGGGCTGACCAGTCTGCGGATTTCGGTGGAGCCGGGTCCGTTTCGCGGGCGGTTTGGCATGGTTTGAGTCCGGACATAGGATGTTTGCGTATGAGTCACGGACGCGACATCCGCGACGGCCGCCCCAGGCCCACTCGCTCCCGCGTCCGACGGCGATCCATGACGATCTGCCCCCGCTGCGTCGGCGAATTCGAGCCGCTTCCCGCAGGCCCTCTAAACATCGTTCGCTTGCGGCGTATCGGGAACACGTCACCCCCGAACGGTAGTTGGATAGAGGGTGAACGCCCTGCTCTCGGGGAACGTCTCTGCTATAGAGCGTGTCAGCGGCAGTCGGCGCGGTTCGCCGAGCCAGGGCTAGCATGCGGGATGACGGGACGGAGTTACCGGCCTGACTGACCGCTCTGTGAGGAGCGACGAGATGTTCGAGAGGTTCACCGACCGAGCGAGGCGGGTTGTCGTCCTGGCCCAAGAAGAGGCCAGGATGCTCAACCACAACTACATCGGCACTGAGCACATTCTTCTTGGTTTGATCCATGAAGGTGAAGGCGTGGCCGCCAAGGCTCTGGAGAGCCTCGGCATCAGCCTTGAAGGAGTGCGCCAGCAGGTCGAGGAGATCATCGGCCAGGGCCAGTCGGCTCCGTCGGGGCACATTCCGTTCACCCCGCGGGCCAAGAAGGTTCTTGAGCTGTCGCTCCGTGAGGCTTTGCAGCTGGGCCACAACTACATCGGCACCGAGCACATCCTGCTCGGGCTCATCCGTGAGGGTGAAGGTGTGGCGGCACAGGTGCTGGTCAAGCTTGGAGCAGATCTCAACCGTGTCAGGCAGCAGGTCATCCAGTTGCTCCACGGCTACCAGGGCAAGGAGCCGGCCGCCGCGGGCGGCCCGCAGGAGTCGGCCCCGTCGACCTCCCTGGTGCTCGACCAGTTCGGCCGCAACCTGACCCAGGCCGCCCGCGAGGGCAAGCTGGATCCGGTCATCGGCCGCGAGAAGGAGATCGAGCGGGTCATGCAGGTCCTCTCCCGGAGGACCAAGAACAACCCCGTTCTCATCGGCGAGCCCGGTGTCGGCAAGACCGCCGTCGTCGAGGGCCTGTCGCAGAAGATCGTCAGGGGCGAGGTGCCCGAGACGCTGAAGGACAAGCAGCTCTACACGCTTGACCTCGGCGCCCTGGTCGCCGGCTCCCGCTACCGCGGTGACTTCGAAGAGCGCCTGAAGAAGGTGCTCAAGGAGATCCGCACGCGCGGCGACATCATCCTGTTCATCGACGAGCTGCACACGCTCGTGGGCGCGGGCGCCGCCGAGGGCGCGATCGACGCCGCCAGCATCCTCAAGCCGATGCTGGCCCGCGGCGAGCTGCAGACCATCGGCGCCACCACTCTCGACGAGTACCGCAAGTACCTCGAGAAGGACGCCGCTCTGGAGCGCCGGTTCCAGCCGATCCAGGTGGCCGAGCCCTCGCTCAGCCACACGATCGAGATCCTCAAGGGTCTGCGCGACCGCTACGAAGCGCACCACCGCGTGTCCATCACCGATGGCGCGCTGGTCGCCGCCGCGCAGCTGGCCGACCGCTACATCAGCGACCGCTACCTTCCCGACAAGGCGATCGACCTCATCGACGAGGCCGGCTCGCGGATGCGCATCCGCCGGATGACCGCTCCGCCAGACCTGCGCGAATACGACGAGAAGATCGCCAACGTCCGTCGCGACAAGGAGTCCGCGATCGACGCGCAGGACTTCGAGAAGGCGGCTGCCCTCCGCGACCAGGAGAAGCAGCTCCAGCTCAAGCGCGAGCGCCGGGAGAAGGAGTGGAAGGCCGGCGACATGGACGTCGTGGCCGAGGTCACCGAGGAGCTCATCGCCGAGGTCCTGGCGACGGCCACCGGCATCCCGGTCTTCAAGCTGACCGAGGAGGAGTCGCAGCGCCTGCTCCGCATGGAGGACGAGCTCCACAAGCGGATCATCGGCCAGGACGACGCCATCAAGGGCCTGTCGCGGTCCATCCGGCGCACGCGCGCCGGTCTGAAGGACCCGCGGCGTCCCGGCGGCTCGTTCATCTTCGCGGGTCCGTCCGGTGTCGGTAAGACCGAGCTGTCCAAGGCTCTGGCCGAGTTCCTCTTCGGCGACGAAGACGCTCTGATCAGCCTGGACATGTCCGAGTTCATGGAGAAGCACACCGTCTCCAGGCTGTTCGGCTCGCCTCCCGGCTACGTCGGCTACGAGGAGGGCGGCCAGCTCACCGAGAAGGTGCGGCGTAAGCCGTTCTCCGTGGTCCTGTTCGACGAGATCGAGAAGGCCCACCCCGACATCTTCAACTCGCTGCTGCAGATCCTGGAAGACGGTCGCCTGACCGACGCCCAGGGCCGGGTGGTCGACTTCAAGAACACGGTCATCATAATGACCACCAACCTCGGCACCCGAGACATCTCCAAGGGCATCGGGGTCGGGTTCGCGAAGTCCAACGACGCCGACTCCAACTACGACCGGATGAAGTCCAAGGTGCAGGAAGAGCTCAAGCAGCACTTCCGCCCCGAGTTCCTCAACCGTGTCGACGACATCGTGGTCTTCCACCAGCTGACGCCGGCCGAGATCATCAAGATCGTGGATCTGATGCTCGCCCAGGTCGACGCCCGCCTGAAGGACCGCGACATGGGGCTCGACGTCTCGCCCGACGCCAAGCAGCTGCTGGCCGACCGCGGCTACGACCCGGTCATGGGCGCCCGCCCGCTGCGGCGTACGATCCAGCGCGAGCTGGAGGACTCTCTGTCGGAGAAGATCCTTTACGGCGAGCTCCGTCCGGGGCAGGTCGTCAAGGTCACGATCGAGGGCGAAGGCGACAACGCGAAGTTCATCTTCGTCGGTGAGGACACCGTCTCCAAGGTTCCCGACTCGGCCGCTGCGATCGCCGCGCCGATCCAGCACTGACGGCCGCCAGGCCGGACGAAGGCCCCCGTGTGAGTGATCACACGGGGGCCTTCGCGTGTCCGGGACACGCGGCAGGTAGTTGTTGCTGAATTGTTGGTCAGCGAGGTGTATCGCCACCGCAAGTAGTACTACACTGCGTAGAGTTCGCCGAAGCCTGCTCCAAGTAGGCCGCAAGATCGAGTGCCTAGGGTGTCACTGCTCCCAGAGGAGTAGTGAGCAATCAACTCAGGGTGGACGCGTGTGCCCACTTTGAGCAGGCATGCTCGACAGGGTCCGCGTGATCCCTGTGGCGGGCGACGAGAACGATCAATGCAAGCCGTGGAGGAAACCGATGCGCCTGCGTCACAACGACGGAACGCTCGTTCACCTCGCCTATAACGCAGGCGTCCACCCCGCTGAAGACCTGGAGAACCTGATCGCTCACCTCACCCGCTACGCCGTGCCGGTGCGCAAGCGGCTCGGCGTCGAGCGGATGGGCATCGGGCTGTGGCTCTCGCCCAGCGTGGCCGACCATCTCACGGCGGACCGCATCGAGCTCGTACGCCTGCGCCGCTCCCTGGAGGAGCGCGGCCTGGAGGTGGTGAGCCTCAACGGCACCGGCGGGCGCAACCAGGAAGTGCCGGGGCCCGACTGGGCCAAGCCCGAGCGCTACCGCTACACGATGGCGCTGGCCAAGATCCTGGCCTTCCTGCTGCCCGACGACGTACGGTTCGGCAGCATTTCCACGATACCGATCGGCTGGCGGCATGACTGGCCCGCCGACCTCCACTCGATCGCCACGCGCCGCCTGGAGCGGCTGGCCAGAGAACTGCGCGGCATCTACAGCGTCACGGGCAAGACGATCCGCGTCGGCTTCGAGCCGTGGCCCGGGTGCGTCCTGGAGACCACGGAGCAGGCGCTGGAGCGCGTCTGCGGCATCGACTCCGAGCACCTGGGCGTCGTCCTCGACGCCTGTCACCTGGCCGGCGGCGCCGAGGAGGCCGGTGAGGCGCTGCGCGGCCTGGCCGCCGCCGGCGCTCCCGTGGTCAAGCTGGGCCACGTCCACAGCCATGAGACGCCCGGCACGGGCGTGGTGCTGCACGACACGCTCACGGCCATGCTGTCGGGTGCGGTGAGCGGCAGTGCCCACATCGAGGTGGGGACGCACAACCTGTCCGTACCGGGCCGGGGCAAGGGGCCCGGCGCCCTGGTGTCCGTGCTGGCGGAGGAGCTCGACTGGGCCCGCACCAACCTCACGGGCCTGGGTCTCCAGCTCGCCGCCTGAGAAGGCGTCTCAGAGGGTGCCGAACCAGCCCGGTATGTCGAGGCGGAACATGTCGGGCGGGGTGACCTTGCGCAGGTCGGCCTCCAGCGCGCTCAGGCGCTCCTCGCCGATCTCCCGCGACCAGCGGGCGCGCAGCGTCTCGAAGATGCGGGCCGAGCGGGCCAGGGCGTCGAGGCCGTAGGGGGTCAGGCGGACGATCTTTCGCCTGGAGTCGCCGGGGTCCACGCTGCGCTCGACGTAGCCGATCCGTTCGAGCGTCTCGATCGTCTTGCCCGCCGCCTGCTTGGAGACGCCCAAGGTGCGGCCGAGGTCGACGGCGGTGGTGCCGCCGCGGCCGATCGCCTGCATGACGAACCCGTGCATGGGGCGGATGTCGGGATGGCCCTGACGGGCCAGCTCCGCGTGCAGCTCGTCGATGAGCACCCTGAAGCCGAGCAGGAGCCGGAGCGGTAGTTCGAACCCTGGGGAGTCACTTGACACGATAGACAACCTGATTAACTATATGGACAATGTTATTGTCCATCTTAGGGGAGTGAGAGATGACTGTCATCCGTGACGGTGAGGCACGCCGGTCCGAGACCCCGGGCGGCGTCATGACCACGTTCGCCTCGCCCAGCCAGGGAGGCGCGTCGCGGTCCATCTGGCGGGTCGACGCCAAACCGGGAGTCGCGGGGCCGGTGCACGACTTCGACAGCGAGCAAGTGTGGACCTGGATCGGCGGCGCGGCGACGGTCGAGCTGGGCGACGAGACCTTCCACGTGGCGCCCGGCGACACGGTGGTGATGCCCGCCCGGACGCTCCGGCGCGTGCTGGCGGACCCTGACGAGGGTTACACCGCCGTCGTCACCGCGGCGGCCGGCGCCAGGGCCCTCGCCACCGACGGCGGCGACTACGGTGTCCCCCCGTGGATCGCCTGACGCCCACTCCGTGAGCACGCGTCCCCGCCACCCGCAGGAAGCACGAGGGCCGTCCTCATCTCACGGCGCCACACCTGTCACCAGGTCGAACTCGTGCACCACTCCCGTCGACGGCGCCTGGCCGGGTCAGGAGTGGGGGAGGCGGTAGGTGCCGTCGTCGAGGTGTTCGGCCAAACCATCGGTGATGAGGCCGTCGAGGGCGCGCTCACGTTGTACGGCGTCGTCCCACACCGTGTCCAGCGCCTCCTTGGGCACCGGGCCGTGGGCCGCGCGCAGGACCGCCAGCAGGCGCCCCCGGCACTGGCGGTCCGTGCCGGCGTAGGTCTGGCCCTTGCGGGCGGGGCCGGCGTGTGGCGGTTTCCCGGCCAGGCGCCAGGCACACGTGTGGGCGATCGGGCAGTCGGCGCACCGCGGACCGCGGGCCGTGCAGACCAGGGCGCCCAGTTCCATCACCGCCACGCCCCAGCGGGCGGCGCCGAGCTCGGGCAGGAGCGCCTCGGCCAGCCGGCGTTCGGCCGCGGACGTGGACACCGGGGGATACTCCTCGGCCCGCACCGCCCTCGCGAACACCCGGCGCACGTTCGTGTCGAGCACCGCGTGTCGAGCCCCGTACGCGAAGCTGGCGACCGCGGCGGCGGTGTATTCGCCGATGCCGGGCAGCGTGAGCAGCGTCGCGTGGTCTGACGGCACCTCGCCGCCGTGCTCCTCGGTGATGGCCCTGGCGCAGGCGTGCAACCGGAGCGCCCGGCGCGGGTAGCCGAGCCTGCCCCAGTGGCGGACGGCCTCGCCGGGCGGCTCGGCGGCCAGCGCCTTGGGAGTGGGCCAGCGATCCATCCACTCGTGCCACACGGGGAGCACGCGGGCGACCGGGGTCTGCTGGAGCATGATCTCGCTGACCAGCACGCCCCACGGCGTCGCCTCGGCGGCACGCCACGGGAGATCCCGGGCGTTGGAGTCGTACCACTCCAGAATGGGTAGGTGTAGGAGGTTCGGCTCAACCACGCGCCCCAGCGTATGCCGAGATGGCCAACAGCGGCGTGTCGTCACCCTAAGTAGCCAACGAATTACCATGCTGTGTGTATGGATCCGGAAGCGATGCGTGGCGACGGCGGCGATGGAGACGGCGACGTCTATTGGCGACGGCGGATGAGCGTGCTCATCGCGGTCCTGGTAGTGGTGGCCGTGGTGGCATGGGCGTGTTCCAGCGGGGCCGACGGGCCGCAGCGCGCCTCCAGCGCCGAGTCCTCGCCGTCCGCCTCCTCGAGCACCGACCCGTTGCTGGCCGGGCTCCGCACCCTGGCCATGGGCACGGCCACTCCGACGCCCAAACCGAGCCCCAGCAAGACCACACCGGACGCCAAGCCGTCGCAACGACCAGGAGAGCCCTGCAAGGAGAGCGACCTGGTGCTCAGCCTGCGAGGCGAGCAGGAGGTCTACGCGGCCGGCGCCCGGCCCGGCTTCCTCGTCACCCTGGTCAACACCGGGCCCGTGATGTGCAAGGCCGACGTGGGGCCGAGGGCGATGGAGATCCGCATCACGTCGGGTAACGATCGGATCTGGTCCACGGCCGACTGTGTCAGCGGGGCGGGCACCGACATGACGGAGCTGCAGCGGGGGGTGCCCTACGTGCGCACCATGGAGTGGGACCGGCGCCGGTCGAGCGAGACCTGCGGCTCACAGCCGTCGGACGCGTTGCCGGGGACGTACGTGGCGGTGGTGCGGATGGGCAAGCTGAGGAGCCTCAAAGGGGTCTTCCACCTTCGCTAACCCCCGTTTTCGCACATGACGCTTCCTGGCAGGTCAGCCGGTATGGCTGATCCAGCACCGACCGTGATCAACACAGCTCAGAGGTGGCGACGTGCGGGGAACGGGCCAGCCAGTGAGGCTGGACGTGGCGTTCGAGGATCGGTGAGGGCTAGACGTAGCGCTCGAGGATCGAGGACTCGGCCAGGCGGGACAGGCCCTCGCGGACACTGCGGGCGCGCGACTCGCCGACGCCGCCGACCGCCTGCAGGTCGTCGATGCTCGCCGCGAGGAGCTTCTGCAGGCTGCCGAAGTGGTTGACCAGGCGGTCGACCACTGTGGCCGGCAGGCGGGGGACCTTGGCCAGGAGGCGGAAGCCGCGCGGGCTGACCGAGCTGTCGAGCGTCTCGCCGCCGCTGCGGCCGAGCACATGGGCGACCGTCGAGAGGTCGAGCAGCTCGCTGCCCGAGAGCTGGTCGAGATCGTGCATGGCCTCGGAGAGCCGTCGGGTCCGCCGGCCCGTGGGGGGCGGAAGATAGTCGCGCACCACCAGCTCGCGCTCGGAGTCGACGCCCGCCACCAGCTCGTCGAGTTGAAGCGACAGCAGGCGGCCGTCGGTGCCCAGCTCGACCACGTAGCCCTTGATCTCGTCGCTGATGCGCCTGACCATCTCCAGCCGCTGTGCCACGGCCGCCACGTCGCGGACCGTCACAAGGTCCTCGATCTCCAGGGCGGACAGGGTGCCGGAGACCTCGTCAAGGCGGTGTTTGTAGCGTTCGAGGGTGGCCAGGGCCTGGTTGGCCTTGGACAGGATGGCCGCCGACTCCTCCAGGACGTAGCGGATGCCGTCGAGGTAGAGGGCGATGATGCGCATCGACTTGCTGATCGCGATGATCGGCAGGCCGGTCTGCCGGGCGACGCGCTGGGCGGTGCGGTGACGGGTGCCGGACTCGTCGGTGGGGATCGCTGGGTCGGGCACGAGGTGCACCGCGGCACGAATGATCTTGTGCTCGCCGTTGACCACGATCGCGCCGTCCATCTTGGCCAGCTCGCGCAGCCGGGTCGCCGAGAAGTCGACATCGAGCTCGAACCCGCCGCTGCACACCTCTTCGACCACGCTGTTGTGGCCGAGCACGATCAGCCCCCCGGTCTGACCGCGCAGGATCCGCTCAAGACCATCGCGTAGCGGCGTGCCCGGAGCCACCGATGCCAGGGCTTCTCGACGGCGGTCGTCGAGACTCCTGTTGTTTGCCACCTGACCCCCGTGTCCGATTAGTCAAGCTCAGCTTAGCCGTGCTATGTGACGTGCGTGAGCGCGTCCCAGACGTTCTCCGCCTCCATCACCTCGAAGCCGGGGGCGAAGGAGACCGGCCCCACGGGCACGAGACTGCGCTGCCCGTCGCGCCTGCGGGTGCCCTCGTCGAGCGAGCCGGCGGGCACCAGCGCGCGCTTGAAACCGAGCCGGGCGGCCTCGCTGAGCCTCCGCCGCACGTCCTTGACCGGTCGCAGCTCGCCCGCCAGGCCGACCTCGCCGAGCGCCACGAGCCCCGCGGGGAGCGGCTTGTCGCCGGCGGCGCTCGCCACCGCCAGCATCACCGACAGGTCGATCGCGGGATCGGACAGCTTGATGCCGCCCACGGTCGCGGTGAAGACATCGCAGCCGCCGAGCTTGGCGTTGAGCCTGCGCTCCAGCACCGCGAGGATCATCTGGACCCGGTAGGTGTCGAGCCCGGAGGAGGAGCGCCTGGGCTGCTGCGCCTCGGTGCGGGCGACCAGGGCCTGCACCTCCGCGGGCAGCGGGCGGGTGCCCTCGACGGTCACGGTCACGCAGGTGCCGGGCACCGGCTCGCTGCGCCGCGAGACGAACAGGCCGCTCGGGTCGGTGATGCCCTCGATGCCGCGCTCGTGCAGGTCGAAGCAGCCGACCTCGTCGATGGGGCCGAACCGGTTTTTGATCGCGCGGACCATGCGGAGCCGCGAGTGCCGGTCACCCTCGAAGCTGAGCACGACGTCGACCAGGTGCTCGAGCGTGCGCGGCCCGGCGATGGAGCCCTCCTTGGTGACATGGCCGACCAGCACGGTCGCCATGTTGCGCTCCTTGGCCAGGCGCACGAGGTTTGCCGCGACCTCGCGCACCTGGGTCACCCCACCGGGCACGCCGGTGGCCTGCGCGGAGCCGATCGTCTGCACCGAGTCGACCACGAGCAGCCTGGGCTGGACCTTCTCCACATGGGTGATCAGGGCCGACAGCTCGGTCTCGGCCGCGAGGTAGAGGTCGTTCTGGATGGCGCCGATGCGGTCGGCCCGCAGGCGCACCTGGGCGGCCGACTCCTCACCCGTGATGTAGAGGACGGTGTCGCGCTCGGCGATGCGGGCCGCCGCCTCCAGCAGCAGCGTCGACTTGCCGATGCCCGGCTCGCCCGCCAGCAGCACCACGGCGCCCGGCACCAGGCCGCCGCCCAGCACCCGGTCGAGCTCGGCCACGCCGGTCGTGCGGGCGGTCGCCACCTCGGCCTTGATCTGGCCGATCGGCATCGCGGGCGCGGTCGTGGCGCCGGCCTGGACGACGTGGGCCCCGGCTCGCGCGCCCTCCTCGTCGACCGTGCCCCACGCCTGGCACTCGCCGCACCGGCCCACCCACTTGGTGGTGCGCCACCCGCACTCGGCACAGCGGTAACCGGGCTTCTGCGCTGACTTGGCCATGCGGAGCAGGCTAGCGGGCACTGCCGACAATCTTCGACTTCACAGGGTGTGCGTCCGGAAGGCGGTCGCCTGCGGTGTCAGGTTGACCGTGTTCGGCGGGGGCGTGAAACCCGGAACCACTGATAAATCATGACTACGGGTGAAAATTCGGATCTGGGTCTTGGCCGGTGGCAGCACCAGCGTGACCTCCAGGGGACCCGCCGGAGCGTGATAGGCGAAACCGCGCCGCTTGCCCAGCTCCCTCCCGTCGACCGTGATGGGCACCGGCTCCGCCAGGCTGAGCCCGGTGGTCGGCGCGCCCGCTTCGGGCGTCAGCCTGAGTGTGAGCGTGCGCCGCTCACCGGACGTCTCGTCCTTCACCACGTCGACCGACGGCGCCCGCAACAGTGTGGACGTCTGGGCGGGCGTGGTGGCCCAGCGACCGTCATCGAAGAACCTCTCGCTCTCCGCGCTCTCCTCTCCTGACCGGGACCCCCAGACGGCCGCACCCGTCGCGGTGTCCGTGGCGTAGGCCACGCTGGTCTGCCGGGGATGCTCGGCGTCGAAGCGGTCCACGACCAGGCCCGCGCCCAGCAGCGCCACGGCCGCGGCCAGGCCGGCCACGGGCACGAGGACCGCCCGGCGGCGCGGCCACGGCCGCACCTCGGCCAGCGGCAGCAGGAGCAGCACCAGGATGGCGAGGTGCGGGGCCGACAACATGCCGCCGATCCCGAGCCCCACGTCGAGCGAGCCGAGCGCGGTGCCGCCGAGCAGCACGGTGGCCGGAGCCAGCCCGATCGTGAGCGCGAGCATCGGCCATCGCACGCGCAGCGAGACCAGCCAGCCGAGCGCCGCGAACAGCGCGGACCAGGCCAGTGTGTGGGAGCCGCCGGGCAACGCCGCCGCGGACGCCGCGCCGAGCAGGGCCACGAGCAGCACCGTGCCCGCCGCGAGCTCGACGGGCCGTCCGAACAGCCGCCAGGCCGTCACGATCGCCGCGGTGAAGACCAGCAGCGCGGCCTGGTAGAGCCACGGCCGGTAGGGGTCTCCGGTGAGCAGCTCCGTGTATTCCGGCCTGATCAGCCCGAGCAGCAGCATGACCGCGTAGCCGGCGGCGCCGGCGGCGAGCACCGGCACCAGTGCCAGCCCGGTGGCCGCGGCCA
Organism: Nonomuraea sp. NPDC048916; assembly: GCF_040649575.1. Taxonomy (NCBI): domain Bacteria; kingdom Bacillati; phylum Actinomycetota; class Actinomycetes; order Streptosporangiales; family Streptosporangiaceae; genus Nonomuraea; species Nonomuraea sp. NPDC048916. The sequence goes on from NZ_JBEZFS010000026.1 coordinate 89,140, forward strand.
GGCGGGGCAGGCTGACCAGCCCGCGCCCGCGCAGCGCCCACACGAGCGCCCCGGCCGCCACCAGCGCGCCCAGCGCGACGGGCAGCTCCAGCCAGCCCGGATAGCGGACGAACAGGCCGGGGACGTTGAAGTAGACGGACTCTCCGGCGGATTCGAGCGCCGCCAGGTCGGTCTCGCCCAGCGCGCGGGTGAGGGCGAGGGTGTTGTCGCCCGTCTGCTGCAGGCTGCCCAGATCGAGGTGGGCCGGGTCGTCGAGGGGTGTGTGATAGTAGGCCCCGCCGCCCAGGAAGGCCGAGTCGAGGCCCATCCAGCCGGCCTGGTCGAACACGTGGTAGTCGGTGTTGTTGGGCAGCAGGCCGAGCAGCGAGGCGAAGGCCGAGTCGGCCGACGGATGGGGCGCGGCCGATCCGTAGACCTCGACGGCGCCGGGGGAGCCGCGGAACATCTGCACGGTGCCGCGCACACCGCGGGCCTCGTTGTTGAGCACCACGGCCCTGCCCTTGGCCAGGGGGTCGTGCCTGACGAACGCGTCGGCGCCGAGCAGGCCGAGCTCCTCGCCATCGGTGATGAGGAAGACGACGTCGTTGCGCAGCGGACCGGGCAGCGCTCGGGCGACCTCCAGCATGGTGGCCACGCCCGCGCCGTCGTCGGCGGCGCCGGGAGCCGTGGCCACCGAGTCGTAGTGCGCGGCCAGGATCACCCGGCCGGTCGGGTCGGCGCCGGGCCGGACCGCGACGATGTTGCGCATCCGGCCCATCGGCGTCACGCCGTCGTGCTCGAGGGCAAGCACCCCGACGCCTTCCTGGACCCGGGTCTCGAAGCCGAGCGCGCGCAGCCGGGTCACCAGGTGGTCGCGGACGCGGTCGTGCTCGGCCGAGCCGGTGGGATGGGGAGCGCGGGCGACGGCCTCGACGTGCTCGAAGGCTCTGGTGGCGCTGAAGGATCCGGCGGGAGCACCGGCCGGGCTGGGGCCGGGGGGTGCGAGGTCGAGCATCGTGACCGCGAGCAACGCCGCGAGCGCCACGAGCCCGACGAGGGCGTTGCGGGTCATGGACCCAACGCTAGGTCGTCCGGCCCCGCCTGCGATCAGCCCGGAGCATGATCCTCGGGTAGGTCTTTCAGCCCGGAGCATGATCCTCGGGTAGGTCTTAGGGACTACGCGAGGCCGAGCTCGGCCACCAGCATGCGCTTGGGCCTGGCTCCCACGACCTGCCTGACCGGCACGCCGTTCTCGAACAGCAGCAGTGTGGGCAGGCTCATGACGCCGTAGCGGGCCATGATCTGAGGATGCTCGTCGGTGTTGAGCTTGCCGATGGCCAGGCCGTGCTCGGCCTCGATCTCGGCGAGCACCGGGGCGACCATGCGGCAGGGCGGGCACCACTCGGCCCAGAAGTCGACGAGCATCGGCTTGTCGCTTCCGAGGACCTGCTCGTCGAAGTTCTCCGTGCTCAACGTGATCATTTCTCTCCCTTGAGGAAGCAACCTGGACAGGACTCGGCCAGTTGGGCGGCCACTTCCGCCCGGCGGGCGAGCAGGACGCGGAGCTCGTCGTCGATCTGGGCCAGCTTGCGCTGGTAGACGGCGATCGACTCGAGGCAGGAGCCGCCCGTGCTGTGGCCGGCGCGCAGGCAGTCGACGAACGGCCGGGTGTCCTCGAGCGTGAAGCCCACGGACAGCAGCGCCCGGATCTCGGCCACCAGCCTGACGTCGTCCTCGGCGTATTCCCGGTAGCCGTTGGATCCCCGCCGGGTCGTGAGCAGGCCGTGCTGCTCGTAGTAGCGGAGGGAACGGCTGCTCGCCCCGGTCCGCCGGGCCAGCTCTCCGATGCGCATACGGTCACGGTAAACGTTGACACCGACGTCAGGGTCAAGCCGGCTCAGAAGTGGCGCCAGCGCAGCACGTTGGGATAGGCGAGTTCCAGGCCGGGCGTCTCCGCGATCGCCTGCTCGGCCACCCGTGGGGCGAACTCGATGCGCAGCACCGCCTCCAGATCGGCCCTGCGCTCGAAGACCATGCGCAGGTCGAGTGGCTGCCGCTGCCAGCCGTGCCGCTGCCAGAAGTCCTCGACCCGCCGCGCGGAGTAGGTGGGCACGGTGCGCGAGAACCACCGGCCGAACGACCCGCGCCCGGCGTCGAGGTCGACGACGAAGGCCGTGCCGCCCCGTCGCACCACCCGGGACAGCTCGCGCAGGCCGGGCTCGCTGCCGGGACCGAAGAAGTAGGCCCAGCGTGCGACCGCCACGTCCACCGAGGCGTCGGGCAGCGGAAGGTCCTGCGCGGCGGCGGCGTGCACCGTCACGTTGGCCAGCTCGGCGCACCGGCGGCGGGCCAGCGCGACCAGGTCGCCGTGCGGCTCGACCCCGATCACCCGCGCCGCGGCGGCGGCGAAACCGGGCAGGTGGTAGCCGGTGCCACAGCCGATGTCGAGCACGGTGGCGCCGCGCCACGGGCGCAGCGCCCACATGGCGGCGTTGGCGGCGCCGTCCGGGTCGACGGCGCGATTCTCCAGCTCGTAGACCTGCGGAGAGTTCCAGATGTTGGGGCTGGGGATGGCGCCTTTGGCGATCCGGGACATGCCTCAACCGTAGGGGCTCGCGCGCCAGAACGGCTTCACCCGCTTAGGCTGGCAACGTGGCTGACGTCATCCGCGTGCCCAATGCGAAGATCGCATTGTCCACCGCTTCGGTATATCCCGAACGCACTCCTGACGCGTTCGAACTGGCCGCACGCCTGGGTTACGACGGTGTCGAGATCATGGTCGGCGCCGACCCCGTGAGCCAGGACATCGACGTGATCGAGCGGCTCTCAGATCACTACGAGATCCCGGTGCTGGCGATCCACGCGCCCTGCCTGCTGGTCACGCAGCGGGTCTGGGGGCGCGACCCGTGGGCCAAGCTGGTCAAGGCACGGCAGGCGGCCGAGCGGCTCGGCGCCTCGACGGTCGTGGTGCACCCGCCGTTTCGCTGGCAGCGCGACTACGCGCGCGACTTCGAGGCCGGGCTGGCCCGGATGCGCGACGAGACGGACATCGCGTTCGCGGTGGAGAACATGTTCCCGCTGCGTGCCAGGGGCAACGACGTGGTTCCCTACTCTCCCGACTGGAACCCTCTCGACTACGACTTCCCCCAGGTCACGCTCGACCTCTCGCACACCGCCGTGTCGGGCTCCGACGCGATGGACATGGCCGCCAAGCTCGGCGACCGGCTGGCCCACCTCCACCTGGCCGACGGCCTCGGCGTGACCAACAAGGACGAGCACCTGGTGCCGGGCCGGGGCAACCAGCCGTGCGCGCCGATGCTGGAGCGGCTGGCGGGCTCTGGTTACGGCGGGCTGGTCGTCCTCGAGATCAACACCCGTAAGGCGACCAGCCGCACCGAGCGGATCGACGATCTGGCCGAGGGGCTGGCCTTCGCCCGGCTCCACCTGGCGGCGTCCACATGAGCGTCGGCCCGACGCGCAAGCCGGCCCGGGTGAGGCCATGAGCACCATCAAGCGGCGTCCCGGCCGCCGGCCCGGTTCGGCCGACACCCGCGGCGAGATCCTGGCCGCGGCGAGGCGGGTCTTCGCCGAGATGGGGTTCGACAAGGCCACGGTGCGCGGCATCGCCAGGGAGGCGAAGGTCGACCCCGCTCTCGTGCACCACTACTTCGACACCAAGGAGGGCATCTTCGCGGCAGCCCTCCAACTGCCGCTCAACTCCGAGCTCGTCGTGTCGACGCTGCTGGAGGGCCCGCGAGAGAGCATCGGAGAGCGGTTGGTAAGGTTGATCCTGACAGTTACCGCGACTCCCGAGACCCGGGATCCGATGATCGCCCTGATTCGTTCGGCGATGACGCATGACCATGCCGCGTCGATGTTCAGGGATTTTGTCACCAATGCCCTCCTCTACCAGGTCGCCGACGCACTCGGCGTTCCACACCTGCGGATCGAGGCCGCGTTCGGGCAGATGTTCGGCGTGCTGATGGCTCGTTACGTGCTCAAACTCGAGCCGATGGCCAGCGTCGATCCGGAGGAGCTCGTTGAACTGCTGGCTCCGACCTTGCAGCGCTACTTCACCGAGTAGAGCATTGTTCTAGAATGGGTCGCGACCTTAGAGTGGGTCGCGTTGCCTCGGTGATGTTACCGATAGGTAGGATTTCGAGGACACCTGGTCATTACGTGGATGACCGGCGACCGTACGCTGGCAGCCAACGTCGTCTGTGGGAGGACCCCGTGCTCTGGGTAGCCATCATCGGGCTCGTCATGACCGTCCTGGCGGTGGCCGTCGCGGGCCGCAGGGCGCTGTTCCTCTTCAAGCTCGCGACGGTGGGCCCACCCGCGCCCGAGCGGATCGAGTACGCCAAGGCCAACGCGGGCGCCGAGCTCAAGGCGCAACTCGTCGAGGTGTTCGGGCAGAAGAAGCTGCTCAAGTGGACACCGTCCGGCGTCGCGCACTTCTTCGTCATGTGGGCGTTCTTCATCCTGCTGACCGTCTACATCGAGGCGTACGGCGCGATCATCCAGGGCGCGATCACCGGCAAGCCCGACTTCCACATCCCGCTCGTCGGGACCTGGCCGATCCTCGGCTTCCTGCAGGACTTCATCGCCGTGGCCTGTCTCCTGGGCCTGGTCGCCTTCGCCGTCATCCGGATCAAGAACTCACCCAAGACGCTGGGCCGCAAGTCGCGCTTCTCCGGCTCTCACCTGGGCGGCGCGTGGCTCGTCCTGTTCATGATCTTCAACATCATCTGGACGCTCTTCCTGGCGCGTGGCGCGGCGTCGGCCAACGGCAACTTCCCCTACTCGGCGGGCGCCTTCGTGTCGATCCCGCTGGGCGACGTGCTGCCGCAGAACAACACCCTGCTGGAGGAGATCGCGCTGCTCCTCCACATCGGCTTCATGCTGGTGTTCCTGATCATCGTGGTGCACTCCAAGCACCTGCACATCTTCACCGCACCGCTGAACGTGCTCTTCTCGCGCCGCCCCGACGGCCTCGGCGCCGCCTCCGAGCTGCGCATCGACGGCAAGCTCGTCAACTTCGAGGACGAGGACCTCGACCCCGAACGACTGGGCCGCGGCAAGATCGCCGACACCACGTGGAAGGGCTTCCTCGACTTCTACTCGTGCACCGAGTGCGGTCGCTGCCAGTCGCAGTGCCCGGCGTGGAACACCGACAAGCCGCTGTCGCCGAAGATGCTCATCCTCGACCAGCGTGACCACGCCTTCAAGGTGGCCCCGTACATGATGGCGGCCGCAGGCGGCGGCTCGACGGCCGAGGCGAACCCCCACGCCGACACCGACGTGCTGGCCCTCCTGGAGAAGCCGCTGGTCGGCGAGGAGGGCGTGATCCACCCCGACGTGCTCTGGGCCTGCACCAACTGCGGCGCCTGCGTCGAGCAGTGCCCGGTCGACATCGAGCACATCGACCACATCCTCGACATGCGCCGCTACCAGGTGATGGTGGAGTCGTCGTTCCCGTCCGAGGCGGGAGTGATGGTGAAGAACCTGGAGAACAAGGGCAACCCCTGGGGCATGTCCGAGATGAAGCGGGCCGACTGGATCGAGGAGCTCGACTTCGAGGTCGAGGTCGTCGACGAGAAGATGCCCGAGGACACCGAATACCTCTTCTGGGTCGGCTGCGCCGGGGCTCTCGAGGACCGGGCCAAGAAGACCACCAAGGCCGTCGCGGAGCTGCTGCACATCGCGGGTGTGAAGTTCGCGGTGCTTGGCCCGATGGAGGCGTGCACCGGCGACCCGGCCCGCCGCCTGGGCATGGAATACCTGTTCAACATGCTGGCCCAGCAGAACATCGAGACGCTCAACGAGGCCGGCGTCAAGAAGATCGTCGCGACCTGCCCCCACTGCTTCAACACGCTGGCCAACGAATATCCCCAGCTCGGCGGCACGTACGAGGTCGTGCACCACACGCAGTTGCTGTCCAAGCTGGTCGATGAGGGCCTGCTCACCCCGATCACGCCGATCGAGGAGAAGATCACCTACCACGACCCGTGCTTCCTCGGCCGCCACAACAAGGTCTACTCCCAGCCCCGCGACATCATGTCGAAGGTGCCGGGCGTGCAGACCCAGGAGATGCACCGCCACAAGGACCGCGGCTTCTGCTGCGGCGCCGGAGGGGCGCGCATGTGGATGGAGGAGCGCATCGGCAAGCGCATCAACACCGAGCGCGTCGACGAGGCGCTCACCACGAATCCCGACACCGTGTCCACCGCCTGCCCGTTCTGCATGGTGATGCTCGGCGACGCCATCAACGAGAAGAAGAACAACGGCGAGGCCAAGGAGTCGCTGGAGGTCGTGGACGTCGCCCAGCTCCTGATCAAATCGGTCAAAGGCGCTTCCTGACCCGACGAGGTCCGACTCCTCCACAGGTTTCTGTGGAGGAGTTCCGCCTGTCAGAAGCGCCTCACGCCGGAAATCCGCCATCCACATAACGGGAAAATCACGGTAACCTCAACGTCGCATGGCTTCATTCGACGGGGAGGGGGCTCGCGATGCGCGTCGTCGTCACAGACGCGGAAGTCACGCTCGCAGACGTGCTCTCCCTGCGACTCGCCATCGAGGAGCCGTTGGAAGACGGCACGGAGCTCGTGCTCCGGCATCGTACGACGGGGGTCGAACGCGGCGTGCTGCTCGGCACGCCGGGCGCCAGGGCCAGTGAGGCCACACTGGCCGTCTCACTGGCGCCGCTCGTGCTCAGCGCCGGCCGCTGGGACGCCTACCTGCGCCGCGAGGGCAGACGCGTGCGGTTGCGCAGCGTCGATCCGGGCTTCTCGCTCGACCACCTCGACGCCTACGCGCTGTGCAGACGGACTCTGGCCTACCGCTCCTACCGCACCCGCAACGGATTCCTGGCCCTGAAGATCGACGACGCCGCGCCCGCCGCCGAGGTGCGCGCGATCTGGTTCCGCGAGGGCCGCTTCGAGGTGACCGGCCTGCTGGCGTTCACCGGGCTGGAGGACGACGACTGCCGGCACGAGGCCCGGCTGGCGCTGCACCGCCGGCAGTCCGAGGACTTCATGACGCGCACCTCCGCCACCGTGCAGGGAGTGCGCTTCCACGCCGCGTTCTCGCTGGTCGACGTGCTCGCCGCCGACCCCGACGGCGTCGGCACCTGGGAGCCGTCGCTGAAGGTCGAGGGCGTGCCGACGGCGATGAAGCTCGGGTCGCGCCTCGACGACGTCGACGGCAAGCGCCGCCGCCTGCACTACCCGTCGGCCCGGATCGACGGGGTGCCCATCCGCCCCTGCTACACCGCCGACGACGAGCTGCGGATCGAGGTGGGCGGGTGAAGATCACCCTGGTGCTCGCCTCCGCGTACGGCATGCGCGGCGACGTGCGCTCCACCCTCAACCTGGCCAACGCCCTGGCGGAGCGGCACGAGGTCGAGGTGATCAGCGTCCGGCGGCCCAAGGAGAAGCCGTTCTTCCCGGTCGCGTCCGGCGTGACGATGCGCTCGGTGATCGACGCCAGGCCGGGGAGCAGGCGTCTGTTCCCGCGCGGCCAGGTGCGCGCCGAGGTCGCGCTGTGGCGGCTGCTCCGCGGCCTCAGGTCCGACGTGATCATCACCACCCGGCCGGGGCTCGGCGTGCAGGTGGCCAAGCACGCGCCACGCGACATGCTCAAGATCGCCCGCGAGTGGAGCCGGCCGGCCGTGCCCGGGCCGGTGCAGCGGTTCTATCCGAGGCTCGGCGCGGTGGTCACGGCGACGGAGACGGCCGAGGCGGAGTGGGCCGAGCTGCTGAAGGAGGAGGGGCCCGTCGTGCACACCGTGGCCGACGCGCTGCCCCACGGGCCGTGGCCGCGCTCGCGGATGGACAACCGCATCGTGGCGGCGGGCGGCAGGTGGGTGCCCGTCAAGGGCTACGACCGGCTGATCAGGTCGTTCGCGATCGTCGCTGACAAGCGGCCCGACTGGCGGCTCCGGCTCTACGGCGGCGGGCCCGAGGAGAGGCTGCTGCGTGCCCTGGTCCGCGAGCTCGACCTGCACAACCACGTCTACTTCATGGGCACCACGCCCGACCTGCCCGGTGAGTTCGCCAAGGCGTCGATCGTGGCCAACACCTCGCACACCGGCGACCTGGGCATGACCGTGCTGGAGGCCATGGGCTGCGGGGTGCCGGTCGTGGCCGTCGAGGGCGCGAGGGGGCCGACGGAGTTCGTGGCGACCGGCTACAACGGGGTGCTGGTGCCCGAGGTCGAGGACGAGCTGGAACTCTTCGCCGCGGCTCTGCTGGCGCTGATCGACGACGAGCGCAGGCGCCGTTCGCTGGCCGCCGGAGCGCTCGAGACGGCCGTACGTCACTCGGCCGACGAGATGGCCCGGCAGTGGGAGAGGCTGATCTCCGGACTCCGCTGAGAGATACCGGATACGGGTATCCTGGGGGTATGCATGGGTACAGCGGAGACAAGCAGGCTTATCTGACTCGGCTGAGGCGGATCGAGGGGCAGATCAGGGGTCTGCAGCGGATGGTCGATGACGACGCCTACTGCATCGACGTTCTCACCCAGGTGTCCGCGGCGACACGGGCGCTTCAGGCGGTCGCCCTCGGGCTGCTGGAGGAGCACCTCTCGCACTGCGTGGCCGATGCCATCAACACCGGAGGCCCCGAGGCCGAGGCGAAGGTCAAGGAGGCGTCGGCGGCGATCGCGCGTCTCGTCCGGTCGTAGAAGATCGGCGGCTTGACTGACTAGTCATATTGTGGGAAGCGGCACACCCCCCGAAATGACTGTCCCGGACCCCTGAGGAGTCCGGGACTAGGTCTTTGTGATGGTCCTTCAGCGGCTCGCCGAAGTCCGCAATCCGAGCGCGTCGTCGAGCTCGTCCAAGGTCAGCCGCCGTTCGCTGACAGCGACAGCGGTAAGCACCTCAGCGTAGAGCGCAATCTCGTCCAACGCGACACGGTCGTGGACCCGAGAGTCCAGGTCATCGTGCCCCACCGCGTCGTCCTTCCTTCCGCAGCCCACACCCTCTACGAGGTTACGGCTGAGGCCCTTCCGGCGACATGGCCCATCGGAGTCATTCCTTTCCGTGCCACTCGGGCCTCTGCAGGATCATTTCCCGAATCCGAGATCACAATTCAGCGAATTGTCTGTTATCTGAAGTAGTGGAACGATATAGGCGGAGTAAGGGTTAAATAACGGTATTAGTGGGTTAGGAGGGAACATCGTCACGTTCGTGGACGAGCCTCCGCACGAGCGCCGACTGCCCCGCGAACCCACGCTCCGGCACCTTGGCCCCGCTCACCCGGCCCCACGCCAGCCCGGTGGCATAGGCGGCCCCGAGCACCGCCGCCGCGCTCGCCCGGCCGGGCGGCTCGATCTCGAACCCCGACACGACGTGCCGGCCCGGCGCCCGGGCGAGCACGTGCCAGCCCTCACCCTCCGGCGCGGCCGGGGCATGACGGCCCGAGTCGGCGGGCAGCGGCTGGGCCGGCCCCAGCACCGGGAACCCGTCGGGCTGCGTCGACTCCGCGGCCGAGGTGCCGGTGAGCCCCGCGCGGGCCAGCTCGCCGTAGGCCCGCCGGAGGCGGTGGTCGAGGTGGCCGGGCAGCGAGCCCCGGGAATCTGACAGGTCGGCCAGCAGGGTGGCCGCCGCGTGGGCCGGGTCGCCGGTGAAGGCCAGGGCCTCGGCCAGGTCGTAGACGCTGTGGCAGAAGTGGGCCGCGGGGTCGGTCTCCGCCAGCACGGCCCTGGCCAGCCGGACCGGGCAGCGCTCCAGCCACGCCTGGCGTACGGCCCGGTCGTCACGCAGGGCGGCGCGGTCGTCCAGGTCCGGCCGGCTGAGGGCGGGTTCGACCATCGTGAGCAGCGCGAGCGCGCGCGGCCGGAAGCGGGCGTCGGCGAGCAGGATCTGGGCCGTGTCCGCCATCACGGCGGCCAGGCGGAGCGCCTCGCGCGAACGGCCCGACCGCAGCCGCTCGGCGACGAGCGTGACGAGGTCGAGCAGCGGCGGCGCGGGCAGCCAGCGCACCCACTCGTCACCCGGCAGCGGCCGCCGCAGGTATTCGCCGAAGACCGTGATCAGCCCCTCGTTGCCGTCGAAGGCGGGCGCGTAGGCGCACCACATCACCGTGCCCCAGACGGCGGCGACCGTGCTCGGCACGTCGGCCGCGAAGATCTCGTCGAAGGCGGTCAACGGGAAGTCGCGCTCGGACTTGCGGCCGTTGGTCCGCAGCAGCACCCTGACCTGCTCGGTCAGCCCGGCCGGCACGTCGGGGCCGATGAACGCCTGTGTGGAGCCGGGCTCGGCGGCGAAGTCGGGGCCCCGGGGGATCACCGGAGAGGGCAGCGCCGCGGCGGAGTGGCCGACTCGGCGGGCATGGGCGCCCCTCGGCGGCGGGGCGAGGTGCCAGCGGCCGTCGGCCGGGTCGTGCAGGTGCCAGCGCGCGTGCGCGCCGAACAGCCACCGGTCGCCGTCGGGCGTCACGAGGGCCCTGGCCGCGATCGCCTGGGCGCGCGCCGGCACCGGAAGGGCAGGCCAGCGATGGTCGGCGACCATCGCACGGACCTCCGACTCCGCGGCGGCGAACGCATCCCAGGGGCGCACGGCGGCCATCGTACTGGCCGAGTTCGAAATCAGCAGTGACCATGACACGGCAGAATGTCCACTATGAGGGCGAAGATGGCAGGGATCGTGGCGGTCGCGAGCGCGCTCGCCGGTTGCGGCACGTTGACGGCGGCGCAGCCTTCGCCCACGGGACCGGGCGTGCTCACACTGGAGGCGGCCACCCCGCCGACGCCGGGAGGCGAGGTGGGCGCGGCCTCCACCGAGTTCGCCGCCGGCACCGACCTGTCGATGTGGACGAAGCTGAGCGAGGTCGAGAAGGACCTCGACCGGATCGCCAGGCTCGACGTCAACAAGACGGCGAAGGGCGCGATGTACCTGGAGCCCAGGACCTCCGCCTGGTTCGACGGCTTCCGCGGCCCGTTCGTCTTCCAGGAGCTCGCCGGCGACATCGTCATGCACGCCCGGGTCAAGGTCGAGGGCAAGAAAGGCGGCACGCCCAGGCGCAAGTTCTCGCTCGGCGGCCTGATGGCCCGCCAGCCCGGTTCGTACGCCGTGCCCAACTGGGTGTCCGTCACCACCGGCACGGCCGACAAGCGCGGCCAGGTCGAGGTGAAGTACACCAAGGAGGGCAGCTCCAAGCCGCAGGAGTTAGCCGTGAAGAGCGGCTGGGTCGACCTCGTCCTGGCCAGGGTCGGCCGCGTCGCGGTGGCCCTCTACAGGGAGGACGGCGGCGCCTGGAAGGTCGCCAGGCGCTGGGAGTCGAACCTGCCCGAGGTGCTGCAGTGGGGCATCACGGCCTACACCGACTGGGACAGCTACAGCACGCTCAAGAAGGACGCCACGAAGGGCAACGCCAAGCAGGTGAGGGGGGTGCCGGACGTGAAGATGACCGTCGACTTCGTCAGGTTTCTGCGTCCGGAGCTGCCTGACTACGCCGACCCGCTCAACACCGCCTCGGTGCCGGACGCGGTGCTGATCAAATCGCTGACGCCTGCCCGTGTCTGATCGCCTTGGCCATGTAGTTGTCGGGCGTGCGGGCGAAGGAGTCGCGGTCGTCGTCGGTGAGCTCCCGCACGACCCGGCCCGGCACCCCGGCGACCAGCACGCCGGCCGGGATCTTCTTGCCCGGCCCGACCAGCGCTCCGGCCGCCACCAGTGTGCCCGCGCCGACGCGGGCGCCGCCGAGCACGATCGCGCCGATGCCGATCAGCGCGCCCGTCTCGACGTGGGCGCCGTGCACCATGGCCTTGTGCCCCAGGCTGACCCTCGACTCCAGGATCGCCGGCTCGCCCGGGTCGGAGTGCAGGCAGCAGAGATCCTGTACGTTGCACTCTTCCCCGATCTCGATCCGCTCGTCGTCTCCCCGGAGAACGGAGCCGTACCAGATGCTGGACGCTCGTCCCACACGCACCTTCCCGACCACGACGGCACCGGGGGCGATGTACGCCTCGGGATGAATGTCCGGGACTGCTCCGTTGTTCAATGCAGCGATGTACACCCGTCACATCGTAATTCCCGCCCCAGGTCTGGCGTTCCGGTTGCGGACGTGGGCAGATGGCAGGAAAGTCGTTTCCTGACGTCTCGTCGTCAGACCCTTACAAGCCGCAGTTTTCCCCCGCCTCACGCAAACCCTTAGGTATCCCCCATGACAAACCAGCACGAGAACTTTCCCGATCTGATGCAGGATGACACCTTCGAGGTCGCGCTCCGCGGCTACAACCGCGCTCAGGTCAACGACTACGTCAACCGCACCCGCAACCAGATCCGCGATCTGGAGGAGCGGCTCGTCCGGGCGATCGACCAGGCCGAGCAGGGCCGGCTCGAGCTCGCCGAGGCCAGGCGGCGCATGGTCGAGGCGCCACAGAGCTACGAGGATCTCAGCCCGAGGCTCGCGCAGATTCTCAAGCTGGGCGAGGAGGAGGCCGCGTCCAAGAAGGAGGACGCCGAGGCCGAGGCCACCAGCGTGCGTGACGCCGCCAAGTCGGAGGCCGAGCGGCTCGTCACCTCGGCCCGCGAGACGGCCGACAGCATCCTCACCTCCGCCCAGGCGGAGGCCGAGCGGCGGGTGGGCGAGGCCACGGCGGCGGCCGAGCGGATGCTGGCGCAGGCGGGCGCCGACGCCGATGAGAAGCTGACCAGCGCGCGCCAGGAAGCCGACGCCACCCGCCTCGAGGCGCGCGAGGAGGCCGAGCAGTTGGTCACCTCCGCCCAGGCCGAGGCCGAGCGGCTGGTGGAGAGCGCCAACGCCGAGGCCGCGCGGACCCTGGCCGCCGCCCGGGGGGAGGCGGAGTCGACCCTCACGGCGGCACGGCAGCGCGTGGCCGCGCTCGACGAGCACGCGGGCCGGCGGGTCGAATACCTCGGCAACACGCACACGGAGGTCGTGCGCCGGCTGACCGAGATCAGCTCGGTGCTCGGCGATCTCATGCACGCCGAGAAGGCGGCGGGTCCGCTGCTGGTCGAGCCGGCGCCGGTGCCCTACGAGGGGCCGCCGCAGGAGGCCCAGACTCGGGACGGCCGCTACGACGAGGGCCGGTCGGAGGAGGGCCGGCCGGAGGAGGGCCGGTCGCAGGAGGGCGAGCCGCAGGAGGCCCGCTACGACGAGTCGCAGACCGAGGAGGTCCGGTTCGCCGATCCCCAGGCGGAGTCGCGGGACCCTCAGCCGCAGGAGGCTCACTACCAGGAGCCTCCGACGCGAGACCTGAGCTTCCCGGAGCGGGAGCGGCCGGGCGACGTCCGCGTCATCGTCGGGGAGGACGAGGAGGCGCCGGTCCGGCGCGCGGTCTCCGATGACACCGACGTGAACCTCGGCCACCTGTCAGACATTCGCAAGTAGCACGTAGAACGTTCCGTGAGCGGAAGCCTCCGCCCCCGATAGGGTCGGAGGCTTCCGCGCATGCGGCCCCCTGGGGGCCCGGTGCCGGAGCCGCCGAGACGCTGGACCCGGCACCGGGCTGTTCGTGTGCGCCCGCCAATGCATACACACTGCTCGGCGGAGGAAAGAGCGACTGAACAACAACGATACCGCCGCTACATCCGCGCGGTTTGCTGGAGAGTTGAGCCGCGCTGTCGAATGACTGCTG
>NZ_JBEZFS010000027.1:0-100379 GCF_040649575.1 Nonomuraea sp. NPDC048916
CGGCCGCCACCTCAGGCCGCCAGCTTCTCGCCGGCGGGCACGGCCCGCGCGGCGCCCGCGACCGCACGCGGCGCGATCGCCACCCCCACCAGCGCGATGACGAGCGCGGCCGCGAAGACCGTCCAGTAGCCGGAGCCCACCGCGGTGAACAGCGCGGCCGTGACCGCGACGGACACCACCGAGAACACCGCCTCCCCCACCTGTAGCGCGGAGCTGTTCACGCCCTCCTTGCCGGGAGCGGACAGTTCGAGGGTGAGCACCGAGAGCGTCGGATACACCAGCCCCATCCCGAAGCCCGTCACGATCCACGACGGGTACGCCAGCGCGACGGGCACGCCGGCGAACGCCACACCGCCCATGAGCAGGATGCCCAGCGCGATCGTGACCGAGCCGAGCCAGACGTTCGTCATCCGGCTGAACACCTCACGCCCCTGCAGCCACGACGCGAACGACCAGCTGAGGCCGCCCCCGGTGAGCGCGAGCCCGGCCACCAGCGGCGACAGCCCCCGGTGCTCGATGAGCATGAGCGGGACGATCACCTCGGCGGCGAAGAACGCCCCGGCGGTCAGCCCCCGCAGGCCGATGACCGCCGGCAGGCCCCTGACCGCCCGCAGCGTGCCCTTCGGAAGCAGTCTGGGCAGCGCCACCGCCAGCATCGCGAAGCCGATGACCAGGAGCACGACCCGCCCGCTGCTGCCGTACTGCATGAGGGCCGCGCCGACGGCGGTGACCATCCCCCACGCGACCATGCCCATCAGCCCCGGAGCGGGCGCGCTCCGCCCGCCGGTGACCGGCTGCCCCGCCAGGCCGCGCACCAGCATCAGGACGGCGAACAGGGTCAGGATCGGCACGAGCAGGAACACCCAGCGCCATCCGAGGGCGTGGAGCACCGCGCCCACGATCGCGGGCCCCACCATCGACGGCACCACCCAGGCGGTCGCGAACAGCGAGAACACCCTCGGATGCAGCTCCTCGGGATAGACCCGGGCCACCACCACGTAGAGCGCCACGTTGACCAGGGCCCCGCCGAACCCCTGCACCAGCCGCCCGGCGATCAGCATCTCCATGCTGGTCGCCAGTCCGGCCACGAGCAGACCGCCGGCGAAGCCCACCACGCCCGTCCACAAGGGGGCGCTGGGACCTCGCAGGTCCGCCCACCGCCCGCCCAGCACGGTCCCCACCACCCCGGCCGCGATCGCGCCGCTGAACGCCAGCCCGTAGAGCTCCATCCCGCCGAGCTCCGCCGCCACGACCGGCATCGCCACCGCGACCGCCATGTACTCCAGCGCCACCAGCGACACCAGTGCCACCAGACCCGCTGTCAAAGCTTTCCGATTCATGCACCCGAGGCTAGGACCGGTCCCGCCCCGGCGCCTCCCTCCAGAGTCCTACGTCCCTGTGGGCGAATCGACCTAGGACCTCACGACTCCGCAGGTTCGTGGGGCCGTGGGCTGCGGACTGTCCGGGCACGCGAAAGCCCCGCCACCGGAGTGACGGGGGCTCCGCGAACATCCACCGCTACTCGGAGACGCCCAGTTTCTCCAGGATCAGCTCGCGCGCCCGGGCGGCGTCGGCCTTGCCACGGCTGGCCTTCATCACGCCGCCGACCAGCGCGCCCGCCGCGGCGATCTTGCCGGAGCGGACCTTGTCGGCGGCGTCGGCGTTGCCCGCGATGACCTGGTCGACGATCGCGGACAGCTCGCCTTCGTCATTGACGATCTGGAGGCCGCGCTTCTCGACCACCTCGTCCGGAGTGCCCTCTCCGGCCAGCACACCCTCGAGCACCTCGCGGGCGAGCTTGTCGTTGAGCGCCCCCGAGGCCACCAGCTCGGTGACCCGGGCGATCTGGGCAGGCGTGATCGGCAGGTCGGCGAGCGCGGAGCCGGACTCGTTGGCGCGGCGCGCCAGCTCACCCATCCACCACTTGCGCGCGTCGGCGGCCGGCGCGCCCGCCGCGACCGTGGCCTCGACCAGGTCGATCGCGTCGGCGTTGTGCATCGCCTCCATGTCGAGCTCGGACAGGCCCCATTCGGCCCGCAGCCGCTTGCGCTTGACCGACGGCAGCTCGGGCAGGGCCGCCTTCAGCTCCGCCACCCACGCGCGATCGGGGGCGATCGGCACCAGATCGGGCTCGGGGAAGTAACGGTAGTCCTGTGCCTCCTCCTTGGACCTGCCGGACGTGGTGGTGCCGGTGTCCTCGTGGAAGTGCCTGGTCTCCTGGACGATCCGGCCGCCGTCGGCGAGGACCGCGGCCTGCCGCTCGATCTCGCTGCGGACCGAGCGCTCGACGCTCCGCAGCGAGTTGACGTTCTTCGTCTCGGTGCGGGTGCCCCACTCGGACGAGCCGCGGGGCATCAGCGAGACGTTGACGTCGCAGCGCAGCGAGCCCTCCTCCATCCGCACGTCGGAGACGCCCAGCGAGCGCATGATCTCGCGCAGCTCCGTGACATACGCCTTGGCCACCTCGGGCGCCAGCCGGTCGGTGCCGGGAATCGGCTTGGTGACGATCTCGACCAGCGGGATGCCGGCGCGGTTGTAGTCGACGATCGAGTAGTCGGCGCCGTGGATGCGGCCGGTCGCGCCGCCCATGTGCGTGGACTTGCCGGTGTCCTCCTCCAGGTGCACCCGCTCGATCTCGATCCGCACGGGCTTGCCGTCGACCTCGATGTCGAGGTAGCCGTCGAAGCAGAGCGGCTCGTCGTACTGCGAGATCTGGTAGTTCTTCGGCATGTCCGGATAGAAGTAGTTCTTCCGGGCGAAGCGGCACCACTCGGCGATCGAGCAGTTGAGCGCCAGGCCGATGCGGATCGTCGACTCGATCGCCATGGCGTTGGCCGTCGGCAGCGAGCCGGGCAGCGCCAGGCACGTGGGACAGACCTGGGTGTTGGGCGGCGCGCCGAAGGTCGTCTTGCAGCCGCAGAACATCTTCGACTCGGTGCCCAGCTCGACGTGCGTCTCCAGCCCGAGCACCGGCTCGAACCGATCAAGCGCCTCGTCGTAGGCCATTATCGTGGTCACAGCGCCGGAGCCTCCTTCAGTAGCGGGCCGCCCCAGCGGCTTTCGAGGGCCTTTTCGACGGCGGCGCCGACCCGGTAGCAGCGGTCGTCGCCCAGGACCGGGGCCATGATCTGCAGGCCGACCGGCAGGCCGTCCTCGTCGGCCAGGCCGCAGGGCACCGAGATGGCCGCGTTGCCCGCCAGGTTGGACGGGATCGTGCACAGGTCGGCGAGGTACATCGCCATCGGGTCGTCGGCCCGCTCGCCGATCGGGAACGCCGTGGTGGGCGTCGTCGGCGACACCAGCACGTCGACCTGGTGGTAGGCGGCCTCGAACTCGCGGGAGATGACTGTGCGCACCTTCTGGGCCTGGCCGTAGTAGGCGTCGTAGTAGCCGCTGGACAGGGCGTAGGTGCCGAGCATGATGCGCCGCTTGACCTCGGGGCCGAACCCGGCCGCCCTGGTCAGCGCCATGACCTCCTCGGCGCTGCGGGTGCCGTCGTCGCCGACGCGCAGGCCGTAGCGCATGGCGTCGAAGCGCGCCAGGTTGGACGAGCACTCGGACGGCGCGATCAGGTAGTAGGCGGGCAGCGCGGTCGCGAACGACGGGCACGACACCTCGACGACCTTGGCGCCCAGCGACTCGAGCAGCTGCACGACCTCGTGGAAGCGGGCCAGCACGCCTGGCTGGTAGCCCTCGCCGCCGAACTCCTTGACCACGCCGATCCGCATGCCCGCGACATCGCCCTCGCGGGCGGCCTCGACCACCGACGGCACCGGCGCGTCGATCGAGGTGGAGTCGAGCGGGTCGTGGCCGGAGAACGCCTCCTGCAGCAGCGCGGCGTCGAGCACGTTGCGGGCGAACGGCCCGGGCGTGTCGAGTGAGCTGGCGAACGCGATCAGGCCGTAGCGGGAGGAGCCGCCGTAGGTCGGCTTCATGCCCACGATGCCGGTGACCGCGGCGGGCTGCCGGATCGAGCCGCCCGTGTCGGTGCCGGTGGACAGCGGCGCCTCGTACGCGGCGACTGCGGCGCTCGAACCACCCGACGAGCCGCCGGGCACCCTGGTCAGATCCCACGGGTTGCGGGTCACGCCGTAGGCGGAGTTTTCCGTGGAGGAGCCCATCGCGAACTCGTCCAGGTTGGTCTTGCCGAGGATGACCAGCCCGGCCTCGCGCAGCCGGCGCGTGACGGTCGCGTCGTAGGGCGGGCGCCAGCCTTCGAGGATCTTGGACGCGGCCGTGGTCGGCATGTCGCGGGTGGCGAAGATGTCCTTGTGCGCGATCGGCACGCCGGCCAGTGGTCCGAGCCGCTCGCCCGCCTTCAGCCGGTCGTCGACGACCCTGGCCTGGTCGAGGGTGGTCTCGCGGTCGACGTGCAGGAACGCGTGGACCTTGGGCTCAGCCTCGGCCATGCGGTCGAGGTGGGCCTCGGCCACCTCGACGGCCGAAACCTGGCGGCCGGCGATCAGCGCGCCCAGCTCCGCGGCGGTCTTGTGGATCAAACTCATGCCTCCTCCCCCAGGATGCGCGGCACCCGGAAGCGGTCGTCCTCGACGGCGGGAGCGCCGGAGAGCGCCTGCTCGGGCGTCAGGGACGGTCGCACCTCGTCGGCACGGAAGACATTGGTCAGCGGAAGCGCGTGCGAGGAAGGCGGCACGTCCTCGGCGGCGACCTCGGCCACCTTCGCGACCGACTCGATGATGGCACCGAGTTGAGTGGCGTAGTGGTCAAGCTCATCGTCGGTGAGCGCCAGCCTGGACAACCGGGCCAGGTGTGCGACCTCGTCGCGGGTTATGGCGGACATGAGTCGTTGAACCCGTTTCGTGGATGGAGTTGGGACACTGTCATCCTAGGGGGCTTGACGCAGCGCCTCCGAACCCATTGACCACCTGGAACACACGCCGTGCCCACCGGTGGCGATCGTCCGGCCCGCCCGCGCCGCGGGATGAGTCCCTGGCACGCCGGAGACAGTGCTTGCCCGAGTGCCGTTCGCCGTCGTCGGTGGTGGCGATGTTCGCGATGCCGAGGTCGACGCCGAGGAACCCGTCGGGTTCGGTGACGTCGGTGTCCGGGATATCGCAGGTGGCGATCAGCAGCCACATGCCGTCACGGCGGACGAGGTCGGATTCGCCCTTACGGTAGGCGGCCAGCGCCCGGGCTTGGTCGTCAGAGCAGCCGAACGCGACGCCCTTCATCCGGCCACCGGCGGTCCAGATGCTCACGGTGCGGGCCTCGACCTGCCAGGACAGGCACCGGTCGTCGAACGGCTGGGCGGCGTCCGGGCGGAACCCGATCGGCTTGGTGAGGGGCTTGCGGAGCCTCGCCTCCACCTGGGCTTTCACCGTCGTGTAGGCGTCGGTGACCTTCTTGATGACGTATGACTAGAACATATGTGCGATGCTGTAAGCGATTCCTCCCGGGCCCGAGCTGAAGGCCCGGGGTTCCTCGCCAGGGGCGCCTGAACCGGCCGCGGGAGTCCTTCCAGACCGCGGCGGCCCGGCCGCTCTCCAGCAGCCCCCAGCGTGGACGCATCACCACCTGGTGAAGGTGATCAATGGTTTGCACACGTGGTAGACCGAGCGCGAGGGTCGGAAGACGTCGGGCTCCCGGCGCAGCAGGCGGCTGTCCTCCAGCACTCCAAAGATAGGAGTGCGCTTCGACGACGTGTGCTCCTATCTCTACTTGGCGGTCGTGACCTCGGGGCGGTAGCCCAACTCGATCTCCGGGGTGGTCTCGAAGCGCTCGCGCAGCCACGACGTGGCCTCGGCGGACGGCATCGGCCGGCCGAACAACCAGCCCTGACCCACGTCGCAGCCCATCTCGGCGAGCCGGATGGCGGCCTCGTCGGACTCCACGCCCTCGGCGACCGAGCGCAGGCCGAGCGAGCGGACCAGGTCGACGATGGAGCGGACGATCCGGTCGTCGTCCTCCGACTCGGCGATGCGGCGTACGAACGACGAGTCGATCTTCACCTCGGAGACGGCCAGCCGCTGGAGCCTGATCAGCGAGGAGTAGCCGGTGCCGAAGTCGTCGAGGGCGAGGGGCACGCCGAGCGCGGCCAGCGCCTTGATCGTCTCGTGCGTGTAGGCCTGGTCGCCCATCAGGATGCGCTCGGTGACCTCCAGCTGGATGGCCGTCGGCGGCAGCCTGTGCTTGGCCAGGCCCACCTCCAGTTGCTCGGGCAGCGCCGAGTCGAGCAGGTCACGGGCCGAGATGTTGACCGAGATCTGCACCCGCAGCCCCGTGTGCCACCAGCGGGCGGCCTGCTCCAGCGCCATCTCGATGACGTAGGCGGTGATCTGGCGCATCAGGTAGGACTGCTCGGCCAGCGGGATGAACTCCGACGGCGCGATCGGGCCGCGCACCGGGTGGCACCAGCGCAGCAGCCCCTCCACGCCGTGGATCGCGCCGCTGGTGAGGCCGACCTTGGGCTGGTAGTGCAGCTTGAGGTCGCCGTTGTCGACGGCACGGCGCAGGTCTCCAAGAAGGTTGAGCCGCTCGGGTGAGTTGCGGTCTTTGTCCTGCTGGTAGAGCTCCACGCCGGTGCGGCTCTCCTTGGCGAGGTACATGGCCACGTCGGCGCGTTGCAGCAGCAGCTCGAAGTCGGGGGCGTGGTCGGGGTAGAGGGCGATGCCGACCGAACCGTCGAGGTCGAAGCTCATGCCCTCCAGGCGCACCGGCTCGGTCAGCGCCGCACGCAGCCTCGCCGCCACCTCGCGGGCCGCGTGCGCGTCCCTGATCGAGGGCAGGAGCACGGCGAACTCGTCGCCGCCCAGCCGGGCCACGACGTCGCCCGGCCGTACGGAATGGGTGAGCCGGTGGGCGACCATCTGCAGCAGCCGGTCGCCGACCGGGTGGCCCATCGTGTCGTTGACCTCTTTGAACCGGTCGAGGTCGAGAAGGAACAACCCGACCCGTTCGGGCTGGCGGGCCTCGGCCAGCGCCTCCTCGGTGCTCACGATGAGCATCTTGCGGTTGGGCAGGCCGGTCAGCTCGTCGTGCAGCGCCTGGTGGTCGCGGCGCATGGACAGCGTCGCCGTGAAGTAGACGGCGGCCAGCGGCGCCACGAACAACGGCACCAGGCCCGGTGAATGGTTCATCACCACCACGACCAGCGGCGCCAGGCCGAGCAACGCGGCGTAAACGAGGCTCTGCGGCCCGGCGGTGGACCTGAGCACCCGCGCGATCGACCGGCGTTCGTGCAGGGCGACGGCGCCGCTCACCAGCGAGGCCCGGACGGCGAAGTAGGCGACGCCGGCCAGCGCGATCGCCGGCAGGTCGGTCCCGGTGGGCACCCACGGGTGGACGGGACTGGGCGCGATGCCGAACAGCCCCAGCACCACCGCGGCGGCGGTCAGCGCGAGCGTCGACTGGGCGACGTTGAACATCACCCGGTGCCACGACTTGCGGGTCACGACGCCGTTCATCGCGACCGCCACCGCCTGCATCAGCACCGCCACGGGCAGGCCGAAGTGAAGGAGCACCGCGAAGGTGAACAGCGCCGAAGGGTAGGTGCCGCCCACCGGTGCCGCGGAGGACACCATCACGGGCCTGAGCTCCCCAAGGGCCACCAGCACGGCCAGCACCCAGAACAGGGGGGTGCGCGCGAGCCCCGCCAGGTTGGCCGGATCCAGTCTCAGCATGGCCACGACCAGGGCGGTGAAGCCGATCACCGTGATGCCCGCGAGGAACGCCCACAGGGGCGTGCCGACGCGTGGTCCTGTGTCGCGGGTGTCGGTTGGGTCAGTCATCGGTAACAGAACCCCCATTAGGTCACTATGGGAGGGTACGACCTTCACCCCACTTCGCGAAACCAAGCGCGTACGTTCCGTCACTTCTCCTTTCGGACATATGCCCAGAAACAACCCTCTGTAGACAGCATATCGACGCTCTGTACCTGCACGGGTGATTTTCGTCGCATTCGCTGCGAAGCAGCCGAAGACCTCGCGCAGTACGGCAGCCCCGGAGAGACAGGACGACCACGCCGACCAGTGCCCGGCACGAGTGACCGGCACGAGTGACCGGCACGAGTGACCGGCACGAGTGACCGGCACGAGTGACCGGCACGAGTGACCGGCACGAGTGACCGGCACGAGTGACCGGCACGAGTGACCGGCACGGGCGGCGCGGACAGCACGGGGGCACGGACAGCAGGGGGCGCGGGCGGCACGGACGGCACGGACGGCACGGACGGTAGGGGGGCACGGGCCGTTGGGTGATGCTGGGGCGGTCAGGCCTCCGGCTCGGCCGCCGCCTGCGACGCCGCTTCGAGCCCCTCGTTGAGCAGGACCTCGAACCCGGCCTCGTCGAGGATCGGGACCCCCAAGGCCACGGCCTTGTCGTACTTGGAGCCCGCGTTCTCGCCGGCCACCACGAACGACGTCTTCTTCGAGACCGAGGAGGCGACCTTGCCGCCCCGGCCGGCCAGCGCCTCGGCCGCCTGATCCCGGGTGTAGCCGGCCAGCGTGCCCGTCACCACGAATGTGAGCCCTTCGAGCGTCTGGGGCCCCTTGGCCGGAGCGGGCTCGTCCTCCATCCGCACGCCGGCCGCGCGCCAGCGGGTGATGATCTCGCGGTGCCAGTCGACGGCGAACCACTCGCGGATCGTGGCGGCCACCCGGGGCCCGATGCCCTCGACGGCGGCCAGCTCCTCCTCGGAGGCGCTCATGATCGTGTCCATCGAGCGCATGGCGTCGGCCAGGGCGCGGGCCGTCGGCGGGCCGATATGGCGGATGGACAGGGCGACCAGGACGCGCCAGAGCGGCACCTGCCTGGCCTGCTGGAGCTCCTGGATGAGGGTGACCGCGTTCTGCGAGGGCTGGCCGTCGATGTTGGAGAAGAAGGAGACGACCTTCTGCTCGCCCGTCTTCGGGTCGATCTTGGGCAGGCCGGTGTCCATGTCGCGGACCACGGACCGGATCGGGATCAACTGCTCCAGCGTCAGGTCGAACAGGTCGGCCTCGGTGCGGACGACGGGCTCCTGCGGCGGGAGCGGCTGGGTGAGCGCGGTGGCCGCGACGTAGCCGAGGCCGGCGATGTCGAGGGCGTAGCGCCCGGCCGCGAAGTAGAGCCGCTCGCGGATCTGCGCCGGGCAGCCGCGGGCGTTGGGGCAGCGCAGGTCGGCGTCGCCCTCCCTCTCGTAGGCCAGCGCCGTGCCGCACTCGGGACAGTGGGTCGGCATGACGAACTCGCGTTCGGACCCGTCGCGCAGCGCCGTGACGGGCCCGACGATCTCGGGGATGACGTCACCCGCCTTGCGCAGCACGATCGTGTCGCCGATCAGCACGCCCTTCTTGGCCACGACGGCGGCGTTGTGCAGGGTGGCCCGCTCGACCGTGGAGCCCGCGACGGACACCGGCTCCAGCACCGCGTAGGGCGTGACCCGGCCGGTGCGGCCGACGCCCACCTGGATGTCGAGCAGCTTGGTGTTGACCTCTTCGGGCGGATATTTGTAGGCGATCGCCCACCGCGGAGCGCGCGACGTGGAGCCGAGCTCGCGCTGCGTGCGGAAGTCGTCGACCTTGACCACCACGCCGTCGATCTCGTAGGGCGGGTCGTGGCGGTGCACGCGGTAGTGCTCGATGAACTCCTTGACCTCGGGGAGGCCGCCGACCACCTGGTAGAGGTCGCTGACCGGCAGCCCGAACTCACGCAGCCGCTCGTAGACCTCCGACTGCGCGCGCGGCTCGGTCGCGCCCTCCCAGACGCCGACGCCGTGGACGATCATGCGGAGCGGGCGCTGGGCGGTGACGCGCGGATCCTTCTGCCGCAGGGTGCCGGCGGCGGAGTTGCGCGGGTTGGCGAAGGGCGCCTTGCCCTGCTCGACCAGCTGCTCGTTGAGCTTCTTGAAGTCTTCGACCGGGATGTAGACCTCGCCGCGCACCTCGACCAGGCTCGGGACGTCGTCACCACGCAGCCGATGGGGAACGCCCTTGATCGTGCGGACGTTGGGCGTCACGTCGTCACCC
The DNA here is from genome assembly GCF_040649575.1 of Nonomuraea sp. NPDC048916. Classification (NCBI taxonomy): domain Bacteria; kingdom Bacillati; phylum Actinomycetota; class Actinomycetes; order Streptosporangiales; family Streptosporangiaceae; genus Nonomuraea; species Nonomuraea sp. NPDC048916. The sequence goes on from NZ_JBEZFS010000027.1 coordinate 9,966, forward strand.
GTGCGGCCGTCGCCCCTGGTCGCGGCACGCTCCAGCCGGCCGTCGCGATAGACGATCGCGATCGCCAGCCCGTCGATCTTGAGCTCGACCAGGTAGGGGCCGGGGTCGCCCTCGGCGAGCCGCTCGGCCCGCACCTGCCAGGCGGCCATGTCGGCTTCGTCGAAGGCGTTGTCGAGGCTCTCCATCCGGGCGAGGTGGTCGACCTTGGCGAACTCGCCCGCGACCGGCGCCCCCACCTTCTGCGTCGGCGAGTCGGGCGTCTGGAGCGACGGATGCGCCTCCTCCAGCGCGAGCAGCTCGTGGAACCAGGCGTCGAACTGGGCGTCGCTGACCGTGGGCTGGTCGAGCACGTAGTAGCGCCAGCGAGCGTCCTCGACCAGCTCGCTCAGCTCGGCATGACGCTTCAGCGCGGTCACCGGGACGCCCTCGACGCTTGGCTCGCTCACCCAGGGTCTCCTTCCTTCAACCACCCTGAGAGAACGCTATCGCCGAGCGCCGACAAGAACACCCCTGGTGGCGGCGTACGGAAGAAGGAGTTTCGCTCAGCCGCCCTGGGACCAGACGCCCTCCCAGGACGAGCAGGCACCGGTGATCTTCCTGCTGGTGCCACGGCACACCCTGCCCTCGATCATGAGCACGTATCCCACCCCGACGGAGAAACCGGCCGGCTTGCTCCCGGAGCAGTTGCCGTAGGTCTTGGCCCCCTTGCCCCCGTCGTCCTTGAGCCAGCGCAGCTTCAGCCATGAGCACCCCGCCCGCCCCGGGAGGTCGTACAGCTTGCCGTTGACGACGAACCCCGGCCGGTCGTGGACGACCTTGCCCTTGGCCAGGCCGGCCCGGTCGGCGGAGCGGATCGGGCCCCAGCTCCAGATCTCGGGGTTGACCACACCCGAGGCCGCATCCGAGGCCGCATCCGAGGCCGCATCCGAGGCAGCGCCCGAAGCCGCATCCGAGGCGCCCCCCGGAGCCGCGGTCACGGAGGTGGTCACGGAGGCGGTCATGGAGGCGGTCACGGAGGCGGTCAAGACGGTGGCCGAGGCGGGAGCGGCGGTCGACGCGGACGCGATGAGGAGGGTGACGCCGACCCCCATGGCGCGAAGAATCATGGAACGGAGGCTACTCATCCGAGTCGCGATCCGCTCGCGGATCGTCCCTCAGCACCCGGGCGGCCTTCCGGCAGGCGGCCAGCGCCGCCTTGGCGTAGCCGGGCGAGGCCCCGGCCAGCCCGCACGCCGGGGTGAGCACGACCTGCTCGGCGAGGCGTTCGGGCGGGAAGCCGAGCCGCCGCCACAGCTCCAGCGCCGGCTTGGCGACGACGCCCACGTCGGGCAGCCGGGTGTCGGTGCCCGGCACCACGCCCAGGAACAACAGCAGCCCCGCCTCCACGGCCTCGCCGACGGCGTCCTCGTCGCGGCGCCGGATCCGCGAGGCGTCCACCGAGACGCCGCGGACCCCGGCCGTACGGAGCAGCCCGTAGGGCACCGACGGCGCGCAGCAGTGCACGATCGGGTCGGGGAACAGGCGCAGCGCCTCCTCCACCCGCCACCCCTCGACGGCCGCCAGCCGGCCGAAGCCCGAAGCGGTCGGCACGGTCCCGGCCAGCACGCCCGGCAGGCCAGGCTCGTCGAGCTGCAGCACGATCTCGGTGACGCCGGGCAGCCGCCTGCGCACCTCCTCGACGTGCTCCCGCACCCCCTGCTCCAGCGAGGCGATCAGGTCGCGAACGGCTCCCTGGTCGGAGAGCATCTTGTCGCCGTGGCGCAGCTCGATGCCGCCCGCCAGGGTCCACGGCCCGCACACCTGCAGCTTGAGCGGACCGGTGTAGGCGTGCCCGGCCTCCTCCAGCCCGTCGAGGTCGCGCCGGAGGTGGTCGGCGGCCCGCTGGTGATCGCGCCCGGGCCGGTCGGCCAGCCGCCAGCCGGACGGCTGCACCTCCGCGTACAGATCGACGAGCAGCGCCGCCGTCCGGCCGACCAGGTCGGCGCCGACGCCCCTCCCCGGCAGCTCCGGCAGGTACGGCAGGCCCGGCAGCTCGCCGAAGATCAGCCGCGCCGCCTCGAGATGATCCTGTCCCGGGTGCGAACCGACCCCGGTGGCCTCCCACGTCAACATGGGGACAAGCGTAGGCTCTCGTAGATGAAGCTCACGAAGTACGGCCACGCGTGCGTGCGGCTGGAGAAGGACGGCAAGGTCCTGGTCCTGGACCCCGGGACCCTCAGTCCGGGGCCCGTGCTCGACGGCGCCGACGCGGTGCTCATCACCCATGAGCACTTCGACCACGTCGACGTGGAGCGCCTGAGGTCGGCCCCGGCCGGCCTGGAGGTGTGGACCTGCGAGGCGGTCGCGGCCGAGCTCACCGGCATCCCGGCCAAGGTCCAGGTGGTGCGCCACGGCGACGAGTTCGAGGCGGCGGGGTTCGCGGTCGGTGTCTATGGCGAGTGGCACGCCAAGAACCACCCCGACATGTCCATCGTGCAGAATGTCGGGTTCATGTTCGACGAGGAGGTCTTCTACCCCGGCGACGCGCTCACGGTGCCCGACCGGGAGGTTCCGACGCTCCTCGTGCCCACCAACGCGCCGTGGATGAAGCTGCTGGAGATGGTCGAATATCTCCGCACGATCCGCCCGGCCAGGGCCTTCTCAACCCATGACGGGCTGCTCAACGACATCGGGCTGTCGCTGGTGGACAACTGGCTGAAGCTCGAGTCCGACAAGCAGCACGCCGACATGCGCCGGCTGGCCGTCGGCGAGTCGATCACCCTGACCTGAGGCCCGGTCAGGCGGCGCGGGCGATCGTGGCCGAGCCGATGACGGTCGAGCCCGAGTAGAGCACCGCCGCCTGACCCGCGGCCACTCCGGTGGCGGGGCGGTCGAGCTCGATGCGCAACTCGCCGCCCGACTCCTCGAAGCGGCACCCGTAGACCTCGCCGTGCGCGCGCAACTGGACGGTGAGGTCGTCGTAGTCGGACGGCCCGTTCCACACCGGACGCAGGCACGTGATGGACGTGACCTCCAGCGCCGAGCGGGGCCCGACGGTGACCGTGTTGGACACCGGCTCGATCGACAGCACGTAGCGCGGCCGGCCGTCGGCCGCGGGCCGGTCGATGTGCAGGCCCTTGCGCTGCCCGACGGTGAAGCCGTGGGCTCCCTGGTGGCTGCCGACGATCTCGCCCGACTCGTCGACGATCTGCCCCTCGGCCGAGCCGAGACGCCTGGACAGGAAACCGCGGGTGTCACCGTCGGCGATGAAGCAGATGTCGTGGCTGTCGGGCTTGTCGGCCACGGTCAGGCCGCGGCGGGCGGCCTCCTCGCGCACCTCGGCCTTGGTGGAGTCGCCCAGCGGGAAGATCGCGTGGCTGAGCTGCTCGCGGGTGAGCACGCCGAGCACGTAGGACTGGTCCTTGCCCGGGTCGACGCTCCTGGACAGGACACCGTCGACCAGTTTGGCGTGGTGGCCGGTCGCCACGGCGTCGAAGCCGAGCGCCAGGGCGCGGTCGAGCACCGCCGCGAACTTGATCTTCTCGTTGCAGCGCAGGCACGGGTTGGGCGTGCGGCCCGCGGCGTATTCGGCGACGAAGTCCTCGATCACGTCGCGCTGGAACCGCTCGGCCATGTCCCAGATGTAGAAGGGGATGCCGATCACGTCGGCGGCGCGCCGGGCGTCTCGCGAGTCTTCGACGGTGCAGCAGCCCCTGGCCCCCGTGCGGTGGGATTGGGGGTTGGCCGACAGGGCGAGATGCACACCTGTGACGTCGTGGCCGGCCTCGGCGATGCGGGCAGCGGCCACGGCTGAGTCGACGCCGCCCGACATGGCGGCAAGCACACGCAGTCCCATGACCTTTCCAGAGTACTGTCCGGATCGGGTGCGCTTCGCGCGGCGGCCCCCCGGGGGGCGCGCGCGGCAGGCTCCGAATCTGGAAGGATTCCTGGTTATGCGACTGTTCGGGCGCAAGGAAGAAAACACACCGGCCGTCGAGCCGGATCACGGCATCGACGGGTTCTGGGCCTGGTGGCAGGAGACCAGGCCGCGGCTCGACTCGATGGTGGCCGCCGGTGACGTCGATGGCCTGTCGGAGTGGATCGCCCCCGCGGTGAGCGCGGTCCATCCGGACCTGGTCTGGGAGGTGGCTCCCGGCAAGAACGCGGCCCACGCGCTCGTGGTGACCGCCGCGGGCGACGCCGAGCTGCGCTCGCTGGCCCACCGCTGGGCCAGGGCGGCGCCGCCCGCCGACCTGCTGTGGGAGTTCCACCCGTCGCGTCAGGCCAACCCGCGGGCGCTGGAGCTCACGTTCGACGTGGGCGGCTTGGAGTTCGGGCTGGACGCGCTGGCGCTGGGGCTGCGGGTGCCGCGGGGCACACCGCGCGTCGACGTGACCGCCTACCACCCGATCTTCGGCGAGCTCGGCGACGACGACCGCATGGAGGCGACGCTGCTCGCCCTCGACTGGCTGCTCGGCGAGGACGACGTGGCCCGCTGGGTGGGCGAGATCATCCCGGCCACGTTCGAGCCGATCGACTCCATCGCGGCGACGCACCTGCCGGCCGTGATCGCCGACCTGGCCTCGGGCTACGACGAGGAGCAGTGGGCGTTGCTGGAGGGGCAGACGGCCGGGGGCGCGCCGCTGATCGCCACCGCCCGCCACCCCCTGCGGCCGGTCGACTACCCGCTCCTCGACCAGCACATCGCGATCACGCTGCCCTACTCCCACCGCGACGAGAACGGCCTGCCCGTCGGCGACTCGGTGACCGCGCTGCGCGACTTCGAGGAGCGGCTCGCGGCCCGGCTGCTCAAGCGGCGCGACGACGCCGTGCTGGCCGCCCACCTGAGTGCCGAGGGCCACCGGATCATCCATGTGTACGCCGACCCGACCGGCGACGCCGCCGTCCACGCCAAGGAGCTGATCGTGAGCTGGGAGGAGGGCGAGCCCCGCGTGGACGTGGCGGCCGACCCCGCCTGGACCGCGGTGGTGCCGTTCGTCAGCTGAGCCCGGCCCGGCGGGCCCGCTCGACGGCCGCCGGCAGCACCTCGATCAGGCGGTCGACATCGTCATGGGTCGAGGTGTGGCCGAGCGTGAACCTGAGCGAACCCCTGGCCGCGGCCGAGTCGGCGCCCATGGCCAGCAGCACGTGTGACGGCTGCGCCACCCCGGCCGAGCAGGCCGAGCCGGTCGAGCACTCCACGCCCTTGGCGTCGAGCAGCATGAGCAGCGCGTCGCCCTCGCAGCCGGGGAAGGAGAAGTGGGCGTTGCCGGGCAGCCGGTGGACCGGGTCGCCGTTGAGCACCACATCGGGCACGGCCTGGCGTACGCGCTCGATGAGCTCGTCGCGCAGGGCCGTCAGGCGGCGGCCCTGCTCCTCCTGCTCCTTGACGGCGACGCGCACCGCGGCGGCGAGCCCGGCGATGGCGGGCGCGTCGAGCGTGCCGGAGCGCACGTCGCGCTCCTGACCGCCGCCGTGCTGCACGGAGACCGGGGTCAGCCCCCGGGCCAGCAGCAGCGCGCCCACTCCCATCGGGCCGCCGATCTTGTGGCCCGTGACGGTGAGCGCGTCGGCGCCCGAGTCGGCGAACGACACCGGCAGCTGGCCGATCGCCTGCACCGCGTCGGAGTGGAACGGGATGCCGTGGTCGTGGGCGACCTCCGCCAGGGCGCAGACCGGCTGCACGGTGCCGACCTCGTTGTTGGCCCACATGACGCTGACCATGGCGACGCCGTCGGGATTGCCGGCGATGGCCGCGCGCAGCGTGTCGGGGTGCACCCGGCCGAGCTCGTCGACCGCGAGCAGCTCGACCCGCGCGCCCTGGCTGTCGGCCAGCCAGTGGGCGGGGTCGAGCGTGGCGTGGTGCTCGACGGAGCTGATCAGGAGGCGTTCGCGCGGGGCGCGCGCCCAGTAGAGGCCCTTGACGGCGAGGTTGTCGGCCTCGGTGCCGCCCGAGGTGAACACCACCTCGCTGGGCCGGGCACCGAGCGCGTCGGCGATGGTCTCGCGGGCCTCCTCGACGACCCTGCGCACCTGCCGGCCCGCCGCGTGCAGCGAGGACGCGTTGCCGACACGGCCGAGTTGCTCCGTCATGGCCTCGATCGCCTCTGGAAGCATGGGCGTGGTCGCCGCGTGATCAAGATAGGCCGACGGTCTGCTCACCCGGTCAGGGTATCTCGTTTGCGACTGTACCGTCCGGACGGTACAGTAGAGGCATGAGAAGGGACGAGCTGCTGGACGCCGCCGAGGAGATCCTCTGCGACCAGGGCTCGACCGCGCTCACCCTGGCCGCCGTGGCCGACCGGGCAGGCGTGAGCAAGGGCGGGCTCCTCTACCACTTCAACAGCAAAGAAGCCCTGATCAAGGCCATGGTCGAGCGGCTCATCGACGACTTCGACCAGCTCATGGCCGAGCAGCCCGACGACTCCTACACCGAGCGTTACCTCGGCGCCACCCTGGCGGCCGTGCGCTCCGGCCGGCTCCGAAGATGGGCCGTCGTCACCGGCGCGTCGGGCAACATCTACCTGCTCGCCCCGCTGCGCGAGGCGATGGCCCGCTGGCATCGCGAGGGCCTCGACGAGGAGCCCGACCGGCTGGCGTCACAGGTCGTCCGGCTGGCCTGCGAGGGGCTCTGGGACGTCTCCAGCCACGACCCCGACCTCAACACCGAGGACGACCTCCGGGCCCTGGAGACACGGCTCAGGAGCCTCCTCAGACCCGAGGCCATGCCCTAACGCGGTCGCCGCAGCAGGGGGGCGAACACCACCCGGCACGTCCAGCCGCACCCTGCGGCATCGGTGCGCCCGGTGGCGAGAGCGGCGTCTGGCGCGTCCCGCCCGGCCACGGCGCCGGGCCCGAGACGCCTCTGAGCCCACGGCCAAGGCCCAGAGGTCGCGGGGCGCACCAGAGCCGGGCAAGCGCGCCCCAGAGCCCCCACACCCCGAGCCCCAGCACCCCAGAGCCCAGAGCCACCGGGCCCAGAGCCACCGGGCCGCCGGACGCGTGCCGGAACCCTGACGACAACCCGCTCCACAGGCTCGAACGCCCGCGGACACGCCGCAGGAACCGCGGAGCGCCTCCCCGAAACCCCAGACCAACCACCGGCGGACCTGTCCCGCAAGGCCAGGACATCGACCGGACGCCCCGGGCACGGGCGCGTCCTGGACGTTCCCCGGCCCGGACCCCGCCCCGGACTCCCCAGCGACCGGACATTCCCCGAACGCCTTGGGCACGAAGGCGTGTACCGGAAGTCCCCGGAGCGTGCCCGCGACGCCTCGCAGCCGCTCCGCGGGGCCGAACCCCGACCGAGGGTGTTCCGGGGGCGGGGGCGAGACGACGTGGCGCGCCTCAGGCCGCTTGATTACCGAATTTTTTCAGACTGTGAAAGGTACGACTGATGGCTCGCGATCTGCGGATGGCCCGTTACGGGGCGATCCTTACCTTCGTGATGTCCGGCCTGATGGTGGGCACGATGACGGTGCGCATCCCGGCGTTGAGCGACAAGCTGGGCCTGTCCGAGTCGTCGCTCGGCGTCATCCTGCTCGCGTGGGGCCTGGGCGCGCTGGTGACCATGCAGTCCATGCGGCGGATCATGGCCCGCGCGGGCAGCAAGGCGGTGCTGCGGGTCGGCGGGCCGCTCACTGCGCTGGGCCTGGTGGGCGTGGCGTTCGCGCCGAACCTCCCGCTGCTGCTGGTCGCCGCGGCGTTCTTCGGCATGGCGTTCGGCGTGGTGGACATCGCGATGAACGCCCAGGGCTCGACCGTCGAGCGGGCCTACGGGCGCCCGCTGATGAACGGCATGCACGCGGGCTGGTGCGTCGGCGCCATCGCCGCGGGCGCGCTGGGCAGCGTGTCGATCGCGCTGGGTCTGTCGTTCACCGCGAACGTGGCGCTGATCGGCCTGGTCTCCCTGCCGGCGATGATCCTCATCGGCCGCGCCTACCTGCCCGAAGCCCCGGCACGGCAGGCCACGGCGGGGGCCCGGCGGCGCATGCCGCCGATCGTGTACCTGCTCGGCGCCCTCATGTTCTTCGCCTTCATGGTCGAGGGCACGGTCGCCGACTGGAACGGCCTGTTCATGCGCGACGAGCTGGGCGCGCCGGAGGCGCTGGCCGCGCTCGGCTACCCGGTCTTCGAGGCCGGCATGCTGGTCGCCAGGGTCACCGGTGACCGGTTGCGGTCAAGGTTCGGAGTGCGCGGCATGCTGACCGTCTCCGGGCTGGCCACGGCCGGGTTCTTCCTGGTCGTGCTGGGCGCGCCCACGCCGCTGGTCGCGGTGTTCGCGATGTTCTTCGTCGGCCTGGGCGTGGCGACGATCTCGCCGATGACGTTGTCCCTCGCGGGCACCGCCACCGACAATCCCGGCCCGGCGATCGCGCAGGCGGGCGCGATGGGCTACGCGGGCCTGCTGCTGGGCCCGGTGGTGATCGGCTTCCTGGCGGACGTCACGTCGCTGCGCACGGCGCTCGGCATCGCGGTCGTCCTGGGCCTGCTGATCGCGGTGGCGGCTCGTTTCCTGCCGCGTACGGAGCCCACGGTGATCACGGTCCTGCCCCCGAGGGAACGCGAGCGCTCGAAGATCGTCGTCTGATCGCGAGGGAACGCGAACGGCGCCGCATGGAAGGTGTGCGGCGCCGGTTCGCGGATGGAGCTACTTGCGCTTGACGACCTCTTCGGTGAGCTGCGGCACGACCTGGTGCAGGTCGCCCACGACGCCGTAGTCGGCGAGCTCGAAGATCGGCGCCTCGGGGTCCTTGTTGATCGCGACGATGGTCTTCGCGGTCTGCATGCCGGCCCGGTGCTGGATGGCTCCCGAGATGCCCGCGGCGATGTAGAGCTGCGGCGACACCGTCTTGCCCGTCTGGCCCACCTGGAACTGGTGGGGGTACCAGCCGGCGTCCGTGGCGGCGCGGGAGGCGCCCACGGCCGCGCCCAGCGCGTCGGCCAGGCCCTCGATGACCGAGAAGTTCTCGGCCGAGCCGACGCCGCGTCCGCCGGAGACCACGATGGCGGCCTCGGTCAGCTCGGGGCGGGCGCCCTTCTCCTGCTTGACGCGCTCGACGATCTTCGCCGCCTTGGCGCCGTCGCTCAGAGAGACGGACACCTCCTCCTCGGCGCCGGCGCCCGCGGCGGCCTCGGGGGCCGTGGAGTTGGGGCGTACGGCGACGATGGGCGTGCCCTTGCGCACCTTGGACTGGACGTTGACGCCGCCGCCGAAGATGGACTGGTCGGCGACGAAGCCCTCGCCGAGGCCCACGGCGTCGGTGATGACACCGGAGTCGGTCTTGACCGCGAGCCGACCGGCGATCTCCTTGCCCTCGGCCGTGGCGGCCACCAGCACGGCCGCGGGCGACTTGGCCGCCACCAGCTGGGCCAGCAGCTCGGCCTTGGGCGCGACCACGTAGCCGACGATCTCCTCGGAGCCGGCGACGTAGATCTTGTCAGCGCCGTATTCGGCCAGCTTGGCCTTCGCGTCGCCGGTGATGCCGGGACCGGCCCAGACCGCCGCCGGTGCGCCGAGCGAGCGCGCCAGGGTCAGCAGCTCGAGAGTGACCTTCTTGACCTCGCCGTCGACGTGCTCGACGAGAACGAGAATCTCCGACATATCAGCAAAACCCCCGTTCTCAGATGAACTTCTTGGAGGCGAGGAAGTCGGCGGCCTTGGCGCCACCGTCACCCTCGTCCTTGACGATCGTGCCGGCGGCGCGCGGCGGGGCCGCGGCGAAGTCGACGACCTCGGACCACGCGGCGCCGAGGCCCACCTGGTCGGCCGCGATCTCGGCGTCGGCGATGGCCAGCGTCTCGACCGGCTTCTTCTTGGCCGCCATGATGCCCTTGAAGGACGGGTAGCGCGGCTCGTTGATCTTCTCCACCACGGAGACGACCGCGGGCAGCGTCGCCTCGACCTTGTCGAACCCGTAGTCGGTCAGCCGCTGGACGCTGATCGAGGAGCCGTCGACGTCGACCTTGTTGGCCAGCGTGAGCTGCGGGGTGCCGAGCCGCTCGGCCAGCATCGCCGGCAGCATGCCGGTGCGGGCGTCGGTGGACTCCGAACCGAGGACGACCAGGTCGAACCCGATCTTCTTCAGCACCTGGGCCATCGCGTAGGAGGTGGACAGCGCGTCGGAGCCGTGCAGAGCGTCGTCGCTGAGGTGCACCGCCTTGTCGGCGCCCATGGCCAGGGCCTTGCGGATGGTCTCGGTGGCCCTGCCCGGACCCATGGTGAGGACGGTGACCTCACCGCCGTGGGCCTCTTTGAGCTTCAGGGCCTCCTCGACCGCGTACTCGTCAAGCTCGTTGACCACGCCGTCCACGGCGTCGCGGTCGAGCGTCTTGTCATCGGACCGCAGCTTACGCTCGGTCGCCGTATCGGGGACCTGCTTCACGCAGACGACGATGTTCATGGCCGGTGGCCGACCTCCCGTGTTCGCGTGCGCCACCACGTTCGGTGGGCGCCGGATGCATGCTGTCCAGAGTGCCAGGTGACCCGTGATGTCCGTGACAGCGGGTGGTGCCAAACCTCACCCGGACCTCCCACCGCCATGTTACTCATGAGTAGCTTGGGCGCAAACACGCAGTTAGTACGCCTGCGCCGGAGCATCACCGCTTACACCATACCGAGCTTTATTCCGCAACCCTTCGCGGCCCCCTCGCAGGGCGTGATCAGGCCGAGAGAAGGAACACGACGCCCACCACCAGCGCGGTGCCCGCGAACAGCGCGAGCGTGAACGTGCTGAAGACCGCGCTGAGCCCGAGGCAGATCCCGACGGACCCGGCGATGCCGGCCAGGTCGACGATCATCCTGCCAGTGCGGTGGGGGCGGCGCGAGAACAGCGCCACGCCGGCGTCGCACACCACGACCAGCGCGTAGGCCGCGAGCAGGAAGAGGGCCACCTCGGGCAGCGGCTGCCAGGCGGCCGCGGACAGCAGGGAGACGAACAGCCCCGAGCCGATCACCCAGCGTCTGCGCACCTTCTCGCGGTGTCGCGCCCTCGACTCCTCCACCGACCGGCGATGCTGGTCACCCGGCCGCCATTCGCGGGTCGACAGGTGGTGCACGTCCTCGCCCCGCCGCCGTGGCGGAGTGGCGGCGAGCGGGGGTAAGGGGTGGCGGGCGCGCGGCACCCGGTCGACGCCCAGCCGGGCGCAGATCTGCGCGGCCGTCGGCCGCGCGGCCGGATCGGTGGCCAGGCACTCGCGCAACAGCGGCCTCAGCCACTCCGGCGCGCCCTCCAGGTCGGGCTCGTGGTGCACGACACGGTAGGCGACCGCCGACACGGGCCCCACTCCGTACGGCTGACGGCCCGTCGCCGCGTAGGCCAGTGTGGCGCCGAACGAGAACACGTCGGCCTCCATGCCCGCCTCCCTGCCCTCGAGCACCTCGGGCGCCAGGTAGCCGGGTGTGCCGACCACCGCTCCCGAGGCGGTGACCGAGAGCGAGTCGAGCGCGCTGGCGATGCCGAAGTCGATGACGACGGGCTCGCCCTCGGTCATCATCACGTTGGCCGGTTTGAGATCGCGGTGCACGACGCCCGCCTCGTGCACGGCCAGCAGCGCGTCGGCCAGCCCCGCGGCCAGCAGGCGCAGGTCGGCCAGGGGCACCGGGACCGCACTGAGCGGCCTGCCCTGGATGTAGCGGGTGACCAGGTAGGGGTTGTCCCCGTCGAGCGAGGCGTCGAGCACCTCGGCCACGTGCGGCCCTTCGACCCGGCGCATGGTCTCGACCTCGCGGGCCAGCCGGGCCAGCGCGCCCCCGTCGGCCGCCACGTGCGGATGCAGCACCTTGACCGCGACCGTGCGGCCCTCGGGGTCGAGCGCCAGATGCACCTCGCCGAACCCGCCCGCGCCCAGCCGGGAGAGGAGCTCGTACGGGCCGAGACGCTCGCTCATACCCCTAGTTTCCCCTCGGGAGCCCGCTCGGACACTCAGGACCAGGGTGACAGGAAGCCCAGCCCCACCTGCCGCAGCAGGTCGTCGATCAGGCCGGTGATCAACCCGATCGTGCTGTCCTGGGCGGTCCTGGCCAGCTCCTTGATCGCGGATTCGGGGGCGCGCCAGGGCGCCCACGACGTCTCCTGGCCCATCGCGAACAGCACCGCGAGCAGCGCGATGGTGCCCACGCTCAGCAACGCGACCGTGGCGGCGCCGGGACTGCGCAGGACGCTCGTCAAGGTGCGGGTGACCGCCTTGCGCGGCGCGCCGCCGCCCGGCAGGACGAAGAGCCCCGCGGTGAAGGCGCCCGCGGCCCAGGCGGCGGCGTCGTTGACGCTCATGCCCCCGCCCCAGCGCAGCACGCCCCATACGCAAACGCCGAACAGGATCGACAGCGGCACGTGCACGAGCATCACCAGCGACGCCTTGACCAGCGCCCACGGGGTGCCGACCAGCGCGAGCAGCGGGTCGGCGGCGCTGCTGCCGCGCACCTTGCGCCGCTCGACCAGGTCGCCGAAGAGGTATTCGCCCACGCGCAGCACCAGCGCCAGCGCGACGGCCACCGCGCCGACCGCGACCGGCAGCATGACCGTCAGCGCGACCAGGGTGACCAGCAGCAGCGCGCCGATGAGCTGGCTGCCCGCCGGATAGCGCCGGCGCTCGGCCGGTGGCGAGTAGGGACGCGACTGGGTGGCCGGCTGGTGCCTGCCCTGCGTCGCCGGCGGAGGCGGCGGGCGGTAGCCGGTCTGCGGCGCGGGATGGCCCGCGACCCGCTGGTCGGGGCGTGGCGCGGGCGGCCGAGCCGGCATCGGCGCCGGGATGTAGGGCGGCGGCCGCTCCTCCTCGCGCGGCTTCGGGCGGCCGTACTCGACGGGTGGCAGCAGGTCGGAGTACGTCTCCATGGCGCGGGTGCGCGTCGGCAGCTTCTTGGTGCCGTTGGGCGGGGTCTCGTGGAACGTGGTGACCGACGGGTCGAGCGCCCTGGCCATCCGCAGCAGCTCGTGGGCGCTGGGCCTGGCCTCCGGCTCGACGTCGAGGGCGCGGGAGAGCCATCCGCGCAGCCAGGCCGGCGCCTTGTCGAGCTGGGCGCGGCCTTCCATGATGTTGAAGCAGACCGCCTCGAACGTGCCGGTGCCGAACGGCGGCGCGCCCGTCGCGGCGAAGAACACCGTGGAGGCCAGCGCGTGCACGTCGGCCGCCTGGGTGATCTCCGAGTCGCGGATGATCTCGGGCGCCAGGTAGCCGGGCGTGCCGACGAACATCCCCGTCTGGGTCAGCCGGGTGGCGTTGACCAGGTGGGCGATGCCGAAGTCGATGACCAGCGGCTCGCCGTCGACCAGCATGACGTTGGACGGCTTGAAGTCGCGGTGGATCACCTCCGCGGCGTGGATCGCGACCAGCGCCTGGCACAGCCCCTGGGTGAGGCGGATGATCTCGCGCGCCCGCAGCGTGCCGTCGGTCAGCACGGTCTCCTCGAGCGTGCGGCCGGGGGCGAAGCGGGTCACCACGTAGGGCTGGCCGCCGACGAGCTCGGCGTCGAGCACCTCGGCCACGTGCGGGCTGCGCACCCGGCGCATGGTCTCGACCTCGCGCGTCAGCCGGTCACGCGCCTTGAGGTCGGCGGCGACGTGCGGGTGCAGCACCTTGATGGCGACCTCGCGGCCCTCGGTGTCGAGGCCGAGATGAACGACCCCCATGCCGCCCTCGCCGATCTTCCGGACCAGCCGGTAGGGGCCGAGCCTCTCGGGCGCCTGGGTGTTGCCGCTGCTCATCGCCACCTTCTCCGCGTCATCCCCCCGTGTCCCCCTTCAGTCCGTTGAGTTGCTCCACCACAGGCCCGACATCCAGCGGAGTCCATACGGCCCTCCTCGCGTTATCCCCGAACGTGCCGTAGGCGAAGACCAGAGAGAGGGCGGCCACCGCCGCCAGAACTCCCGCCAGCACCATCGCCGCTGTTCTCGAGGGTACGAGCGAGGAGAGGGTTCTGCGCATCTGCCTGCCCGGCCCCTCCACTCCCGGGCCCGCGCAGACGGTCCACAGAGCCACCGCGGCCCCCCAGGCCAGAGCATTGTACGGGTCGGTGCCGAGGACCACGGTGAGCAGCAGCGTCACCGGCAGTCCGAGGATGAGCGCGTAGAGGACGAGCGCGAGCGTGATGCCGACCGACTTGGCCAGCGCCTGCGGGCGGGCGAACACCCGCAGCATGTCGAGCGCCGCGGCGCCGGTCGGGCGGCGCGCGTTGAGGTCGGTCTGGGCCAGGTCGGCCGCGCGCAGCAGCACCGCGACGGGGATCGCCACGACAGCCACCAGGATCGGCGCCATGACGGCCGCCACGATCATGAGGATCAGCAGCATCGCGCCCGCCACCCCGTAGGCCCTGGACCGTTGCAGGGTCTGACCGGGGCGCACGCCCGGGATGAACGGCTCGCGCTTGGTCCTCGGGTCGGGTGGATACTGCGGCTGGGCCGGGATGTAGGGGGGCGGCGGCTGCTGGAACGGCCGCTGCGGAGCCTGGTGCTGCGGGACCGGGTTGACCCTGCCGAAGTCGGGCGTGTCGGGACGGACCCGCCTGGTGGGCACGTCGAGGTCGGACGTGTCGGGACGCACCCGCCTGGTGGGCACGTCGGCCTCCGGCGGGGGCAGCTGGTGCCCGTGGCTGTTGGCCTGCGGCGGGACCTGCCATGGCTGCGACACGCCGCTCTCGCGCTGCATCTGCCGCAGCTCCTCGGGGGTGACCCTGCGGGTCGGCCACGGGTCGCCCTGCTCGGGCAGCAGCGAGACGTACGGCTGGTCGGGTGGGGCCTGCCCCTGACCGGGCCCCTGCCCCTGGCCGGAGGGCGGCCGGCCCGGGCGCTGCTGGTCGGCGGCGGGCGGGCCCTGGTGGAGCAGGCTCTGCGGCGGCGTCAGGCTCGGCGGCGGCGGCGTGAACCGGGCGTCGCGGCCGTCGACGAGCGGCCGCGGCGTCATCGGCGGCGTGGAGATGTCGTAGGCCGACTTCTCCGCGAGCGGCTGCGGCGCCGGCGGAGCGGAGTGCGGCAGGTCGGGGTGGTCGGGCCGCGGGACGGTGGAGATCTCGTCGGGCACGTTGCCCTGCGGCTTGGGCAGCATCCGGGCGGTCTGCTCGGCCAGCTCGGCAGCCTTGGGACGCTTGGCCGGGTTGCGCTGGAAGGCGGCCTTGAGCATCGGCTGCAGGGCCGCGGGCGCCGCGCTGACGTCGGCCTTGCCCGCGGTGATGTTGTAGAAGATCATCTCCAGCGTGCCCTTGCCGAAGGGCGGCTGGCCGGTGCCGGCGTAGAGCAGGGTGCCCGCCCAGGCGTGGATGTCGACCTCGGGCCCCGCCTCCTGCCCCTCGATGATCTCGGGGGCGAGGTAGCCGGGCGTGCCGATGAACATGCCGGTCTGGGTCAGCCGGGTCGCGTCGACCGCCTGGGCGATGCCGAAGTCGATCAGGACGGGATCGCCGTCGAGGATCAGCACGTTGCCGGGCTTGAGGTCGCGGTGGATGACGCCGACGGAGTGCACGGCGGCCAGCGCCGTGGCCACGCCGTGCGCGATCTTGATCAGCGCCGGAAGGTCCAGCGGGCCGTCGTCCTTGATGATCTCGTCGAGCGGGCGTCCGGGGACGTAACGCGTGACGATGTAGGGACGATGGCCTGTCACATCGGCGTCGAGCACCTCGGCGATGTACTTGCTGCGGACCCGGCGCATGGTCTCGACCTCGCGCGAGAGCCGCCGCCTGGCGACCTCGTCACCGGCGACCTCCGCACGCAGGACCTTGACCGCCACCTGTCTGCCCTGGGGGTCGACAGCGAGGTGGACAACACCCATGCCGCCTTCGCCGAGCCGCCTGAGCAGCCGGTAAGGGCCGAGTCGGTCATCGTTCATGGCATGAAGCACCATATCGGCTTAATCCCCGCCCACGAGATGAACCATGAGGCCACATTCCCACTCGTACAACGTCCAGATCGGGGCCATCGGTTTCCCCATCCACGGTCTCAAATTGGCCACGACTCGAGCTCACGCGCTCAGGTCGCCAGGGACAGCACCTCCGCGCCCTTCAGCCGGGCCAGGGTGGCTCCGGAGACGGCGAGCTTGGATCCGCGCAGGCCGCTCCCGATGATCACCTTCGCGTGCTCGGCGACGTTGACGTCCACCAGGATCGGCCAGTCGCCCGGCAGGCCGATCGGGGTGATGCCGCCGTATTCCATGCCGGTGAGCTCCACCGCCTGGGCCATCGGCGCGAAACTCGTCTTGCGCGCGTCGAGATGCCGGCGCACCACGCCGTTGACATCGACGCGCATCGTCGCCAGCACCATGCAGGCGGCGTAGCGCGTCTCGCCGCCCCGCCTGGCCGCGACGACCACGCAGTTGGCCGACTCGTCGAGCCCGACTCCGTAGCGCTCGCAGAACACCGCCGTGTCGGCCAGCTCGGGATCGATCTCGGCCACCTCCACGGTGTCGTCGAGCTGGAGGGCGGCCTGCGCCACCGGCTCGGCCAGCAGGTCGGTCCGCTCGGTCGCGGGCACCCAGTGCAACGTCATCCCATCTCCTCGATCGCTCTCCCAGGACCCTACGCCGGACCCGGGAGTGGCGAGTGCCACGTCACGAGGAGCGCAGCACCCGTTCGTGCAGCTGAGTGACGGCGCCGCGAGCCGATTCCATGGCTCCCGCCTGCCAGGCGATCAGGTGGGTGAGCCAGTCACCCGCGAAGTAGACCCTTCCGCTCGGACGTTGCAGAAGAGTGAAGGACGAATCAACGGACGGCCAGCGCACCCAGCCGCCCTGGATGTGCTCCTGGCGCTCCCAGGCGATCGAGACGCTCGACAGCAGGCCCGTGCGGTACTTCTCGCCGTGGATCTTCTTGCCCTGGGTGAGGGCACGGCGCCTGCGGTCCTCCGGGGTCAGCGCGCCGTACAGCTCGGCGTGCGCCTCGGTGTTGTAGTAGCCGACGAGCAGGCCGCGTTCCGCGTGGTAGTCGTGGGAGGGGTACCAGATGTGCGTGATGTCGAGGTCGGTCTCGGTGGCGCCGCCGTAGATCCGGTCCTCGTGCTCCCACCAGCGTGTGCCGTACTCCAGGCCGATCTTGCCGGTGGCGGCCGGCACGGGCGTCTTGAGGGTGGTGGTGATCGGGGTGCCCAGGTTGTGCGGGATCCGGGCGAGCAGGTGGGGCGGGAGTGTGGCGACGCAGTAGTCGGCCTTGATCCGGCCGCCGTCCCAGGTGACCTCGACGCCGTCGTCCAGGGTGGTGATGCCGGTGACCCGGGCGCCGGTCCTGATCCGGTCCCGGCCCACGGCCTCGGCCAGCTTGGTGACGATCGCGTCCATGCCGCCGACCGGCTGGAACATCGGGGTGGCCTGCTCGTGGCCGAAGTCGTTGGTGATCGCGCGGCCGGTGCCGGCGGCGAGGACGTCGTGCAGGGAACCCGGGAGGGGAATGGGGGTGCCGGCGTCGAGCGCCGGATATTTCACGAAACCGCGCCGGGGGGAGCCTTCGTAGTCGAGCTTGGCGCCCAGGTCGCCGAACCTCCGCAGGAACTCCAGCAGCCGCTCCTGGTCGTCCTTGGTCAGCTTCCGGTCGAGCGCACCGACATTTGTCGCTTTGGCCAACAGTTCGGCGATATATCCGTACATGTCGGCTCGGGCGGCGCGGGCCCGCACGGTCCTGCCGTTCGTGTGCACGTACGCCTGCGCGTTGTTGTTCACGAACGTCTCGATCGGGATGCCCAGCTCGCGGCAGTAGTCCATGGTGACCATCCACGGCGCGATCCGCGCGGGGCCGGCGTTGAAGTAGACGCCCTCCCCGAACGTGACGTCCTGCGACGGCCCGTTCAGCTCCGTCAGCCGGTCGCCGCCGCGCAACGTCAGGTTGCGCCCCCCGGCCTTGGCCCTGGCCTCCAGCAGCGTGCAGTCGTAGCCGGCCTTGCCCAGCTCGTAGGCCGCGGTCAACCCGGCCACCCCGGCGCCCAGGATCACCACCTTGGCCGCCGCCCTGCCCCGCAGCGAGAAGTCGCCGGCTCTCGGGGGCTCGAACGTCTTGTCCTGCTCGGACGGCGCCAGGCCGAGGGCCCCCATGGCGGCGTACATGGCGCCCGCGCCGCCGACCGCCCCGATCCCGACGAGCAACCCCCGCCGGGTCAGCGCCGCCCCTTCCATCCCCGCACCTCCCTGTCGACCGGTCAGCCGTAGGGGCCGCTGCCACAGGCGACCTGGCCACCGATCGTGGCGAAGATACCGAAAAGCGCCATGATCTGGGTGAAATCATCGGTACTGAACTCGACGTGCCGGGGTCCGACCGCCTTCACGCCGGGGACGAGCGCCACGGCGGCCGCGATGGCGGTCGAGTTCCACTCCACCCCCAGCGTGTACGGCGGAGCCAACCGGTAGGGCGTGAAGTCGGTCAACCGGTTGAGCGCCTTGACCATCCCCTCACGGATCAGGTCCTGGGCGACGCTCGGCGGCAGCAGTTCGGCCGAGAACTTGTCGATCCCCTTCTTGACCGCCACGGTCTCGACGTCGCCGAGCAGCTCGCGCGCCTCCTCGCCGACGGCCTCGTCACCGGTCACCAGCACGACCGGCACGCCGTGGAACCCGGCGCAGGCCGCGACCAGCCGGGTCTCGCCGCACACCTCGCCGTTGAGGTAGACGTTCTGGATCTCCTTGCCCATCCAGGTGTGGTTGAGCACGCCGTGCGGCACCCCGGCGCGGGCGTGGTAGCCCACGAAGCCCGCCGCCTGGAACGATCCGTCGACGCCCTGGGCCATCCGCTGGGCCTTGCCGGGGCCGCGGATCAGGGTGGCGCGCGGGTCGAGCAGGTCGATCCGCAGGTTCTTGGTCGACCCGTGCGCGTCGTTGACCAGCACCGCGCCCGCCCCGGCGGCGAACGCGCCCTCGACGGCGGCGTTGGCGTCGGCGGTCATCAGCTCGCAGCCCCGGTCGTAGCCGCGCTTGCCGGCGTGCATCTCCTCGGGGTCGGTGAGCCCGGTCACGCCCTCCATGTCGACCGACAGGTAGACCTTCATCCGACCGCTCTCCCCCTCATCCGCCCGCCCTCTCGCTCCATCCGCCCGCTCTCCCGCTCGATCCGTCCGCGCTCCCGGGTCACGAGCCCCACGTCTCCACCCGGCGCCGCTCGTCCTCCGTCATGAACCCCACGTTGCGCGCCATGAACGCCGCCGCCTGCTCGCGCCACCGGGCCGGGATCTCGTCGATCGCCGGCGGATAGCAGTGGTCGAGCCAGCCGGTGGACTCCTCGGTGGCGTCGTAGTAGTCGAGCGCCTTGGCGAAGAGCGTGCGCTCGATGCCGGGCACGCGCGCCAGACCGTACTCGATCATCTCCTGGCCGCCGTAGGGCGGCGGCTTGAACCACTTGCGGGCCACGGCCCGGTCGGCGGTGATGGGCGTGTCGAGCGGCCGCCGCTCGACGGCGGCCTGGATGAGCTCCTTGTACAGGCACTTGCCGCAGTTGCGGCACGGGCCGTCGGTGCCGCGCAGGCACCATCGGACGTGATCCTTGAGGTCGGACTCCAGGGCCAGCCGCATGGTGACGGCCTCGCTCACCCCGCCCACCGGCAGCACGATGTGCACCCCGGCGGCCGCGAACAACCGCCCCCACATCCCGTGCGGCGCCCACAGGGCGTTGTCGGGCGTGTAGCGGTGCAGGTAGCGCCCGCCGCCGAGCCACCGGGAGCCCAGTTCGTAGCCGAACCCGAGCCCGCCGAGGTCGAGCCGGTCGGCCAGCAGCAACGCGCCGGCCGCCACGGCCTGGTGCTCGGGGTAGCCGGGCCGGGGCTCGGCCAGCGTGAACTCCAGGTCGGACTCGACGGTCGTGAGCTCCCGGCCGGTGCCCCGCGCCAGCCTGGCCAGCACGTCGGAGCGGTAGTGCGGCCACCGGTTGGGCACCCGGGCGTGCGGCACCCGCCGGAAGTGCACGAACGGCGCCTCGGGATAGACGGCCGCCGCCGCCACGGAGTCGGCCCCGCCGCTGTAGGAGATCGCCAGCCTGCCGCCGGCGCGACGGGGCTCGGCCCCCACGGGCCCGGCCTCGACCCCCCAGCCGTCGTACAGCGCGGCGGCCACCTCGGCCGAGATGGAACGGTCGAACGTGACCTGTTCACGCGTCCACGGGGCGACCACGGTCCACGCGGCGACGGCGAAGAGGTCGGGGTGCGCGTCACCGGGCACGCCGGAGATGGCGCACGAGTTGGTCGCCAGCTTGACGGGGTGCCCGTCGGAGGCGTTGCCGGTGATCTCGTCCTCGGCGCCGAGGCGGAACCTCAGCTCGCCGCCGGTCCACGTCACACGCACGGCCGCTCCTCGGAGCGAGCGCGCTCCCCGCCCGTGTCGTTCGTGCCGCCCGTGCCGCCCGCCCGGCCGTGATCGCGAGGCGAGGGCTCGGGAGGAGGCGGGCTCGCGAGGCGGGCGTTGAGGTCGTCGATGGCCTGCCAGACCAGGACCTCGTTCTGGAGCACGCCGTCCAGCGCCTTGGCGGTCTCCTGGGCCAGGCGGTGGGCGTCGTCGATCTTGGACTTGTCGAAGGCGGGGGTGGCGGCGGCGCGCGGCCTGGTGTTCCTGAGGCGCTCGACCTCGCCCTGCAGGGTCACCACCTCGCGCCGCAGGGTCTGCACCTCCCAGAGGGCGTCCCTGATGTCCTGGCGGTGATCCGCGATGGAGATGTAGCGGGAATCGAACCACGTGCGCACGGCCTTACGCAGCCGGGCGGGGACCAGGACGCGCATCATGGAAGGCCACCATAGTGGTAAATCCACATCGGTCATGACAGTGTTCCCGAACGGCAACCAAGCGCTATAACTCCAGTCAGCTCACCCTGTCGTCCCGTCTCCCGCCCGGCGCCTTGTCACGGTCCAGCCCATGGCGATGCGGGCGCCCCGCGCCCCCTGACGACGCGCCTGTCAGCGGCCGGTGAACTTGGGCTTGGACTTCTCCGCGAAGGCGGTCATGCCGATCTTGGCGTCGTCGGTCGCGAAGAGGCCGGAGAACTGGAGGCGCTCGATCTCCAGGCCGGTGTCGAGATCGACCTCCAGGCCCTGGTCCACCGCCTGCTTGGCCGCCCGCAGGGCCACCGTCGGCCCGCCGGCGAAGGTGGCCGCCCACTCCAGGGCGGCCTGGTAGACCTCGGCGTCGGGCACCACGCGGTCGACCAGGCCGATGGCGAGCGCCTCGGCAGCGGTGACGTGGCGTCCGCTGAAGATGAGGTCCTTGGCGCGGGCCGGGCCGATCAGGCGGGGCAGCCGCTGGGTGCCGCCCGCGCCGGGGATGATGCCGAGCTGGATCTCCGGCTGGCCGAGCTTGGCCGACTCTCCGGCCAGGCGGAAGTCGGCGCACAGGGCGAGCTCGCAGCCGCCGCCCAGGGCGTAGCCGGTGATGGCCGCGATGACGGGCTTGCCGATGCGGGCCACGGCGGTGAAGCAGTCTTGCAGGGTGCGGGAATGGAGTGACATGTCGGCGTAGGACATGACGGCCATTTCCTTGATGTCGGCCCCGGCCGCGAAGACGCGCTCGCCGCCGTAGACGACCACGGCGTGCACACCGGGATCGGCGTCGACCGCGCGGGCCGCCTCTCCGATCTCTCGCTGGACCTGACCGTTGAGAGCGTTCATCTTCGGACGATCAAGCCTGATGGTGGCGATCTGGTCAACTGTCTCTACGCGTACGAACTCACCCATGGTCGGAACATTACCGAAGGTCCGCGGAACACCTCGGCATCTGGGTCTAGTAACCCGACGGGCGCACCAGCCCTGTTTCGTAGGCGAAGACCGCCGCCTGGGTGCGGTCGCGCAGCCCCAGCTTGACCAGGATCCTGCTCACGTGGGTCTTGACGGTCTGGTCGGCGACCACCAGCCGCTCGGCGATCTCCGCGTTCGACAGGCCATGCGCGATCAGCGAGAGCACCTCGGTCTCGCGTTCGGTCAGGTCGCCCACGCGCTCCTTCAGCGGGGTGCGCGGGGCGCCGGTCACCCGGGAGAACTCGGCGATCAGGCGCTTGGTGACGTTCGGCGCGAGCAGGGCGTCACCGGCCGCCACCACCCGCACCGCGTGGGCCAGTTCGGCCGCCGACGCGTCCTTGAGCAGGAAGCCGGACGCGCCCGCGCGCAGCGCCTCGTAGACGTAATCGTCGAGGTCGAAGGTGGTCAGCACCAGGACCTTCACGGTCGTGTCCGGCTGCCCGGCGATGCGGCGCGTCGCCTCGATGCCGCCCAGCTCGGGCATCCGCACGTCCATCAGTACGACGTCGGGGTCCAGCTCGGCGACCTTCGCGACGGCGTCGAGGCCGTTCACGGCCTGGCCAACGACTTCTATGCCAGGCTCGGCGTTGAGCAGCACGGTGAAGCCCTGACGGACCATGATCTGGTCGTCGGCTATGAGCACGCGGACGCTCGTCATGGGGTGGCCTCGATGCCTTTCTGCGAATCGACGGGCAGGAACACGCTTACTTCGTAGCCTCCGTCCGGTGTAGGCCCCGTGACAAGATCGCCGCCCAGCATGGCCGCGCGCTCGCGCATTCCCAGCAGCCCGTGCCGGGCGCCGGGCGAGGGCGGGGCCGGCGCAGCGGGCGCGCCGTTGACGACTCGGATCGTGAGGGCGTGGGGGTGGTAGCACAGCCGGACCGCCACCGGCGCGCCCGGCGCATGCCGCATGGCGTTGCTGAGCGCCTCCTGCACGATCCTGAACGCCGACAGCTCCACCCCGGGCGACAACGGGCGCGGCTCGCCCGCGGTCTCGGCGGTGAGCGCGACGCCTGCGCCGCGCACATTCGCGAGCAGCTCGTCGAGCCGGTCAAGCGTGGGCTGTGGCGCGTCCCCAGGTGTGTCCTGCGCGCGCAGGACGCCCAGGACCCGGCGTAGCTCGGTCAGCGCCTCGACGGCGTTCTCGCGGATGCCCGCGAGGTTCTCCCTCAGCTCGTCGGGCGGATTCTCTACCAGGTGCGGCGCCACCTGCGCCTGAATGGAGATCACCGACATGTGGTGCGCGACCACGTCGTGCAGCTCGCGGGCGATCCTGTTGCGCTCTTCCAGCAGCGTGCGGCGGGCTCGTTCCTCGGCCGTCAACTCCTCCTGGGCCTCCAGCCGGGTACGGGCCATCCTGAGCGCGCGCACCCCCACCCCGATCGCGACCGCGATCGCGTCGACCAGCACGGCCAGCAGCACATCGCCGCCCCAGTTGCCCTCGAGGATGAACACCACGCACGCCACTGCCGCCAGCGTGGTGATAGCCAGCGCCTCGGCCGCGACGCGGGGGCGCACGCGGAGGGCCAGCAGGAACAGCACTCCGGCCTGCAGGGCTATGCCGGAGCCCGTCCACGGGAAAGCCAGCCCGTCGGCATACAGGGTCCTGGGGAGCGCCGGCCCCCTGGGCGTCCCCGGATGGATCATCCAGGGGAAGGTCAGGCTCTGTGGGAAGTAGGTCATTCCCGTTCTCGCGCCGATGACCGTGAACGCGATCGACGCCCACCAGGCGGGCAGCGGGCGCGACATCGCGATCACCAGGATCGCCGCCTGGACCATGGCGAGCAGCGGGACCGTCGGGTCCACACCCTCTCCGTCGGGGAACATGCCCATGACCAGCGCGTACAGGATGACCAGGACATGCGGGAGCCGGGACAACCAGCGCGGCCTCGCCATGCGGGGAAGCGGGTCGGCGGCCATCGTCCACAGGTCCGCGCGCAAGGTGCCCAGGACCCTTCGCAGCCTGCTCACCTCGCCCTACGTCCCTTCTGTCCTTCTTTGTCCCTTGGGCCGGATGATCCAGCCTAGCGACGCACCGCAACCGGCTTCGAGGGGTTCGAGCGGGTTCGTCCTCGCTCGTAACCGTGGAACGCGGCGCAGCACACCAGCAGCGCCGCCGCGAACACCGGTAGCCAGGCCATCCGGGCGAACACCCAGCCTGGCCCGTCCGGAGCGGTGTGCAGGCCGGGCAGCGTTCCGCCGCCGAGTGCCCCGGCCCGAGTCGTACCGTCCCCCAGTACTCCGGCCCACAGCATCGCGCTCTCGGCGAGCAGGCCGATCGAGGTGACCGCGATCATCGCGGTCTGGTGCCAAAGGAAGATCGTCATCGCGGCGAGGTTCGTCAGCGCCACCGCGGCCCAGGCCGCGGGGCGACGCAGCAGCCGCCCCAGCGGACCGAGCAGCAACAAGGCCGCACCACTCTGGGCCAGCCCGAAGGTGACGGCGGCGAGGGAGGGCGGGTCGAGGTTGGACCGCGGCGCCCCTGTCACACCGACCATGGCGGCGGGGTAGCCGCCCCAGGTGACGAGGGCGGCGGTGACGGCCGCGCCGCCGAGCAGCAACACCCATCCGGTCGCGCGCCCCCGCAGACCACCGCGGGCCCATGCCGCTCCGAGGCAGTACGGCACCAGCCACCCGGCGGCCACGTTGACCCACCAGTGCAGGCCCCCTCCGGGTCCGGCTGCCGCGTTCACGAGCCCGCCCAGCGGGCCCGCCCGCTCCGCGAGGGCGCTGACCAGGACGGCGCCGAACCTGGCCAGATCAACACACACGACCACGGCGAGCGGCCACACCGGGTGCAGTCTCGCCACCAGCGGGGTCGCCGCCGTCAACGCCGCGAAGACCACCAGGAACCACATCGGGGACAGCACGAGCTTGACCAGCGCCTGTACGCTCTCCAGCCTGGCCCCACAGGCCAGCATCGCGAGGGCCACCATGGCCCACACCACCGCCACGGCCGCCGCCGGCCGGAACAGCCGGGCCGTCCGGCCCATGAGCCACCGCCCGTACGGCACGCCTCCTGTCCGGGCACGGAGGTGGCTCCGCGTCCCCACCAGCCCACCCACCAGGAAGAAGACCGCGAGCGTCTGGAACACCCAGGAAACCGGGGTGAGCTGTGGCATGGACCGCAGCGGGCTGGCGACCCGCACTGTCCCACTGTCCACGACCAGCGCGGTCACCAGCCAATGCCCGGCCACCACGCCGAGGATGGCCAGCGCGCGCAGAGCGTCCAGGGCGCGGTCGCGGTCGGGTGGAGTCTCGGCGTCGAGCCGCGCGACGAGGTCACGCATCGCCGTCAGCCCGTCCGGATACGATCCGCGCGATGCTTGCCAGCGCGGTGGATCCGGACGCCAGGTAGTCGCTGTGCCCGCCGCCGCCCGCCGCGAAGATCCGGGCGCCGAATCCGGGCGAGACCGGATCGCCGCCCAGCCCCACCGTGACGAACGGCAACTCGATGGACACGTACGGCAGGCGGCCGACCCAGTCCCCGGCCGTGCGGCCGGCCCACACCGCGGCCGGGGTGCGCAGCGCGGCGGCATCGGCTACGCCCGCGCCGGGGCTGCCGAACAGGACGATGTCGGCGATGTCCAGTCCCGGCGCGGCCCGTCCGCACACCACGGAGCCGTAAGAGTGACACAGGAGCGAGACTCGTGCGCCCGGCCTGGCCGCGCGCACCTCCCGTACGAAGGCGCGCAGGCCAGGGGCGGCCTCGTCGGCACGGCCGGAGGTCATCGCCTGGAGGCTCACGCTGCTCGGCGTGGCATACCCGAGCCAGGCGATCACGGCCGACCGGTCGCCCAGCGCGTCCTGGAGCCTCATCGAGCCGCCGCGCAGCAGCCCGTACTTGTCCAGGTCGATCCCGGCGCCCGGGACCAGCACGGCGATCCGCTCGGCGTTGGACAACTCGCCGAAGACCTCCACGGCCCGCCCGCCGTCACGACCGTCGAAGGACAGGAAACGCCGCGCGGGATCAGCCATCTCGCCCAGCATCGAGGCACGCCCATGGTGGCCGTGCCGGGCCGCCGTCCGTGCGGCCGCCAGGATCTCCACGCGACTGGCCGCGTACCGCACGGCGAGTGCGACCGGGGTCGCGGCGGCCGGCGGGGGTGCGGGGGCGGGAACGGGTGCCGGTACCGCCCCGGGCCGGGTCACGCCCGTCACCGGCCCCGCCACCGAGGCGGCGACGAGCGTTGCGAGCAGGGTGCGGCGCAGGCGGCTGTCACGCGAGCGGGTCGCCATGGGGCGGTGGTCCTTTCGTGCCGGAGACGTGCTCGGGCATCGACGGTATGGATCACCGCTTGTAGTCGGCGTCCCGCTGCGGAGTGCACATTTTCGTGTAGCTCTGACGTACTACGGGATGCAGACGCCCTCGCCCGCCGCGCGGAGGTGCCCACCATGGGCGTCACTGCTGAAGAAATTCTTCGCAAAGGTCTCGTCGAGGAAGGAAAATGTTGAGACGCTGACTGCTGTCACGCCCCCAGCAGTCAAGGAGCGGTACATGCGCAGAGCGTTGACGATCGCGGTAGTCGCCTGCCTCCCCTTAGCCACCCTCCCCGCCGTGGCCTCCGCCGCGCAGGCGGCACAGGCCGCACCGGCCGCCGAACCCGGAGACCGGCAGCAGGCGTTCGCGGCCGCGGCGGAGGAGTTCAAGGTGCCGGAGAGCGTCCTGCTCGGTGTCTCCTACCTGGAGTCACGCTGGGACGCGCACGCCGGGCAGCCGAGCAACAACGCCGGCTTCGGGCCCATGCACCTGACCGACGCGGCGGCCTTCACCGGGTCCAACCACCACGGCGCGGACGAGGAGGACCCGCGAGGCGACGAGAGCCGCCCCCAGACCAACGCGGCCGAGCCGGCCGAGCCCCCGGCCGAGACGGAGATCCCCGCCTCGCTGCGGACCCTGGAGAAGGCGGCCGAGCTCACCGGCGAGACGCGCGAGAGGCTGCGCTCGGACGCCGCCGCCAACATCAGAGGCGGCGCGGCGCTGCTCGCCGACCACCAGAAGTCGATCGGCGCACCGCTCAGCGACGACCCCGGCGAGTGGTACGGGGCGGTCGCGAAGTATTCGGGCGCCCAGGAGGCGGAGGCGGCCAAGTTCTTCGCCGACGAGGTCTACGCCACCATCGCGGCCGGCCAGGAGCGGGTCACCGACGACGGGCACCGGGTCAGGCTGGACCCCGTCGCCGGCCTGGACAAGATCGAGAAATGGCTGGAGAAGCTCGGCCTGCGCCCGGCGCGCCGTGACGGCGTGGAGTGCCCGCCGACCATCTCCTGCGAGTGGATCCCGGCAGGCTACGCCCAGCTGCCCAACGGCGGCTACGGCAACCACGACCTGGGCGACCGGCCGCGGAGCCAGAAGATCGACTACATCGTCATCCACGACATGGAGGGCTACTTCGGCCCGTCGATCGGCCTGGTGAAGAACCCGGCCTACCGGGCCAGCTGGCAGTACTCGCTGCGCTCCACCGACGGGCACGTCGCCCAGCACATCAAGGCCAAGGACGTCGGCTGGCAGGCCGGCAACTGGTACATCAACGCCAAGTCCATCGGCCTGGAGCACGAGGGATTCCTGGCCGAGGGCCACACCTGGTACACCGAGGCGATGTACCGCACGTCGGCCAAGCTGGTGCGCTACCTGGCGCTGCGCCACGGCGTGCCGCTCGACCGCGCGCACATCATCGGCCACGACAACGTGCCCGGCACCATCCCCGGCACCGTCCAGGACATGCACGAGGACCCGGGCCCGTTCTGGGACTGGGCGCACTACATGAAGCTGGTCGGCGCGCCGCTGCACCCGTCCGGCGGCCCGAGGTCCGGCGCGATCATGATCAGGCCCGACTTCGAGAGCAACAAGCCGTACTTCTACGGCTGTGACCGCCAGAACCCGTCGGCCGACTGCCCGCCGCTCCCCGCGCACACCGTGTGGCTGCGCACCGAGCCGCGCGCGGACGCGCCGCTGGTCAAGGACATCGGCAAGCACCCCACGGGCGAGTCCCTCTACAGCGTGTACGACCACAGCGCGCGGGCGAGCACCGGCCAGCGGTACGCCGTGGCCGACAGGCAGGGCGACTGGACCGCGATCTGGTATCTCGGTCAGAAGGCGTGGTTCCACAACCCGGCCTCCGCGCCGACCGCCATCCCGTCGGCGGGGCTCGTGGTGACGCCCAAGCCCGGCCTGGAGACGGTCCCTGTGTACGGCAGGGCGTACCCGGAGCGGGAGGCCTACCCCGAGGGCATCCCCTACCAGGCGGTCACCCCGCTGCAGTACACGTTCTCGGCGGGCGAGAGGTACACGCTGTCAGGACCGGCGGCCACGGAGTATTACCGGGCCGTCACCTTCGACCCGGCCGGCCACACCGTGGTCAGGGGCGAGACGAGATATCTGCAGATTCAGTTCGGGCACCGGGTGATGTTCGTCAAGGCTGACGACGTGCGGGTGATGTCCGCCGGGTGAACTCCTCGACGGCGCGCCTGGTGCTCTGCAGCGCCTCCTGGGAGGAGGCGAACGTGCGCTGGGCGACGCCGACGAACACGCAGTCGACCACGAGGAGCTGGCTGATGCGGCTGGCCAGGGCGCCGGGGCGGAACTCCGTCTCGCGCCCGGCCGAGATCAGCACGTGCTCGGCCAGCTCCGCGATGGACGAGCGGGGGTTGTTGGTGATCGCGATGGTGGTCGCGCCCGCCTCCCCCGCCCTCATCAGCGGCTCGATCACGTCGGGCGTCTCGCCCGAGGTGCTGATGCCGATCGCCACGTCACCGGCCTTGAGCAGCACCGCGCTGGTCAGCGCCAGGTGGGCGTCCTGGAAGGCGTGGCTGGACAGCCCGATGCGCAGCAGCTTCTGGGCCACGTCCTCGGCGACCAGGCCGGAGGCGCCCACCCCGTAGGCGTCGATCCGCCGGGCCGTGGTGATGGCGTCGACGACCAGGCCGAGACGCTCGGAGGTGAGCTGGGCGACAGTGTCGTTGATGGCCTCGGACTCGGCCCTGGCGACCTTCTGGATGACCTCGGACAGCGGGTCGTCGGGGGCCAGGTCGCCGGGCACCAGCCGGTCGGGCTGCGCCGCGGCCGCGGCCAGCGCCAGCCGGAGCTGGGGGTAGCCGGCGAAGCCCAGCAGCCTGGCCGTCCGCACGATCGTGGCCTCGCTGGTGCCCGACGCGGCGGAGAGCTCGGTGATGGTGCTCCGCGCCACCGTCGCGGGGTCCTCGAGGATCAGGCGGGCGACGGTCTGCGCGGCGGGCGTCAATGACGGCAGCACACCTCGGACCGTGGCCACCAGATTGTCGGCCCGCAGGCCGTTGCCGCTGTCGTCCACGATTTCGATTATGCCGCTCCGTCAAGGCCGGTCACGTTATGGAAGATCACCTGAGGATGCCGTTGGTCATCCCGGCCGGCTCCTCGGGCACGACGATCAGCCCCAGCTCGGCGGGCGAGGCCGCGAGCTGGTGGTGGGGCACCGCCCGGACCGTGTAGCCGAACGGCCCCGTGCGGTCGAGCGGGACCACCCCCGAGTAGTGGGCGCGGCCGTCGTCGTCGACGTCGCCGGCCGAGAGCGTCAGGTAGGCGGGACGCACCAGCTCGTCGTGCGGCCCCACCCTGCCGTAGACGACCTGGACCAGCACGTCGCCGGGCCGCAGGTCACCGAGCGCGATGGTGGCGCGCAGCTCCAGCTCGGCGCCCACCTCCGGGGTGTCGCCGACGCCCGAGGTCTCGACGTGTTCCACCCGCACCCCGGGCCACGCCTTGGTGACCCGCAGCCGCCACGCGGCGAACGCCTTGGCGGCGGCCCAGGAGTCGGCCGACAGCGCGCGGGCCGCGACTGCCGCCGGGGTGTAGAGGTCGGCCACGTAGTCGCGGAGCATCCGGGTGGCCAGCACCTTGGGCCCGAGGGAGGTCAGCGTGTGCTTGACCATCTCCAGCCAGCGGCGCGGCAGCCCGTCGGGTGCCCGGTCGTAGAAGCGGTCGGCCACCTCGTGCTCGATCAGGTCGTAGAGCCCGGCCGCCTCCAGCTCGTCACGCCGGTCGGGATCGACGACCCCGTCGGCGGTGGGGATGGCCCAGCCGTTGGTGCCGTCGTACCACTCGTCCCACCAGCCGTCGCGGATGGACAGGTTGAGCCCGCCGTTCAGCGCCGACTTCATGCCCGAGGTGCCCGACGCCTCCAGCGGGCGGAGCGGGTTGTTGAGCCAGACGTCGCACCCCTCGACCATGAACTGGGCCAGGGCCATGTCGTAGTCGGGCAGGAAGACGATGCGGTGGCGTACGTCGGCCTGGTCGGTGAACTTGACGATCTGCTGGATCAGCTTCTTGCCGCCCTCGTCGGCCGGGTGCGCCTTGCCCGCGATCACGATCTGGATGGGCTTGTCGGGGTCGAGCAGCAGGCTCCTCAGCCGGTCGGGGTCGCGCAGCATCAGCGTGAGCCGCTTGTAGGACGGCACCCGCCGGGCGAAGCCGATGGTCAGCACGTCGGGGTCGAGCGCGTCGTCGATCCAGCCGAGCTCGGCGTCGGAGGCGCCGCGGGCGCGCCAGGAGGAGCGCAGCCGGGCCCTGGCCCCTTCGACGAGCCGGCGGCGGAAGATCGCCCTGATGGCCCAGATGTCGGCGTCGGAGATCTTCTGGATGCCCTCCCAGCCGCGCGCCCGCTCGATCAGCGACGGCAGCTCCCGCCCGGCCAGCTCCATCAGCTCGCGGCCCACCCAGGTGGGCGCGTGGACGCCGTTGGTGATCGAGCCGATCGGCACCTCGTCGAGGTCGAATCCCGGCCAGAGGTCCTTGAACATCTCGCGGCTGACCTCGCCGTGCAGCCGCGACACGCCGTTGACGCGCTGGGCCAGGCGCATGCCCATGAGGGCCATGTTGAACCGGCCGGGATCGGCCTCGGCGCCGAGGGCGAGGATGCGCTCCACGGGCACGGTCGGCCAGGCGTTGTCGCCGCCGAACTGCCGCTCGATCATGTCGACGGGGAACCTGTCGATGCCCGCGGGCACCGGCGTGTGGGTGGTGAACACGGTGCCGGCCCGGACGACCTCGAGCGCCTCGTCGAAGGAGAGGCGGGCCTCGGTCAGCTCACGGATGCGTTCCAGGCCGAGGAACCCGGCGTGTCCCTCGTTGGTGTGGAACACCTCGGGCTCGGCGTGCCCGGTGATGCGGCAGTAGGCGCGGATCGCCCGCACCCCGCCCACGCCCAGGAGGAGCTCCTGCATGAGCCGGTGGTCGGTGCCGCCGCCGTAGAGCCGGTCGGTGACGTCGCGGGCGGCCGTGTCGTTGTCGGCCACGTCGGAGTCGAGCAGCAGCAGCGGGACCCGGCCCACCTGGGCCACCCAGAGCTGCGCGTGCAGCACGCGGTCGTCGGGCAGGCCGACGCGGATCTTGACCGGGGTGCCGTCGTCCTCCTTGAGCAGGGCCAGCGGCAGGCCGCCCGCGTCGAGGGACGGGTAGTGCTCCAGCTGCCAGGCCTCCGGCGAGAGCGACTGGGTGAAGTAGCCGTGGCGGTAGAGCAGCCCCACCGCGAGGATCGGCACGCCGAGGTCGCTGGCGGCCTTGAGGTGGTCTCCGGCCAGGATGCCGAGGCCGCCCGAATACTGCGGGAGCGCGGCGGCGATGCCATATTCGGGCGAGAAGTAGGCGATGGTCCGCGCGGCGTCGGGCAGCGTCTGGTACCACTGCCGCGAGTTCATGTACTCGCGCAGGTCGTCGGCCGCGTCGGCGAGCCGCCGCAGGAAGCGGCGGTCGGCGGCCAGCTCGGCCAGCCGGCGCGGGTCGACGGCGCCCAGCAGGGCGACCGGGTCGTGCCCGACCTGCTCCCACAGCACCGGATCGACCTCGGCGAACAGGTCTGTGGTCTCCGGATGCCAGGACCAGCGCAAATTGTGCACCAGCTCGCCGAGTGCGGCCAGCTCTGCTGGCAGGACGGTGCGGACGGTAAACCGGCGGATTGCTCTCACGTTTTTGCACCCTATGGGCTAGGAGGGACCTCTCAGACCCTCACCCTCAGCAAGGACGTTCAAACCCCTTCCCGGGACGAAGCATGAAGAGGGACTATTGGGGCAACTTCCTCCATTGTCGGTTCTCCCGGGGACACGGGAGGTCTATCCACTGCTGCCCACAATTTACATGCAAGGATCGTTCCTGCCACGGAAGCCTCCGGCGGTACCGAGTGTGCCGTCGCAACCTCGAAATGCGATGATCGGAAGAATTCCCATCACGGATGTCCACCCCGTCGTCGATTGCGGGCAGTGGCCCGCCAAGGCGGTCGCCGGCGAGACCTTCGAGGTCTCGGCGACCGTGTTCAGAGAAGGCCACGACGCCGTGGCCGCGGGCGTGGTGCTCACCGCGCCCGACGGGCAGCGTGGCCGGTTGAGACCGATGCACGAGCGCGCCCCGGGCACCGACCGGTGGTGCGTCGACGTGTGCCTGGCCACCGAGGGCGACTGGTTGTTCCGGGTGGAGGCCTGGAGCGACCCGATCGCGACGTGGCTGCACGACGCCGAGATCAAGATCCCGCGTGGCATGGACACCGACCTCATGTGCGAGGAGGGCGCCCGGCTGTTCGAGCGCGCCGCCAAGGCCGTCCGGCAGGCCGACTGTCCCGCCCCCATCGGCCGCACCACACCGCAGGCGAGAAACGGGCACACCCCGGTCAGACCCGGCACGGCCCGCACGTCCGCGCAGGTCGGGCCCGGTGACGGCGAGAGCGCGTGCGGGCATCGGGCCGCCCTGCTCGCGATCGCGGCCACTCTGCGCGACGAGGACCTCGACCCGCGGGCCCGGCTGTCGATCGCGCAGCTCCCCGAGACCGCGAGCCTGCTGGAGGCCCACCCGCTCCGCGACCTGGTCACCAGGTCCCGGCCGCGGAAGATCAGGGTCGACCGGCGCCGGGCTCTGTACGGCTCGTGGTACGAGTACTTCCCCAGGTCGGAGGGCGCGGTCGTCAGCGAGTCGGGCGTCTCCAAGTCCGGCACCCTCCAGACGGCGGCCAAGCGGCTGCCGGCGATCGCCCGGATGGGCTTCGACGTCGTCTACCTGCCGCCCGTCCACCCGATCGGCGAGACCTTCCGCAAGGGCCGCAACAACACGCTGAGCCCCGAGCCCGACGAGCCCGGCTCGCCCTGGGCGATCGGCGGCGAGGACGGCGGCCACGACGCCATCCATCCCGACCTGGGCACGATCGAGGACTTCGACCTGTTCGTCGCCCGCGCCCGCGAGCTCGGCATGGAGGTCGCGCTCGACCTGGCCCTGCAGTGCTCCCCCGACCATCCGTGGGTCAAGGAGCACCCCGAGTGGTTCACGATCCGGGCCGACGGGACCATCGCCTACGCCGAGAATCCACCGAAGAAATATCAAGATATATATCCCATCAACTTCGACAGGGACCCCGAGGGCATCTACGCCGAGGTCAAACGGGTGGTGCGGCACTGGATGGACCACGGAGTGCGGATCTTCCGGGTGGACAATCCGCACACCAAGCCGGTGGCCTTCTGGGAGCGACTGCTGGCCGACATCCACTCGACCGACCCCGACGTGCTCTTCCTGGCCGAGGCGTTCACCCGGCCGGCGATGCTGCGCACCCTGGCCAAGATCGGGTTCCACCAGTCATACACGTATTTCACCTGGAAGAACTCTAAGTACGACGTCGAGACCTATCTCACCGAGCTCTCCCACGAGACGTCCGGCTACCTGCGGCCCAACCTGTTCGTCAACACACCGGACATCCTGCACGAGTACCTCCAGCACGGCGGGCTTCCGGCGTTCAAGATCAGGGCCGTGCTGGCCGCGCTGGCCTCGCCGACGTGGGGGGTCTATTCAGGGTATGAACTAACGGAAAATGTTCCGGTTCGCCCCGGAAGTGAAGAATATCTAGATAGCGAGAAATATCAGTACAAACCTCGCGACTGGGCGGCGGCGGAGCGCGAAGGCCGCAGTCTCGCGCCTTTCATCACGCACCTGAATTTGTTTCGAAGAGCCCACCCGGCACTACAGGAATTGCGTAACCTACATTTCCACAGGGTCGACCAACCGGACATGGTCTGCATCTCCAAGCGACTCCCGGGCGCCTATGACCCCGCCACACGAAGGCACGGGATGGGCGACGTCGTTCTGGCGGTCATCAACCTCGACCCCCACCACACCCACGAGGCCACGGTCGAGCTCGATCTGCCCGCGCTCGGTCTCGACTGGAACGCCGAGTTCGTCGTGGACGACGAGCTGTCGGGCGAGTCGTATCGTTGGCGGCAGAGCAACTATGTGCGCCTCGACCCCCATATCCAGCCAGCCCACGTCCTAACCGTACGAGCCGCGCCACGGTAGACCAGAATTCAGCGGGGAGTCTTCAACGTGTGTGTCAGCGTCTCCCTCGTGAGCCTCGCCAGGAGGGGCTCATGAGCTCCACACCCATTCCCAACGCCTTCGACGAGGAGAAGCCTCGCGATCCCTACTGGTACAAACGCGCCGTCTTCTACGAAGTGCTGATCAGGGGCTTCGCCGACTCCAACGGTGACGGCACCGGCGACATCAAGGGCCTGATCGGCAAGCTCGACTACCTCCAGTGGCTCGGCGTCGACTGCCTGTGGCTGCTGCCCCTCTACGAGTCGCCGCTGCGTGACGGCGGCTACGACATCGCCGACTTCATGAAGATCCTGCCCGAGTTCGGCGATCTGGGTGACTTCGTGAAACTGGTCGACGAGGCTCACAAACGCGGCATGCGGGTCATCGCCGACCTCGTCATGAACCACACCAGCGACGCCCACCCGTGGTTCCAGGCCTCACGCCACGACCCCGAGGGGCCGTTCGGCGACTTCTACGTCTGGGCCGACAGCGACACGGGCTACTCTGACGCCCGCGTCATCTTCATCGACACCGAGACGTCCAACTGGACCTACGATCCGGTGCGCGGCCAGCACTACTGGCACCGGTTCTTCCACCACCAGCCCGACCTCAACTACGAGAACCCGGCCGTCCAGGACGCCATGCTCGAGGTGCTGCGCTTCTGGCTCGACCTCGGCATCGACGGGTTCCGGCTGGACGCGGTGCCCTACCTGTTCGAGGAGGAGGGCACCAACTGCGAGAACCTCCCCCGGACCCACGAGTATCTCAAGCGCGTGCGCAAGGAGGTCGACCGGATCTACCCCGACCGGGTCCTGCTCGCCGAGGCCAACCAGTGGCCCTCCGACGTGGTGGAGTACTTCGGCGATCCGGTGGGCGGCGGCGACGAGTGCCACATGGCCTTCCACTTCCCGCTGATGCCCCGCATCTTCATGGCCGTGCGCAGGGAGTCGCGCTACCCCATCTCCGAGATCCTGGCCCAGACGCCGAAGATCCCGGAGCACTGCCAGTGGGGCATCTTCCTGCGAAACCACGACGAGCTGACGCTCGAGATGGTGACCGACGAGGAACGCGACTACATGTACACCGAGTACGCCAAGGATCCGCGCATGCGGGCCAACGTCGGCATCCGGCGGCGGCTCGCTCCCTTGCTGGAGAACGACCGCAACCAGATCGAGCTGTTCACCGCGCTGCTCCTGTCGCTGCCCGGCTCACCGGTGCTCTACTACGGCGACGAGATCGGCATGGGCGACAACATCTGGCTCGGCGACCGCGACGGCGTGCGCACCCCCATGCAGTGGGACCCTGACCGCAACGCCGGGTTCTCCGACTGCGACCCCGGGCGGCTCTACCTGCCGGTCATCATGGACCCGATCTACGGCTACCAGGGGCTCAACGTCGAGGCGCAGCAGAAGAACAACGGCTCGCTGCTCCACTGGACCCGGCGCATGATCGAGATCCGCAAGCGGCACCCGGTGTTCGGGCTGGGTGAGTTCGCCGAGCTCAACTCCTCCAACCCGAGCGTGCTGGCGTTCGTCCGCGAGCTGGGCGACGACCGGATGCTGTGCGTCAACAACCTCTCGCGCTTCCCGCAGCCGGTCGAGCTCGACCTGCGCAGGTTCGTCGGCGTCTCGCCCGTCGAGACGATGGGCGGGGTCCCATTTCCGGCAATTGGCGAACTTCCGTATCTTTTGACGCTCCCAGGGCATGGTTTCTACTGGTTCACCCTCCCGCCGGCTATCACCCAGGAGGAGTAAGACGTGCTTGACGAGCTCCTTGTCGCATGGATCGGTCGCCAACGCTGGTTCGGCGGCAAGGGGCGCCCGATCGACCGGCTGTCGGTCGACTCGGACGTGGAGCTGACCCCCGGGCTCCGGCACCTGATCGTCTCAGTGTGGCAGGAGGGCTCGCGCGACCGCTACCAGATCCTGCTCGGACAGCGGCACGACCTGCCCGACCGCCTCCAGCACGCCCTGATCGGCCAGTGCCACGACCTGCTCCTGTACGACGCCGCGCACGACTTCGAGCTCACCGGCTGGCTGCTCGACGGCATGGCCCGCGACGAGAACCAGGGCGACCTGCGCATGCGCCGCATGCCCGACGTCACCATCGACACCGCCCAGCGCAGCATCGTGCTCGGCGCCGAGCAGTCCAACACCTCACTCGTGTACGGCGACGCCTACATCTGCAAGCTGTTCCGCCGGCTCATCCCCGGGGTCAATCCCGAGCTGGAGGTCGTCGCCGCCCTGGCCGCCCGGCACGCCCCGCACATCGCCCAGCCGTACGGGTGGATCGAGTGCGACCTGGACGGCACGCCCACCACGCTGGCGATCATGCAGGAGTTCCTCGTCAACGCCAGCGACGGCTGGGGCCTCGCGCTGGCCAGCGTCCGCGACCTGTACAACTCGCTGCCCACTGTCAGCGCCGCCGACGCGGGCGGCGACTTCGCCGCCGAGTCCCAGCGGCTCGGCGCCGCCACCGCCCGCATCCACCACGAGCTGGCCGAGGCCTTCCCCACGGACGTCATCGAGACGCACGAGGTCAAACGGATGGCCGAGGGCTTCCGGCGCCGGCTCGGCCGGGCCATGGCCGAGGTGCCGGAGCTGCGCGAATACGTCGGGACGCTCGAGGCCGCCTACCACCGGGTCGAGGACCTCACCACCGAGGTGCCCGTGCAGCGGGTGCACGGCGACTACCACCTGGGCCAGGTGATGCGCACGACCACCGACTGGGTGGTGCTCGACTTCGAGGGCGAGCCGGGCCAGCCGCTGGCCGAGCGCCGGGCGCTGTCCTCGCCGCTGCGCGACGTGGCGGGCATGCTGCGCTCGTTCGACTACGCGGCCAGGCACCTGCTGGCCGGCCACGCCGAGGCGGAGACGCTGGAGCCGCGGGCCGACGAGTGGTCGCGCCGCAACCGCGCCGCCTTCCTGGAGGGCTACACCGAGGCCGGCGGCGCGATCTCGGCGGGCGACGAGGCCCTGCTGCGCGCGTTCGAGCTGTCCAAGGCGGTGTACGAGGTCGTCTACGAGGCCCGTAACCGCCCCACGTGGATCGGCATCCCGCTGGCCGCCTTCCGCCGCGACGCCTTCTGACCCCTTTCCACCCCTCGGGTCACCTGCCGACGGCGACCGGGCGACCAGGCGACCGGCAGGGCGACACCCTGGAGCCGGGGTCTCCCCCAGATAAACCCAGGATTCCCCACATTCGGTGATTGCGACCGTGAAACCGGGCAGTGGCTGGGTTGGACGGTCATCGTAGGGCAGGGTTGGGAGCATGCCGATGAGAACAGAGCTCGACCGCCTCGCGGGCGGGGCGCACCATGATCCGCATTCGATCCTGGGCGCCCATCCCGTCGCGGGCGGCGTGACGTTCCGCGCGTTGCGCCCCCTGGCCGAGCGCGTCCGCGTGCTGCTGGACGACGGCACCTCCCACGAGCTGAAACATCAGGCTCACGGCGTGTTCGAGGTCACGGTCCCGGGCCTCGACAAGGTGCCCTGCTACACGCTGAGC
This sequence comes from Nonomuraea sp. NPDC048916, assembly GCF_040649575.1. Taxonomy (NCBI): domain Bacteria; kingdom Bacillati; phylum Actinomycetota; class Actinomycetes; order Streptosporangiales; family Streptosporangiaceae; genus Nonomuraea; species Nonomuraea sp. NPDC048916. The sequence goes on from NZ_JBEZFS010000027.1 coordinate 47,445, forward strand.
GTCCGATACTCCGGCGGGGAGCCGTTCGAGTTCCGTGACCCCTACCGTCACTGGCCCACGCTGGGCGAGGTCGACCTGCACCTGATCGGCGAGGGGCGGCACGAGCGGCTGTGGGAGGTGCTCGGGGCGCGGGTGATGCGCCACCAGGACGTCCACGGCACGGCGTTCGCCGTCTGGGCGCCCAACGCGCGGGGCATCAGGGTCGTCGGCGACTTCAACCACTGGGACGGCACCGCCTACCCGATGCGCTCGCTGGGCCGTTCCGGCGTGTGGGAGCTGTTCATCCCCGATCTGGGAGCCGGCGAGCGCTACAAGTTCCAGATCCTCGGCGCCGACGGCGTGTGGCGCGACAAGGCCGACCCGATGGCCCGGCGCACCGAGGTGCCGCCGCAGACCGCCTCGGTGATCGAGCAGTCGTCCTACACCTGGAAGGACGAGAGCTGGCTGGCCGCCAGGCGCGAGCAGGCCCCGCAGAGGGGGCCGATGAGCATCTACGAGGTGCACCTGGGGTCGTGGCGGCCCGGGCTGTCCTACCTGGAGCTGGCCGACCAGCTGGTCGAGTACGTGCGCGACCTCGGGTTCACGCACGTGGAGCTGCTGCCGGTGGCCGAGCACCCGTTCGGCGGGTCGTGGGGCTACCAGGTCACCTCCTACTACGCGCCCACCGCCAGGTTCGGCACCCCCGACGAGTTCCGCCACCTGGTCGACCGGCTGCACGAGGCGGGCATCGGGGTGCTGCTCGACTGGGTGCCCGCGCACTTCCCGATGGACGACTGGGCGCTGGCCCGCTTCGACGGCACCCCGCTGTACGAGCACGCCGACCCGGCCCGCGGCGAGCACCCCGACTGGGGGACGTACGTCTTCGACTTCGGCCGCAGGGAGGTGCGCAACTTCCTGGTGGCCAACGCCCTCTACTGGCTCAAGGAGTTCCACATCGACGGCCTGCGGGTGGACGCGGTGGCCTCGATGCTCTACCTCGACTACTCGCGGCGCGAGGGCGAGTGGACCCCCAACGTCTACGGGGGCCGGGAGAACCTCGACGCGGTCGAGTTCCTCAAGGAGATGAACTCCGTCGTCTACCGGGAGGCTCCGGGCATCTCGACCGTGGCCGAGGAGTCGACGGCGTGGCCGGGCGTGTCGCGGCCGGTGCACCTGGGCGGGCTCGGGTTCGGCTTCAAGTGGAACATGGGCTGGATGCACGACACCCTCGCCTACCTCCGGCACGAGCCCGTGTTCCGTCAGTATCACCACCACCAGATGACGTTCTCCCTCATCTACGCCTACTCCGAGCACTACGTGCTGCCGCTCTCCCATGACGAGGTGGTGCACGGCAAGGGCTCGCTGATGGGCAAGATGCCGGGTGACGAGTGGCAGCGCTTCGCCCAGCTCAGGGCGCTGTTCGCGTTCATGTGGGCGCATCCGGGCAAGCAGTTGTTGTTCATGGGCGGGGAGTTCGGCCAGGGCTCCGAGTGGTCGGAGGAGCGCGGGCTCGACTGGTGGGTGCTGGAGTTCGACGGTCACCAGGGTGTCCAGCGGCTCGTCCGCGACCTCAACCGGTTCTACCGCGAGACGCCGGCGCTGTGGGAGCAGGACTCCGACCCCGAGGGCTTCCGCTGGATCGACGCCGACGACGCCTCGGGCAACACGTTCTCCTTCGTCCGCTACGCGGCCGACGGGTCGGCGCTGGTCTGCGTGGCCAACTTCAGCGGCGCGCCGCACGAGGACTACCGGCTCGGCCTGCCGTACGGCGGGCGGTGGGCGGAGGTGGTCAACACCGACGCCTACGACTACTGGGGCAGCGGGATCGGCAACCTGGGCGGGGTCGAGGCGGCCGAGCAGGCGTGTCACGGCCTGCCCTACTCCACGACGCTGCGGGTGCCGCCGCTCGGGGCGGTGTGGCTGCACAGGGAACGGCCGGACGACTCATGAGAGTTCGCTGGGAAAGGCGATCCAGGTCTGGGCTTGTCCAATAAATCCCCCTAAACTCCGAGATCATCCCCCTTCTCGGAGGACGCGTGCGACTTCGCATCCTGATCGTCTGCTCGATCCTGCTGGCTCTGGTCCCGGCCGTTCCAGCGTTCGCCGACGATCCGACACCGGCACCGAGCCCGTCCCACGAGAAGCTGGAGGACGGCCTGGCGCTCGGCGAGGGCACCGTCCGGGCCATCGTCGAGCTGACCGGCCCCGCCGAGCACGCGCCGGTGGCCGCCCAGGCCGCCGAGGAGAACGTGGACGTCGTGCTCCGGCCCGAGACGCAGCCGTTCATGGTCGTCGAGGGCACGGCCGGGGAACTGGCCGCGCTGGCCGAGGACCCCCGGGTCACCTCGATCCATCGTGACCGCGCCTATCCCCCGACGCTGGCCTCCAGCCTCAAGCTGATCGGCGCCGACCAGGCGCACGCCCAGGGCTTCACCGGCGCCGGCCAGGCGGTCGCCGTCCTCGACACCGGGATCGACCGGGACCATCCGTTCTTCTCCGGCCGGATCGTGGCCGAGGCGTGCTTCTCGGCCGTCGAGGCGGGCGTGACGTCGCTCTGCCCCAACGGGCAGACCTCGCAGATCGGGGCCGGCGCGGCCGACGCGGCCACCGCCAGGTGCCTGGCGGGCGAGGTCAACCTGTGCGAGCACGGCACCCACGTGGCGGGCATCGCGGCGGGCGACGGCGGCGTGGCGCCGGGGGCGGGGATCGTCGCCATCCAGGTGTTCAGCCGGGTCGACGACGAGAGCATCTGCGGTGAGCCGTCCTGCCTGCTGGCCTACGAGTCGTCGCTCCGGCTGGCCATGGAGCACGTGGCCGGCCTGTCGTTACCCGTCGCCGCGGTGAACCTGAGCCTCGGCGGCATGCCCTCCGAGGCGGCCTGCGACGACAGCGAGGAGGCCCGGGCCTTCAAGCCGGCCATCGACTCGCTGCTGGCCAAGGGCATCGCGACCGTGGTGGCCGCCGGGAACGAGTACTTCGAGGGCGTCTCCTTCCCCGCCTGCATCTCCTCGGCGGTCGCCGTCGGCGCCAACGACGACGGTGACGAGATCGCCGACTTCTCCAACCGGGGCGCGCTGCTCGACCTGTTCGCGCCGGGCGTGGACGTCGAGTCGTCGGTGCCCGACAACCAGACGGCCGTGCACAGCGGCACCTCGATGGCGACGCCGCACGTGGCGGGCGCCCTCGCGCTGCTGAAGGCGCAGTCGCCGCAGACCCCGATGCCGGACCTGATCGAGAAACTCAAGACGACCGGCCGGCCGTACGCCTACCGGGCGAACGACGTGGACGTGATCACGCCGCGCCTCGACGTGCTGGCGGCCCTGACCGGCGCGACGCCGGCGCCGACCATCAGCCAGACGCCCGCCCCGGCCCCTTACCCGGAACCGGACCCGGAGCCCGAGCCGCAACCCGAGCCGCAGCCCGGCCCGTCGGACGGCAGCCCGTCACCGGATCCGGACCCCGAGCCGACGGACCCCGGGACCGGTGGGACCCAGCCGACGCCGATCCCGCTGCCGACCGTCACCGTGACCGTGACCGTCACCGCGTCGCCTCCGGCCCCCGTCTGCACCCGGGCCGCGACCGGCAAGCGCCTGACGGCCAAGCAGTGGGCCGTGGAGATCCACCGCAGCAGCGGCGGCATCCCCGACGCCACGCTGACCTGCTACCTGAAGCTGGCGCAGAAGGCCAGCAAGGTCTTCCCCGAGCTGACCAGGGCTTCGACGCTCGGCACCGCCTACAAGGTGGTCAAGGCCGGCAAGACCGCCCGGCAGCGGCTGGACAGCGCGCTCCTGGTGGGCTGGCTTAACTGGGCACACGGCATGAATAACACTAAAACCCTCAAGAGCGCAGAAACGGTACGACTTTCCTCCAAGTCGACCATTGTGAATCTGGCGAAGGCGACCAAGAGCCTGCGCGAATCCGGCTGAATTTCGACCTGAGGCGCTTTCCCGGGAAGGCGCCTCAGGACAGCCGGAAAGCGGAATCCCCCATATCCGGATAACAGACGTGCGTCTTTTGTAGGGCGGACATAAGTTTCTCACTACACTCTGGCCCCGTACGCAACATCATGTGGGGATTTTTCCGGCTAGGCGGCCGGGGCGAGCGAGCTTTCACGGGGGCCTTCTTCGTCATCACGCTGCACGCCTCAGCCTCGACGTCCCGCCTTTCGGGCGTCCCACTCCAGTCCCGTCCGGCGACGGACGGTTGACCCCCTCGGAGGAACAGTGAGACTACGGTCTCTGCTGGTCGGCGCCCTGGCGCTGACCACGGCCTCGGCCGCGCTCGTCGCGGCCCCGGCCCAGGCGGCCACCGCTGACGACCCAGCCGTCAGCTCCCAGTTAACGGCCGAGGTCAAGAAGGAGCCCACGGTCCGCTCGATCATCGAGCTCAAGCCCGGAGAGAGCGTCAACGCCGTCGCCACCACCACCGACCAGGCGTCCGACAAGGCCGATGTCATCGAGGAGAAGAAGTCCGCCGACTTCTTCGTCGCCGAACTCGACAAGAAGGCCCTGGACAAGCTCAAGACGGACGACCGCATCCAGGCGATCTACAAGGACGAGCTGAGCGCCCCGTCCCTCGACAGCAGCACCAAGCTGATCGGCTCCGACCAGGCCAACGAGGCGGGCTGGACCGGCAAGGGTTACACGGTGGCGGTGCTCGACACGGGCATCGACCGCGACCACCCGTTCTTCGCCGGCCGGATCGTGGACGAGGCCTGCTTCTCGAGCAACTACGAGCTCCACGCGGCCACCTCGCTCTGCCCGAACGGGCAGGCGCAGCAGGAGGGCGCCGGCGCGGCCGACGCCGAGACCGCCAAGTGCGTCGTCCAGAACGCCAACAAGTGCTACCACGGCACTCACGTGGCGGGCATCGCCGCCGGCAAGAAGGCCGCCGGCGCTCCGTCCAACGGCGTCGCCCCCGAGGCGGGCATTCTGCCGATCCAGGTCTTCAGCCGGTTCGACAGCGCGGACGTGTGCAAGAGCGCCCCGACCCCCTGCCTGCTGAGCTACACCTCCGACCAGAAGCTCGCCCTCGACCACGTCGCGAAGGTCGCCAAGGCGCGCAACGTCGTCGCGGCCAACATGAGCCTCGGCGGCGGCGGCCCGTACTCCGCCCACTGCGACACCGACCCCGCCAACGCCGATCGCAAGACGCAGTTCGACGCCCTCATCGGCCTCGGCGTCGCACCGGTCGTCGCCGCCGGCAACGAGGCGTTCGCCAACGGCGTCGCCTCCCCGGCCTGCGTCTCCAGCGCCGTCACCGTCGGGGCCACCGACGACAACGACGCGGTCGCGACCTTCAGCAACCGGGGCAAGCTGCTCGACCTGTTCGCGCCCGGCGTGGAGATCAACTCCTCGGTGCCGAACAACGCCTACGGTGTCCTCGGCGGGACGTCGATGGCCGCCCCCCACGTGGCCGGCGCGTTCGCGGTGATGAAGCAGGCCCACCCGAACCTGACCGTCCCCCAGATCCTGTCCAGGCTGCAGAACACCGGCAAGGCCATCAGGTACGGCCGGGTGACGACCAAGCGGATCGACCTGGCCAAGGCGACCCCGCCGAAGGCGACCCCGACGCCCACGCCGACCCCCACTCCTACGGTGACCCCGACCGGCGGGCCCACGAGCACGCCGACGGCCACCCCGACGACCAAGCCGACCGTGAAGCCGACCGTCAAGCCGACGGCCACTCCCACGCACGCGCCGGCGCCGACCGGCGAGCCCGACCCGAAGATCATCAGCATGGACCCCGACCCGGAGCCCGTGCCCGACACGTGCTCGCGCGGCCACGGCACCAAGCCGCTGAGCTCGAAGGCGTGGGCACGGGAGATGCTGACGTCCAAGGGCAGCCTGTCCGACCGGACCCTGCTGTGCTACCTGTCGATCACGCAGAACGGCAGCATGGTCTTCCCCGAGGTCAGCAACGCCGCGACGCTGGCCAAGGCGTACAAGGTGCTCAACCCCAAGAGCAAGAGCGCCAAGGCCCTGCTCGACCGTGAGCTGCTCGCCGCCTGGCTCAACTACTCCCACGGCGTCTACAACGCCTCGGCGAAGGTCCACGGCACCACCACGCTGAAGAAGGCGATCGGCGTCGCCGAGAAGTACCGCGTCAAGGGAGGCACCGCCGCCCAGCTCAAGAAGACGGCCGTCTACCTCTACAAGCACGTGAACAAGTAGCCCGATCACCTGTGAAGGGCCGGTCCCGTGCGGGCCGGCCCTTCGGCAGGAGTTGGTGACCCATGACCGACTCCTGCCGCTTAGGGTGGCTTTTATGGACGCAGGCAAAGCGATCTTCGAAACCGTTGACAGGCTTCGCCGGCGGCGCACGGCCCCGCTGGTGCTCGAGCTCGACCTCACCGAGGGCCTCGCGGAGGGGCCGCCGACGGACCCGGTCGCCGCCCTGCTGTCCATGCGCAAACCCCGGCTGCCCGACGTGCTGTCCGGGCTGAGGCGGGCCCGTGACGACTCCCGGGTCAAGGCGCTGATCGTGAAGATCGGCGGCAACCCGCTGGGCCTGGCCATGGTGCAGGAGCTGCGCCAGGCCGTGACCCGCTTCCGGGCCTCGGGCAAGCTGACGGTCGCCTTCGGCGAGACGTTCGGCGAGTTCTCCGGCGGCACCGTCCCCTACTACCTGGCCAGCGCCTTCGAGCGGGTCTACCTGCAGCCGAGCGGCGACGTGGGGCTGACCGGGGTGGCGATGGAGCAGCGCTTCGTCAAGGGCGCCCTGGCCAAGCTGGGGGTCGACTTCGAGATGGGGCAGCGCCACGAGTACAAGACCGCGGCCAACACCTTCACCCAGGACCACATGACCGAGCCCCACCGCGAGTCGATGGGCCGCATCGTCGAGTCGGTCGTGGACCAGCTCGTCGCGGGCATCGCCGACGGTCGCCGGCTCGACCCGGCCAAGGTGCGCGAGCTCATCGACCGCGGGCCGTTCATCGGGGCCGAAGCCGTGGATGCCGGGCTGGTCGACCGGCTGGCCTACCGCGACGAGGTCTACGACGAGGTCAAGCGGTCCGCCGGAGGCGACACGCACCTGCTGTTCGTCTCCCGGTACGCGAGGGCCGCGGCCGTGCGCAAGCTGCCGCACCCGACGGCCGACGGCATCGCGCTGATCCACGGCAGCGGCCAGATCCGGTCCGGACGCTCCGGGCGCAGCCCGCTCGGCGGTGGCGGCGCGATGGGCTCCGACACGGTCAGCGCCGCGCTGCGGGCCGCGCGGCGCGACGAGCACGTCAAGGCCGTCGTGTTCCGGGTCGACAGCCCCGGCGGCTCCTACGTCGCCTCCGACACCGTCTGGCGTGAGGTGGTGCTGACCCGCCGGGTGAAGCCCGTGATCGTGTCGATGGGCGAGCTGGCGGCCTCGGGCGGCTACTTCGTCTCGATGGGCGCCGACGTGATCGTCTCCCAGCCCGGCACCCTGACGGGCTCGATCGGCGTGTTCGGCGGCAAGCCGGTGCTGTCGGAGCTGCTGGAGCGGATCGGGATCAACTCCGAGCTGGTGGCCGAGGGGGCCAACGCCGCGATGTTCTCCACCTCGCGCGCCTTCTCCCCGGAGCAGTGGGAACGGGTCAACGCCTGGCTCGACCGGATCTACGACGACTTCGTGGGCAAGGTCGCCGAGAGCCGCGACCTCACCAGGGAGCGGGCCCACGAGCTGGCCCGGGGCCGGGTCTGGACCGGCGCCGACGCCCAGGAGCGAGGGCTGGTCGACGAGCTGGGCGGCCTGGAGGACGCGCTGGCGCTGGCCCGCGAGCGCGCCCACCTGTCGGACGACGCTCCGGTGCGCACCTATCCCCGGCTCAACCCGCTGGAGCGGCTGCGCGGCCCGGAGTCGAGCGAGGACAAGGCGGCGGCGCTGGCCCGGGTCAGGATCGACGCCTGGGGCCCGCTGGCCCGCCTCTCGGCCGAGCTCGGCCTGCCCGCCGCCGGCCCTCTCGCCCTCCCGGGCTGGTACACGATCCGCTGAGTCGCTCAGCGGCAGTCGGGATGCGTCACCGTCTCCACGAGCAGCAGGCTCTCCAGCCCCTTGAAGTGGCTGGGATTGACGGTATAGAGCGGCAACTGGTTGGCGATGGCCACGGAGGCGATCAACAGGTCCGCCATGCTTCGGCGCGGGTTGGGTCCCACGGCCTGTACAGCCACATAGACCCGGCCGAAGGCGCGGGCGGCCGCGACATCGAAGGGGATGGGTTCGAATTCTGATTCGGCTCGGCTGAGGACGTCCTGGCGATTGACTTGCTCGACCGCGTCATGGGAGACGATCGGGCCTACCGCGAGCTCAGCCAGCGTGATGGTGCTGATGGCTTGCTGCACCGGTAGCTCGGTCAATTTGAGATCGTCAAAAAGGATCAGGATGTTCGTGTCGAGAAGCCCTCTGGTCGTCACTCGTTGTTCTCCTGCGGCCTACGCCGGGCTCGCTCGTAAGGATCGTAATCTTCCTGATCGAAGGCAGACCGTACGTCTTCGCGAAATTTCTTGTCGTCCAGAACCGGCGCTCCGGCGAATACCGCTGCCACACGTTCGCGCGGGACGAATGTACGGCGACGGCTGATCGGGGTGACCGTAGCGATCTTGTGTCCGTGACGCGTCAGCGTGAACGTCTCTCCGCGTTCGATGGCGTCCATGATCTCACCAGCGCGGTTCTTCAGGTCGCGCTGGTTGATCTCAGGAGGCTCGTGCCAGGCTTCGCGCATATCGCCAGACTACTCCGCCCAGCCCACACCGTGCCACGGTGTGGCACTTTGTGGAAAAGGTGGCCTTGCTCCTGAATGTTCAGGGGCCCATGGGGCGGTAGCGGGAGCGGAGGCGCACCAGAGGCTGGAGCGTGGGCGTGACATAGGCGACGCCGAGGACCCGGGCGATGAACAGGCCGTGGTCGCCCGCCGGCACCACCTGGGTGGTCTCGGCCTCCAGGGCCGCGACGCCGCCCTCGACCACCAGCGCGTCGGAGTGCGGGCCGCGGTGGTGCGGCACGCCCGCGACGAGGTGGCGGGCGCTGGGCCGGCCCGCGGCGGCGAAGCGGCTGGCGATCGCGGCCTGGCCGGCGGACAGCAGGGACGCCGCCCAGCGGTCCTGGCGCAGCAGCACCTCGGCGAGGTAGCCGCGGTTGCCCAGACTCACCAGGACGAGCGGGGGCTCCAGCGAGACCGACATCAGCGCCGACACCGTCACCCCCAGGTCGTCGCGGCCGTCGCGTACGGTGATCACGGCCACGCCCGCCGCGAGCTGGGCCATCGCCTCGGTGAACTCGCTCACGGCAAGGGCCCCCTGAGGAAGGGGACCCTCGCCGGGCGGGTCAGCCGAGGCCGTTGGTGCTCAGCCATTCCTTGGCCACCGTCGCGGGCTCGTCCTTGTTGACGCTGATCTTCTGCATCATCTCGAGCAGCGACTCGGTCGTGAGCTTGGCCGAGACCGCGTTGAGCGTGCTCGTGATCGTGTCGTTGGCCGCGGCCTTGTTGACCAGCGGGGTGACGTTCTGGGCCGGGAAGATGCTCTTCGGGTCCTCCAGCGGGACGAGGTCGTTGGCCGTCATCTTGGGGTCGGTGGAGAAGACGTTGCCGACCTGGATCGAGCCGTCCTTGATGGCGTCGGCGGTGGTCGGGCCGGTCGCCTTCCACTGCTTGAACTCCAGCCCGTAGACGTCCTTGAAGCGCGCCTCCCAGCGCTTCTTGAACTCGGGCGGACCGCCGACGATCATGCCCTTCGACACCTTGGCCAGGTCCTCGATCGTGGTGAGCGACTGCTTGGCCTGGGTGTCCTTGGTGATCGACAGGGTGTCCTTGTCCTCGGCGGGCGAGGATTCGAGGGCTTCGAGCTCGGGCGGGAGCTTCTCCTTCAGCGCGGTGTTGACCGCGTCGGTGGTCGCCGCGGTGTTCTGCAGGTCGATGAAGGCGAGCAGGTTGCCGTTGTATTCGGGCACGATGGTCAGCCCGCCGCTCTTGACCTGGTCGTAGACGACCTCGCGGCTGCCGATGCGCGGCTTCTCCTCGACCTGGACCCCCTTGGCCTCCAGCGCCTGGGCGTAGATGGAGCCGAGCAGCACGCTCTCGTCGAAGTCGAACGATCCGATGACGGCCTTGCCGCCGTCGGCGGCGGAGGCCGATCCGCTGGGGGCCGCGCTGGTGGTGTCGAGCGGGTTGCCGCCGCTGCCGCCGCTCCCGCAGGCGGTCAACGCGAGCGCCGCCGACAGGAGCAGCGCCGCGGCGCCGAAGTTGCGTCTCATCACAATCTTCCCTTCTTGGGGGTTATCAGTCGCTGGCTCACCCCGGGAGAGACCGTGGCCCGCTGGACGAGCATGAACACGATCTGCACCACGAGCGCGAACAACACAATCAGTACGGAACCACCAACAACGCTGGCGTAATCCTTGGTCGCGAAGCCGTCGATCACGAACCGCCCGAGCCCGCCGAGCCCGGTGTAGGCGGCGACCGTCGTGGTCGCCACCACCTGGATCGCCGAGAGGCGGAGCCCGAGCAGGATCAGCGGCAGCGCCACCGGCACCAGCACCCGGCCGAGCACCTGACCGCCCCTGAGCCCCATGCCGTAGGCGGCGTCACGCAGCTCCGGGTCGACGCCCCGGATCCCCTCGAACGTGTTGACCAGGATCGGCGGCACCGCCAGCAGCACCAGCGGGATGATCACCGGCAGGATGGAGGCGGTGCCGAGCAGCAGCACGAACAGCACCAGCAGGCCCAGCGTGGGCAGCGCCCTGGCCAGGTTGGCCGTGACGACCACGAGCAGGCCGCCCCTGCCGGTGTGGCCGATCAGCAGCCCGAGCGGCAGCGCGACCAGCGCCGCCAGGGCCAGCGCGAGGGCCGAGAACTCCAGGTGCTCCAGCAGGCGGGCCGGGATGCCGTCGGGCCCCGACCAGTTGGCGGGGTCGCCGAAGAAGTCGGTCAGCCAGCTCACGACGCCCTCCTGGCTCGTACCCACGGGGTGAGCAGCCGTTGCGCGAGCACCAGGAGGCCGTCGGCGACCAGCGCCAGCAGCACGATCAGCGCGATGCCGACGATCACCGGCGGCAGGAACGGGTTCTGGTAGGCCCGGGTGAACAGCATGCCGAGGCCGCCCTGGCCGATCAGCGCGCCGACGCTGACCAGGCTGATGCTGGAGACGGCCACCACCCGCAGCCCGGCGAGCACGACGGGCGTGGCGATCGGCAGCTCCACCTGGACCAGGCGGCGCAGGGGCGTGAAGCCCATCGCCACGGCCGACTGGCGGACGTGCTCGGGCACCGCGGCCAGCCCGTCGACCACGGCGGGGATGAGCACGGCCATGGCGTAGAAGGTCAGCGGGATGATCACGGTGAGCTGCGACAGGCCGGTGACCGAGATCAGCAGCATGAAGACCGGCAGCGACGGCAGCGCGTAGATGACGTTGAAGACGCCCGCCGTCGGCTGGTAGAGCCAGCGCCACCGCACGCTGGCCAGCCCCAGCGGCAGGGCCAGCGCGAGCCCGGCCACGATCGGCGCCAGAGACATGACGAGATGGTCGCCGAGCAGGTCCTTGATGCTGCCGACCCGCCCGGTGTCCCAGTTGCGCGCGATCCACTCCCAGAGTGTGGGCGGGCCGTCACCCATCGGCGGCCTCCGCGAGTGCCTCGTCGAGCGCCTCTCTGGTGGCCACGCCGACGACCCTGCCGTCGCCGTCGACGGCCACCGCGCAACCCGACGGCGACAGCAGCGCCGCGTCGAGCGCCGAGCGCATGGAGTCGTGGCCGTGCCTGAAGGCGCCGTAGGACTCCAGCGTGCCCGGCCGGTCGCCGGCGACCCAGCCGAGCGGCCTGTCGTCGGCGGTGACGACCAGCAGCCACGGCTCGGCCGTGGGACCGTCGAACCCCTCGGCGACGGTCAGGTCGGTGCGCAGCCGCATGCCCTCGGTGGAGACGAACTGCAGCCGCCGGATCCCCCGGTCGCGGCCGAGGAACTCACGGACGAAGTCGTCGGCGGGCTCCGACAGCAGCGTCTTGGGATCGGCCAGCTGCGCCAGGGTGCCGCCCACGCGGAGCACGGCCACGCGGTCGCCCAGCTTGATGGCCTCGTCGATGTCGTGGGTGACGAAGACGATGGTCTTGTTCAGCTCGGCCTGCAGCCTGAGCAGCTCGTCCTGCAGGGTGGTGCGGACGATCGGGTCGACGGCGCTGAACGGCTCGTCCATCAGCAGCACGGGCGGGTCGGCGGCCAGCGCCCGGGCCACCCCCACGCGCTGCTGCTGCCCGCCGGAGAGCTGGAAGGGGTATCTGTCGCCCATCGCCGGGTCGAGGCCGACGCGTTCGAGCAGCTCCATGGCCCTGGAACGGGCCTTCTTCCGGTCCCAGCCGAGCAGGTAGGGCACCGTCGCGATGTTGTCGACGATCTTGCGGTGCGGGAACAGACCGGCCTGCTGGATGACGTAGCCGATGCCCCGCCGCAACGTCGGCGGATCGATGCCCTGCACGGGCACGCCGTCGAGGAGGATCCGGCCCTCCGTGGCGTCGATCATCCGGTTGATCATCCGGAGGGACGTCGTCTTCCCGCAGCCCGAAGGACCGACGAACACCGTGATCTCGCCCGTGGGCGCCTCGAGACTCAGGGCGTCGACGGCGATGGTTCCGTCTGGGTAGCGTTTGGTGACAGCGTCGAATGTGATCACGCGCGACCTCTCGCATCGTGGCAGGGCCGCGACCCCCCCTGCCACGACCGCCGCATGATCTCTTGAACGACAACCCTACGGTGATCTGAACCGCCCTGTCGCATCGGCCCGAGCTTAAGCGCTTCACTCAGCAGGGTCGATTCTTAACGAAAACCGGACCCGATGGATGCGCCACCCTGGCTTAGTTGGCATGATTGCCTTACCAACTCTTGACGCCGCCTCCCCCTCCCCGGCAATCCGCATTCACAGCAAGAGGAACCGGCCCCGTGACACAGCCGCTCACCGATCAGCGCCCGCGCGCCGACCTGGTCACAGAGCTTTACGACCGTCACGCCGCCGGGCTGTTCGCCTACTGTGCTGACCAGCTCGGCGACCATGGCTCCGCGGCCGACACCCTGATGACCGTCCTCAGCGGCGTTCCCGCGACGGCGCTGCCACGCGCGGCGCTCTACGCGTTCGCCCGCCGCGAGATCCACCGGCGCGACGTCGTCTACGCGCCCCCCGTCGTCGACCCGCTCATCGACCCGGCCTCCGCGCTGGTCGAGCGCACCCTGCGCGAGCTGCGCCCGCACCAGCGCGAGGTGCTGCTGCTGTGCGAGGTCTGCGGGCTCGGCCGCGCCGAGCTGGCCTGGGTGCTCGACGTGGCGCCCGACACGGCCGAAGAGCTCGCGACCAGCGCCGCCCACCGCTACCGGCAACTGCTCGGCAGGGCGCTGGCCGCCACCGGGGCCCGGGTGCCGAAGCCGGTGGCCGACGTCTACGGCGCGCTCGGGGTCGCGCCGCTTCGCGACGTGCTCGGCCGCCTGCCGTGGCCGCTGCCGCCGGCCTCCCTCCGCGTCCACTTCGCCGGATCCCGTACGGCCGGGGCCGCGCCGCTGTTCGTCAAGCCGCTCTGGCCGGTGCCGCCCCGGTGGCCGTTACCGCTGAGCGAGCCCGATCCGGCGACGAGCACCGCCATCTTCCCGGCCGAGCTGCTGGCGCCCCCTCCACCGGCCCGCGTCCCGGAGCACGACGCGACCACGGCTCCGATGCCCCGGCTGCGCGACCCGATGGCCCCTACCGACACCTCCGGGTTCGGCCGGGTCTTCTCCCGGCCTCGCGAGCGGCCGTTCTTCCTGTCGGCTCCCGTGCCGGACGTCGTGCGGCCGGAGCCGCCCGCGACCGGCGACGTCCTCGTCCACCGCACCCCCGTCACCCCGCCGTCGCCCGGCGAGGGCTCGCCCGGCAACCTGTTCGTCCCCCAGAAGCCGGCCGAGGAGCCGGTCTACCGGATGCCGCTGCCCGAGGAGTTCGCCCGGCCGCCCGGCTCTCCGCCGTCCGCCCGGCAGACCGGCGCCCGCGACACCGGCGCCCCCAAACGCTCCGACAGCACCGCACCGGCAGCCGTCCGGGCATCCGATGCGCCGGAACGCGCCGACCGGAAGACCGACAGGCAGCCCGCTGCCCGGAAGGCCGGCGGCCGAGAGAGCGACACCTGGCAGGCCGACACCCGGAAGGCCAGAGGCCGAGAGACCGACGACCGGGAGACCACCACCCGGAAGGCCAGGGGCCGAGAGACCGACACCTGGCAGACCACCACCCGGAAGGCCGGCGGCCGAGAGACCGACGCCTGGAGGGCCAGGGGCCGGGAGATCGGGAGCCTCCGGCCGGGCCGCGGAGGCGCGGGGCCGGTTCCCGGTGACCGGGAGTCGGGCGCCAGGACCCCGCCGGCGGCTGGACGCGCGGACCGGAAGACTGGCGGCCGGGCGTTCGGCGCTCCCCACCGGCCCGGCCGCGCACGGCCGGTTCCGGGCGACCGGAGGGTCGCCGGGACGGTTCCGGGCGACCGGCGGCCCGTGAAGGCGGCCGCCGGCCGCGGGAAGGTCACGCCCAAGCCCGGTGCGCGCAAGCCCGGCAAACCCGGCAAGCCGCAGGCGCGCAAGCGCAGGCGCGGCAATCACGACTGGGCGTGGGAGCTGATCGGGTTCCTGATCTGCGTGGCCATCGCGATGATCGTGTTCTTCTCGATGCCGTCGCTCATCGGCCCCTGATCGCGGTCCGCCCTCGAACGGGTCAGCCGGTTAAGCCGGTCAGTCGGCGTGAAGGTCGGTCGATCGGACTGGCCGGTCGAACGGGCTGGCCGGTCGAACGGGTCAGTCGGTCGAACGGGTCAGTCGGTCGAACGGGTCAGTCGGTCGAACGGGTCAGTCGGTCGAACGGGCTGGCCGGTCGAACGGGTCAGTCGGTCGAACGGGTCAGTCGGTTGACAGGATCAGGCCGCTGGTCGGCACACCGGTGCCGGCGGTGACCAGGACGTTGCGCACTCCGGCGATCTGGTTGACCGAGGTGCCGCGGATCTGGCGCACTGCTTCGGCGATGCCGTTCATGCCGTGGATGTACGCCTCGCCGAGCTGGCCGCCGTGGGGGTTGACGGGCAGGTGGCCGTCGAGTTCGATGCCGCCGTCCTTGACGAGGCCGGCCGCCTCGCCGCGCCCGCAGAATCCCAGCTCCTCCAACTGGGCCAGGACGAACGGCGTGAAGTGGTCGTACAGGATGGCGGTCTGGATGTCGCCGGGGCCGAGTCCGGACATCTCCCAGAGCCGCCTGCCCACCACGGACATCTCCGGCAGGCCGCTCATGTCGTCACGGTAGTAGCTGGTCATCATCCGCTGCTCCTCGCCCGCCCCCTGCGCGGCGGCCGTGATCACGGCGGGAGAGCGGCGCAGGTCGCGAGCCCGCTCGGCGGAGGTCACCACGAGCGCCACCGCGCCGTCGCTCTCCTGGCAGCAGTCGAGCAGGTGCAGCGGCTCCACGATCCACCGCGACGCCTGGTGCTCCTCCAGCGTGATCGGCCGCTGGTAGAACCACGCGGCCGGGTTGGTGGAGGCGTGACGGCGCATGGCCACGGCGACCCGTCCGAAGTCCTCGGAGGTGGCGCCGTAGGTGTGCAGGTAGCGCTGGGCGAACATGGCCACCCAGGCGGCGGGCGTCATCAGCCCGAACGGCACGTGCCAGCTCATCTCCAGCCCCTGCGACGTCGGCTGGCCGCCGAGGCGCGCGTCGGGCTGCCCGAACCGCCGGCCCGAGCGCTCGTTGAAGGCGCGGTAGCAGACGACGGTGCGGGCCATGCCGGTGGCGACGGCCATGGCGGCGTGGGCCACCGTCCCGCAGGCGGCGCCGCCGCCGTACTCGATCCGGGAGAAGAACGTCAGCTCGCCCGCCCCGATCTCCCTGGCCACGGCGATCTCCTGGTTGGAGTCCTGGGTGTAGGTCACCATCCCGTCGACCTCGGCGGCGTCGAGGCCGGCGTCGTCGAGGGCGGCGAACACGGCCTCGGCGGCGAGCCGGAGCTCGGTCCGGCCGGAGTCCTTGCTGAACTCGGTGGCGCCGATGCCCGCGATGGCGGCTTGCGACTGCGACACGACACTGCTCCTTCGAACGAACGCACACTGACGCATTCCGCCTGGGCGGGGCGGTCAAGGGACCCGCTCAGGCGCCTCCGGCCGAGGGCTCGCCGAGCTCGGGCAGGGTGAAGGTCACGGTGCCGGTGGCGTGGTCGCCGAGGCTGACCTTGCCCCGCACCTCGGCCGTGAACTCGGCGCCCGCCCGCGAGACGATCGTCCCGCCGAAGCTCAGGCGGTCGCCCGCGTAGGCCGGGACGCCCAGCCTGACGTTGATCCGGTTGATGATCGCGCCGGGTCCCGTCCAGTCCGTGACGTACCGTTCGACCAGGCCCATCGTGGTCAGGATGTTGAGGAAGACGTCCTTGGAGCCCTGCGCGCGGGCGCCCTGGACGTCGTGGTGCAGGGGGGTGAAGTCCATCGTGGCCAGGGCGGTGGAGACGACCACCGTGGGCGTGAGGTCGATCGACAGCTCGGGGAGCACCGAACCGACCTCGACCTGATCTCCGGTCAGCGTCCGCATCACGGCTCCCGTGGCGCCCACATGGGCAGGATCAGTTCATCGTCCATGGCTCGATAGGTGGCGCGTAACGGCATGCCGATACGCACCGCCTCGGGCGGGCAGTCCACTACATTGCCCACGATTCTCACCCCTTCCGGCAATTCCACCACTGCCACCACGAAGGGCGTCTCGCGTCCGGGGACCGGAGGATGGTGGTGGACGACGTAACTGAAGACCGTCCCCTCGCCGCGGGCCACGACGTGGGTGCGGTTGGTGGAGCGGCAGACCGGGCAGACCGGGCCCGGCGGATGGCGGAGCTCCCCGCAGTCGGCGCAGCTCTGGATGCGCAGCTCGCCCTGCCGCACACCCTCCCAGAAGAACGCGGTGTCCGCGTTGACGGCGGGTCGCAGAGGGTAGGGCTCGGCTTGGCGGCGGGCCGGAACCGGGCGGAACTTCAGCACCCGGAACATCATCTCCGCCACCGGCTCGTCGGCCTCGTCGTACCAGGTGACGTTCCAGGTGACGAAGTATCCCTCGCCCAGGGCGGTCCGCTTCGGCCCGGCCAGCCCGGAGAAGCGCGTCGCGGGCGTCAGTCGTTCACCCAATCGGGCGTAGCGGTGGTAGACCTGCTCGCAGTTCGTCGCCACCACGCCCGTGTAGCCCTGGCCGTCGAGCGCCGCCATCAGGTCGTCCGCCGGCGACCGGACCTTGTCGCGGGGACGCACCCCCGGCATGGTCCACACCTGGGCCATCGCGGGCGGCGCGACGCCCCGCTCCAGGTAGACCGGGTTCGAGTCGCCCATCGCGTCCAGCCAGTGCCGGATCATGGGCGCGTTGACCGGATCCGCGCCCGGGGCGCCCCGCACCTCCCCGAGCGCCGCCTGCTTGGCCGCCAGCTCGCGCAGCTCCTCGTCGGTCATCGGGGCGGCCTCGGCAGGCTCAGCCCGAGCATGGCGATCAGCTCCCGCTGCACCTCGTTGACCCCGCCGCCGAACGTCAGCACGACCGCGCCCTTGACGCCGCGGTCCAGGCGCTCCATCAGCTCGGCCGTCTCCGGGTCGGACGGGTCGCCGTAGCGGGCCAGGACGTCGCAGACGATCCTGCCGACCTCCTGCATCCGCTCCGAGCCGTAGATCTTGGTGGCCGACGCGTCGGGGGCGCCCAGCCAGCCGAGGTCCATGTTCGCCGCGACCTGCCAGTTGAGCAGCTCGTTCGTACGGAAGTAGGCGCGCACCCGGCCGAGCGCGCGCCGCACGTCGGGCACGTCCACCAGCCCCGTGCGGCGGGCCCAGGCCAGGAAGCGGTCGTAGGTCTGGCCCAGGTTGCCGGCGGGGCCGAGCGTGACGCGCTCGTGGTTGAGCTGGTTGACGATCAGGTCCCAGCCCTTGTCCACCTCGCCCACCACCATGCCGACCGGGACGCGGACGTCGGAGTAGTAGGTGGCGTTCGTGTGGTGGCGGCCGTCCATGGTGATGATCGGCGTCCAGGAGTAGCCCGGGTCGGCCGTCGAGGCGATCATCATGGTGATGCCCTTGTGCTTCTTGGCCGTGGGGTTGGTGCGGGTGGCCAGCCAGATGTACTGGGCGTAGTGGGCTCCGCTGGTGAAGATCTTCTGGCCGTTCACGATGTAGTGGTCGCCGTCGAGCACCGCCGTGGTGCGCAGGGCGGCCAGGTCGGTGCCCGCCTCGGGCTCGCTGTAGCCGATCGCGAAGTGACACTCGCCGGCCAGGATGCGCGGCAGGAAGGTGTCCTTCTGCTCCCGCGTCCCGTACTGCATGAGGGTCGGCCCGACCGTCTGGACGGTGATGAGCGGGTACGGCACGCTCGCCCGGGCGATCTCGTTGGCGAAGATCTGCTGCTCGATCGGGCCGTAGCCGCTGCCGCCGTACTCCTTGGGCCAGCCGAGGCCGAGCTTCCCGTCGCGGCCGAGGCGGCGGCAGTGTTCCATGTACGCCTCGCCGAACGGGTCGTTGGCGATCTTGCGGCGGTCGTCGGCGGTGAGGCAGTTCCGGAAGTACTCGCGCAGTTCGTCACGCAGCCTGCGCTGGCCGGAGGTGAGGTCGATCAGCATCAGGCGAGGGCTCCGATCAGGTCGAGCTGGGCGTCCTGGCCGCCGAGCAGGTGCGCCAGGTGCTTGGCCTGGGCGAAGTAGCGGTGCAGCGGGTACGTCACGTCGAGGCCGAGGCCGCCGTGCAGGTGCTGGCAGGTGTAGAGGGCCCGCACCGCCTCGCCGACGTGGAAGGCGGCGACGGCCAGGTCCTCCTCGGCCGGCAGTCCCTCGCCGAGCCGCCAGGCGGCCGACCAGACGGCCACGTCGAGCGCCCGCCCGGCGACGTAGACGTCGGCGATCTGCATCGTGACGGCCTGGAACTCGGCGAGCACCCGGCCGAACTGCTTCCTGGTCCTGATGTACTCGGTGGTCAGCTCCAGCGCACCCGCGAGCACGCCGCTCGCCTGCGCCGCCACGGCGGCGGTGAAGAGCTGCCGCACCTCCGTGACGGCCTCGGGCCCGGCCACCCGCTCGGCCGGGGTGCGGTCGAGCACGATGGTGGCGGCCGGCTCACCGGTGGAGGTGAACTCGGGGGTCGTCTCCGGGGAGTCGACCAGGAACACGCCCTCGTCCGCGGTGACCAGCGCCCACGCCTCCAGGTAGGGCACTCCGGTCTTCCGCCCGGTCAGCACCCAGCCCTCGGAGGTCCGGTCCGCGGCGGTGACCGGCGGGTCGGCCGGCGCCCGGCCCGGCTCCCTGAGGGCCACGGTGGCCGAGCGCGCCTGCTGGTGGCGCGTGCCGTACCTGCTGAGGGCGAGCGAGCCGGCCAGGGCGGGCAGCGCGGGAACGGCCGCGGCCCGCGCGCCCACCTCGCGCAGCACGACCGCCATCTCGACGGGCCCCAGCCCTGCGCCGCCCGCCTCCTCGGGCACGCACACGCTGAGCAGCCCGGCCTCGCGCAGCCTGTCCTCTCCCGCCTCCTTGGCGAGCAACTCGGCGGCCAGCCTCCGCAGGTCCTGCTGGGTCTCGTCCAGGTTGAAATCCATCAGCCCTCCAGTAGTCGTCGCCGGCCGTTCGCGGCGAACTCGTCCTCGATCGCCCTGGTGTCCTCGCCGGTCAGCGGCCGCCAGCCCGCGCAGGTACGCCACCAGACCGGGTCGGCGGTCCGCCAGGCGTCGCGGACGAGGTGGCGTTTGACGACCTGGTGCGAGGGGGTCCGCGCCACGGCCACACGCGGTCCTCGTGGATCAGGCCGGGCCGGTCGTCCCCGGCCCAGGCCAGCGGCATCGTGGCCAACGTGTCCGCCGTCATGCGGCCTCCAGCAAGCGCTCGGTCAACCGAAAAGCAAACTAGAACAGATTCTAATATCTGTCTAGTGCCCGCACGTTCTGACAAGTCTGGATATATCCGTGTAACGCCGTGGACATGCATCTATACAGGTTCTTTGTGACTCGTGAGTAACAAGCCACGCCGTACGGAAATCAGATAACGTGTTCTCATGCGTACTCCGCACGCGACCATTGCCGTGCCCCCCGGCGACAGCGAGGGGACCATGGAGAGTCATCCCACCCCCGGCGGGCACAGTGTCCGGACGCGGAGCCAGCACCAGCGCCGCAAGCGCATCGTCCAGGCCGCCGCCGCCCTGGCCTCGCGCGGCGGCGTCGAGGCGATGCAGATGCGCACCGTCGCCGAGCGCGCGGGCGTCGCCCTCGGCACCCTCTACCGCTACTTCCCGTCCAAGATGGACCTGGTGGTGGCGGTCGTGGGCGAGGAGATCGACCTCCTGGAGAGCAGCATCGAGCGCCGGCCGCCGAGCGCGTCCACCCCGGCGGGCCGGGCCGTCGACGTCCTCATGCGCGCCACCCGCGGCCTCATGCGCGAGCCCGAGCTCGCCGACGCGCTGATCCGCTCACTGATCCTGGCCGAGGTCGAGACCCCGTTCGGCGACCGCATGACGGGCCTGCTGCTCCGCGTCGCCGCCGACGGGCTGTCCCAGGAGCAGGCCAGCGAGGAGCAGCTCGCCCTGGCGAGCTCGCTGTCCAGTGTGTGGGTGCACGAGCTGCTCGAGATGCTCCGCGGCCGCCGCGGCTACGAGCAGATCCAGCGCCGCATCGAGATCGCCGCCGAACGGCTCATCACCGACATCTGACGCGGCCTGCCGGGCGGCCCGCTGATCATCGGCGGGCCTAGGCTGGCGGGATGAAGATGCGCGCGATCAGTCAGGACACCTTGGGCGGCCCTGAGGTGCTGAAGATGACAGAGGTCGACCGGCCCGAGCCGGGGCCGACCGAGGTGTTGGTGCGGGTGCACGCGGCCGGGGTCAATCCCACCGACTGGAAGACCCGCGAGTCCGGCGGCGTGCTGCGCATGCGGCCGCCGTTCGTGCTGGGCTGGGAGGTCTCCGGCGTGGTCGAGGCCGTCGGCCTGGGCACGACGATCTACCAGCCGGGTGACGAGGTCTTCGGGCTGCTCCGCTATCCGCAGGGCAACGGCGCCTACGCCGAGTACGTGGCCGCGCCCGCCCGGCATTTCGCCCGCAAGCCCGGCAACGTCGACCACCTCCACGCGGGCGCGATCCCGCTCGCCGGGCTGACCGCCTGGCAGGCGCTCGTCGACACCGCGGGGGTCCACGCGGGCAGCCGCGTGCTCGTGCACGCGGCCGCGGGCGGCGTCGGGCACCTCGCCGTGCAGATCGCCAAGGCCCGCGGCGCCTACGTGATCGGCACCGCCAGCGCCGCCAAGCACGACTTCCTGCGCGGCCTCGGCGCCGACGAGCTCGTCGACTACCGCAGCGAGGACTTCGCCGAGGTGGTGCGCGACGTCGACGTGGTGCTCGAGACCATGGGCGGCGACTACGGGCCCCGCTCGCTGCGGACCCTGCGCGAGGGCGGCACGATCGTCTCGCTCACGATCTCGCTGCTGCACGAGGGCCTGCACGCGATGGCCGCCGAGCGCGGCATCCGCTCGGCGGCCATGCTGGTCGAGCCCGACTACGCGGCCATGCGGTCACTCGCCGCCCTGGTGGAGGCCGAGCGGCTGCGGGTCGAGCTGGCCGCCGTGCTGCCCCTCGCGGAGGCGGCCAAGGCCCACGAGCTGGGTCAGTCGGGCCGCACCACGGGCAAGATCGTGCTCAGCGTTCCGCAGTAAGCACGCGGTCCGCGATGAGAGCCGGGGCGGACTCACCGCTCCCCGGTGAGAACGAGCGCGGGTTCGGCGGGTTCGACCGAAGGGCGCTCGGCCGAGCGCCTGATCACGGCCAGCGCGACGACGAAGGCGACGGCGACCAGGGCCGCGCCGACCAGCAGCGCCAGCCGGTAGCCGCCGGTCAGCGCCGCCGCCGCGCCGGCGCCCTGACCGGCCAGGTCCTCGCTCCGGGAGGCCGACAGCGTGGCCAGGACCGCGAGGCCCAGCGCCGCCCCGACCTGCGCGGTCGTGTTGAACAGGCCCGAGGCCAGGCCGGCGTCCTGTTCGGTGGCGCCCGACATGGCCAGTACGGCCAGCGCGGGCATGGAGCCTCCGACCCCGATGCCGAGCAGGAGCGTCGCCGGCAGCACGTCGAGGACGTAGCCGCCGTCGACCGGCACCCGGGCGAACAGCGCCAGGCCACCGGCGATGAGCGCCAGGCCCACCAGCAGGACCCGCCTGGCGCCGAACCGGTGCACGAGCCGCTCCGCGTACCTCAGCGACAGGGTGCCCATCACGACCGTCGTCGGCAGGAAGGCCAGGCCGGTCGTGAGCGAGTCGTAGCCGAGCACCTGCTGCAGGTAGAGCACGCCAAGGAAGAACATGCCGAACATGCCGGCCACGGTGAGCGCCTGGATGGCGTTCGCCCCCGAGACGTCGGCCGAGCGGAAGATCCGCAGCGGGACGAGCGGGTTGCGGGCCTTCGCCTCGCGGATCACGAACGCGACCAGCAAGACGATCGTCGCGCCTCCGAGCCCGAGGGTCTGGGGTGCGCCCCAGCCCAGCTCGGCCGCGGGCTTGACGATCGTGTAGACGCAGAGCATCAGCGCGGCGGTGATCAGCACGGCGCCGGTCGCGTCCGCTCCGTCGCCGAATCCGAGTCCTCTGTCGCGGGGCAGCAGCCGGATCGCGGCCACCGCGGTGACCAGGCCGATGGGGACGTTGATGAAGAAGATCCAGTGCCAGTTGAGGCCCTGGGTGAGCATTCCCCCGGCGAGCAGCCCGATCGAGCCGCCCGCCGAGGCGACGAAGCTGAAGACGCCGATGGCCCTGGCCTGCTCCCGCGGCTCGGGGAACATCGTGACGATCATGCCCAGGATCACGGCCGAGGTCATCGCGCCGCCCACGCCTTGGACGAAGCGCGCGGCGATCAGCGCCTCCTGACTGCCCGCGAGCCCGCAGGCGAGTGAGGCGGCGACGAAGACGGCCAGCCCTGCCAGGAAGACCCCGCGTCTGGAGACGAGGTCGCCGAGCCGGCCGGCTAACAGCAAAAGGCCGCCGAAGGCGATCAGATAGGCGTTGACCACCCAGGCGAGGCTCGACGGGGTGAAACCGAGATCGTGCTGGATCGCCGGAAGCGCCACGTTCACCACCGTGACGTCGAGGACGATCATCAGCATGCCGGTGCACAGGACCACGAGCGCGACCCAGCGGGAGCGGCCGGTCAGTACGGAGCTCATCGGGATTCCCTTTCGGTAGGTTCGCCGGTGTAGACCGGGCCCGGCCGAGGAACTCATCGGACTGTCGGTGGCGCCGTCTATACAGGAGTTATGACCGACAAGCCATCGAACGAGGAGTTCCTCAGGCTGGCTGATCCGCTGCGCCGCGAGTTGCTGGCCCACTGCTATCGCATGCTGGGGTCGGTGCATGACGCCGAGGATCTCGTCCAGGAGACCTACCTGAGGGCCTGGCGGGCCTACGACAGGTTCGAGGGCCGCTCCTCCCTGCGCACGTGGCTCTACCGCATCGCCACCACGGCCTGCCTGACCGCGCTCGACAGCCGGAGCCGCCGGCCGCTGCCCACCGGGCTGGGCGCGCCGAGCGCCGAGGCCTCCGCGCCCCTGGTCGAGCAGCCCGAGGTGCCCTGGCTGGAGCCGGTGCCCGACGGCATGGTGGGCGCGGGGGCCGACGATCCCGCCGCGATCGTCACCTCGCGCGAGAGCATCCGGCTGGCGCTCATCGCGGCCCTGCAGCATCTGCCGCCCCGGCAGCGCGCGATCCTGATCCTGCGTGACGTGCTCAGGTGGCGGGCGGCCGAGGTGGCCGAGGTGCTCGAGACCACCACGGTGGCCGTCAACAGCGGTCTGCAGCGGGCCCGCGCCCAGCTCAGCGAGGTGTCACCGAGCCTCGACGACCGGGTGGAGCCGCTGCCCGCCGACCAGCAGGCCCAGCTCGACCGCTACGTGGCGGCCTTCGAGAGTTACGACGTGGCCGCGATCGTGGAGCTGTTCACCAAGGACGCGGTCTGGGAGATGCCGCCCTACACCGGCTGGTGGCAGGGCCCCGAGAGCATCGTCGAGCTCATCGAGACCCGGTGTCCGGCCGGGCGGGCGGGCGATCTGCGGCTCGTCCCCGTCGCGGCCAACGGCCAGCCGGCGTTCGGGATGTACTTCCGCGAGGGCGCGACCTATGACGCGTTCGCCTTGCACGTGCTCACCGTGACCGGTGAGGGCGTCAGCCATGTGGTGATGTTCTTCGGCGCCGAGCTGTTCGACACGTTCGGGCTGTCTCGCACGTTGCCGGCCGGGGACCGGGCTTCCACAGCAAAGTAGAACGCGTTACAGTCTGGACCGGAGCATCATTCTGGAGGCGACTGTGAGCACACCTGTGATCGTCGAGGCCGTCCGCACCCCCATCGGCAAGCGGGGCGGCCGGCTGTCCGAGCTCAAACCACAACAGGTGCTGGCCACGGCGCTCAACGGGCTGACCGAACGCTCCGGTGTCGACCCCGCGCTGGTCGGGCAGGTGTTCGCCGGATGCGTGACCCAGGCGGGCGAGCAGGGCGGCCATGTGGGGCGCATGGCCTGGCTCTACGCCGGCCTGCCCTACCAGACGGGGGTCACCACGATCGACGCCCAGTGCGGCTCGTCGCAGCAGGCCGTGCACCTCGCGGCGGCCATGGTCCGCGCCGGGGTGATCGAGGTGGGCATCGGCTGCGGGGTCGAGGTGATGAGCCGGGCGCCGCTGGGCAGCAATGTGCTGCCCGCCAATCCCCGGCCCGACGACTGGAGCATCGACCTGCCCGACCAGTTCACCGCCGCCGACCGCATCGCGCGGCGGCGCGGGCTGACCAGGGAGCGGCTCGACTGGTTCGGCGCGCGGTCCCAGCGGCTGGCGGCCAAGGCGTGGGCCGACGGGCGGTTCGAGCGGGAGATCGTGCCGGTCGGGTCCGTCACCCGAGACCAGGGCCTGCGTGAGACCACGGCCGAAGGGCTGGCCAAGCTCAGGCCGGTGCCGTCCGAGGATTCCCTGCACACCGCGGGCACGTCGTCGCAGATCTCCGACGGAGCCGCCGCCGTGCTGGTGATGAGCGAGGAGTCGGCGCTGCGCCACGGCCTGCGGCCCCGCGCCCGGATCCTGGCCCAGGCCCTGGTGGGCTCGGAGCCCTACTACCACCTCGACGGCCCGGTCGACGCGACGGCCAAGGTGCTCGGCTCGGCCGGGATGACGATGAGCGACATCGACAGGTTCGAGGTGAACGAGGCGTTCGCGTCGGTCGTGCTGTCCTGGGCGAGCGTGCACCAGCCCGACCTCGACCGCGTCAACGTCAACGGCGGCGCCATCGCGCTCGGCCATCCGGTGGGCGCGACCGGCGCCCGGCTGCTCACGACGGCGCTGCACGAGCTGGAGCGCTCGGACTCGTCGACCGCTCTGGTCACGATGTGCGCGGGCGGCGCGCTGGCCACGGCCACGATCCTCGAGCGCATCGCGTGACACGCCGGATATTCCGTATCCATCCCCCGGCCCGCTCCTTCACACTCGAACCACACGCTCTACGGGGGGATCATCGATGAGAAAGACCCGACGCCGGCCATACCTGGAGCAGAGCCCGCAGGACCTGGGCGGCGGGGTGTGGAGCGTGCCGGTGCCGATCCCCGGCAACCCGCTCGGCTACACCCTCGTCTACGCCGTCGAGTCGCCAAAGGGCCCGGTGCTGGTCGACGCCGGATGGAACCATCCCGACGCCTGGGAGGCGCTCCACGGCGGGCTCGCCTCCCTGGGCATCGACGTCGCCACGGTCAGAGGCGTGGTCGTCACCCACTTCCATCCCGACCACGCCGGGCTGGCCGGGCAGGTCAAGGAGACCTCGGGCGCCTGGATCGCGATGCACGAGGCCGACGCCGCGCTGGTCCGGCTCATGCACGGCCTGGCCGACGGCGAGCACCGCAGCTTCCAGGCCGACATGCTCCGCAGGGCCGGCGCCGACCCGGCGGAGGTGGACATCGCCACGGCCCAGCGCCCGAGCCCGCCGGCGCCGCCCGATCGCGAGCTGCGCGACGGCGACCTGGTCGACCTGCCCGGCCGCAAGCTGCGGGCCGTGCACACGCCCGGCCACACTCCCGGTCACATCTGCCTGCACCTGGAGGACGCCGACCGGCTGTTCACCGGCGATCACGTCCTGCCCGACATCACTCCTCACGTCGGCATCTATCCGTACGATCGCCATGATGTCGATCCGCTGGGAGAGTTCCTGGAGTCACTGGAGCGGATCGTCGAGCTGGGTCCGCTGGACGCCCTTCCCGCCCACGAGTGGATATTTCCTGATGCGGCAGCGCGAGCCGGCGAGATCCGCCAGCATCACGAGGAGAAGCTCACCGAGCTTCGCGCGCTGCTGGCCGAGCGGGCGGAGCCGCAGACCATCTGGGAGGTCGCCGCCATGATGACCTGGAACAGATCCTGGGACGACCTGTCTCCCATGCTGCGGGGCATGGCGGCCGGCGAGGCCGCGGCCCACCTGCGCGCCCTGGAGGCGCGCGGCGCGATCACGAGGGTCACCGGAGTCGAGCCCGTACGGTTTCAGGCCCTAGACTCCTAGACATCCGATGTCTAGGGAGAAAAGCGTGGCGGTCACCGACGCGGCCATCGACAAGATCAAGCAGATGATCCTCTCCGGCGAGCTGGCTCCCGGCGACCGGCTGCCGAAGGAGGCCGACCTGGCCGAGCGCCTCGGCCTGTCCCGCAACTCGCTGCGCGAGGCCGTGCGCGCACTGGCCCTGATCAACGTCCTCGACGTGCGGCAGGGCGACGGCACCTACGTCACCAGCCTGGAGCCGCGGCTGCTGCTCGACACCATGTCGTTCGTCCTCGACCTGCACCGCGACGACACCGTGCTGCAGTTCTTCGAGGTGCGCCGCATCCTGGAGCCGGCCGCCACGGCGATGGCCGCCAAGCTGATGACCGACGAGGAGATCGACGAGCTCCGCGTGATCCTCGAGTCGCTGCCCGCCTCTCCCACGATCGAGGAGCTGGTCGCCAACGACCTGCGGTTCCACCGGCGGATCGCGCTTGGGTCGGGCAACAGCGTCCTCTGCTCGTTCATCGAGAGCCTCTCGGGGCCGACGACCAGGGCCCGGGTCTGGCGCGGCCTCACCCAGGAGGGCGCGCTGGACAAGACGCGCGAGCAGCACACCGCGATCTACGAGGCCATCGCCGCCCGTCAGGCCGACGTGGCCCGCTCGTGGGCCACCGTGCACGTGGCGGGTGTGGAGTCCTTGCTTCGCCAGGCCCTCGCCTGACCGGATCGCGCACGGGTATCACACCTGTGTGGCTGACAAACTCGACCGGTATCGAAGCAAGCGCGACGCCGGCCGTACCCCCGAACCCGTCCCCACCGAGACCCCCGAGCCGGGCGAAGGCAACGCGTTCGTGATCCAGGAGCACCACGCGCGGTCGCTGCACTGGGACCTGCGGCTGGAGCGCGACGGCGTGCTCGTCTCGTGGGCCGTGCCCAAGGGCCTGCCCGGCGACCCCGGCACCAACCACCTGGCCGTCCACACCGAGGACCACCCGATGGAGTACCTCACGTTCCGCGGGGAGATCCCGCAGGGCGAGTACGGCGGCGGCACGATGACGGTCTGGGACCAGGGCACCTACGAGACGGAGAAGTGGTCCGACTGCGAGGTCAAGGTGGTGCTGCACGGCGCCCGCGCCTCGGGCCGTTTCGTGTTGTTCCAGACGAACGGCAAGAACTGGATGATCCATCGGATGGATCCCCCGGTCCGCGCCCCCTTCCCACCGCTCGACCCCATGCTTCCGGCCGAGCGCTCACGCCCGCCGCGCGACGCCGAGAAGTACGCGTTCGAGTTCGCCTGGGGCGGCGACCGCGTCCTGGTGCCGATCGAGGGCGGCCGGACGGACGCGGCGCGGAGGCATCCCTGGCTGCGGCCGCTGGCGGCGTCGTTCGGCAGCCGCACCGCGGTCCTCGACGGCGAGGTGGTCACGCTGGGCGGCGCCGAGGTGCTGGTCTGCTACGACCTGCTCTACGACGACGGCCACTCCCTGATCGCCGAGCCCTACACGGCCCGCCGCGCCGCCCTGGAGGCCCTCGGCTTGTCGGCGGCCCGCTGGCAGACCGCCCCCTCCTGGCCCGGCCAGGCCGGGCCGGTGCGCCAGGCCGCCCGTGACCAGGGCCTTCCGGGCGTCCTCGCCAAACGCCTCGACTCCCCCTACGAGCCGGGCCCGTCCACGTCGTGGATCTTCGTGCCGAATCGCCCGACGAATCCACCACCCGGCTAGCGACCAAGCCACGATCATCGCGATCGGCCCACCGTCCGACTGGCGTCCAGACCACCACCAGACCCGCGACCGATGCCCCATCGATAGGCCGTCCAACGCGCCGGCACCTTGCGACTGAACCGCCAGCACATGTCCGGCTCATGTGCCAGGTGGTGCTCCGCACGGGCGACCAGACCTACTCCTTCGGTGATCGCGGGCGCGCGATGCCGGTGAGTGCGCTGTGGGAGGCCGGATAGGCGATACTCGTCGGATGCGGATCGGCGAGATATCCCCTGAGAGCGGCATCGGCGCGGAGTTGCTGACGCTGCAGCGGGCCGCGTACGCCGTGGAGGCGGAGCTCATCGGCGACGACCGGATCCCCCCGCTGCACGAGAGCCTGCCCGAGCTGCGGTCGAAGCCGCTGCGCTGGCTGGGGGCCGTGGACGACGACCGGCTCGTGGGCGCCGTCGCCTGGGCGGAGACCGCGACCGAGGTGGACGTCGACCGGCTGGTCGTGCATCCCGGGGCACACCGGCGCGGCGTCGGGCGGTCCCTGGTCCAGGAGGTCATGACCAGGGCGGGAGACCGCACGATCACGGTGTCCACGGGCCGCGCCAACCACCCCGCACGGGCACTCTACGAACGGCTCGGATTCGCGCTGAGGGGTGAGACCGAGGTCATCCCCGGTTTGTGGGTCGTCGACTACGTCTGTCCCGGCTGAGCCTCCAGCGCCGGACCACAGGGCCGATCTTCCTCGTCGGGCCGGCACCCCGCGCGGGGGCGACCCTGGATTGATGCCTTCAGCTGGTCGGCCGGAGCCTGAGCCCCTGCATGCCGCCGTCGACCGCGAGGGCGGTGCCGGTGGTCGCGCCGGCCTCCGGACCGGCCAGGTAGGCGATCGCCGCGGCGACCTCCTCCGCGCTGACCAGGCGTCCCATCGGCTGCCGGGCGTTCAGCGCCTGACGTTCGGCCTCCGGGTCGTCGGCCGCGTCGAGCAGCCGGCCGATCCACGGGGTGTCGGCCGTGCCGGGATTGACGCAGTTGACCCGGATTCCCTCGCGCACGTGGTCGGCCGCCATCGCGAGGGTGAGTGACAGCACGGCCCCCTTGGTCGCGCTGTAGAGCGCCCGCAGGGGCAGGCCGGCGGTCGCCGCGATCGAGCAGGTGTTGACGATCGAGGCATGCTCCGACCTGCGGAGGTACGGCAGGGCCGCCCGGCTCACCCGGACCATGCCGAGCACGTTGACGTCGAACACCCGCTGCCACTCGCTGTCGGGGTTGTCCTCGACCGTGCCCTGAGCGCCGATGCCCGCGTTGTTCACGACCACGTCGATGCCGCCCAGCCGCTCGGCCGCCTCGGCCACCGCCGCCCGCACGGCGGCGTCGTCGGTGACGTCGGCCCGGATCCCGACGAACGGCTCGCCGGGCGGGTCGAGGTCGAGGCAGGCCACCCGCATGCCCCGCTCGGCCAGCAGTTTCGCGGTGGCCAGGCCGATGCCCGAACCGCCGCCGGTGACGATCGCTCTGAGACTCATGCGTCCTTCCAGACCTCGCCGCCCGGGTAACTGTGGGCGGCGATCGATTCGGGGTGCAGTTCCGCGCCGAAGCCCGGCGCGTCGGGAGTGACGTACCTGCCGCCGCTCACACCGCATCCCCACAGTCATACATCGGATGTCTCTGGGCCCGATGCTGCTGCTCGGCCGTAGCGTATGTCAAGACCTCAACTCCGGAAACATCGGATCGGTGAGCCCCTTTCGCCAACCGCTCCCCCGAACTCCGGCGAGTGTGCCGCCACCTGCGACGATGACGCTCCTCCCGTTCGCTCGCGAGTCACGGTGTCTCACGACTCGCCAGCTGTGGTCGAAAGAGACCCGATGACTCGGCCGTCCGTCCGGGAACCTGGCCGGCCAAGGGATAGGGCGGTTGACGACGACGGTGTAGCGTAATAGAACACGTTTCAGTATGGTTCTCGACCAAGCGCTTGATCAAATTGCCCGAGGTGAACTTCTGTGCGGATCGACCTCGTCGACCAAGACCTCTACGCGGATTCCGGACCACCACACGAGCAGCTGCGCTGGCTACGCGAGAACGACCCCGTCCACCGGCACGACGGCGAGCCTCCGTTCTGGGCCGTCACCCGCTTCGACGATGTCGTCCACGTGTCACGCCACTCCGAGCTCTTCTCCTCCTACCGGCGGCTGGCGCTGTTCAACGAGATGCCCGAGGAGCAACGGGCGCTGCAACGGCTGATGATGCTCAACCAGGACCCGCCGGAGCACACGCGGCGGCGCTCGCTGGTCAACCGAGGGTTCACGCCCCGCACGATCGGCGCCCTCGAACAGCACATCCGCGACATCTGCGACGACCTGCTCGACAAGTGCTCGGGCGAGATCGACTTCGTCACCGAGGTCGCGGCCCCGCTGCCGCTGTACGTGATCTGCGAGCTGCTCGGCGCCCCGGTCACCGACCGGGACAAGATCTTCGGCTGGTCCAACCGCATGATCGGCGCCGAGGACCCCGACTACGCCGACTCCCCCGAGGACGGCAGCGCGGCGGCCATGGAGGTCTACGCCTACGCCAACCAGCTGGCGGCCCAGCGCAGGAGCAATCCCCGGAACGACATCGTCACCAAGCTCATCCAGCCCGACGAGAAGGGCGAGACGCTCGACGAGAACGAGTTCGACCTCTTCGTCCTCCTCCTGGTCGTCGCCGGCAACGAGACCACCCGCAACGCGGCGTCGGGCGGCATGCTCGCCCTCTTCGACCACCCGGATCAGTGGGACCGCCTGGTCGCGGATCCGGCGCTGGCCGCCACAGCCGCCGACGAGATCGTCCGCTGGGTCTCCCCCGTCAACCTGTTCCGCCGCACGGCCACCCAGGACCTGGACCTCGGCGGCAAGCGGATCCGCGAGAACGACAAGGTGGTCGTCTTCTACTCCTCGGCCAACCGGGACGCCTCCGCCTTCCCCGACCCCGAGGTCTTCGACATCGGCCGCAGCCCCAACCCGCACATCGGCTTCGGTGGCGGCGGCGCCCACTTCTGCCTCGGCAACCACCTGGCCAAGCTGGAGCTTCGGATCCTGTTCGAGCAACTGGCCCGCCGCCACCCCCGGCTGCGCCGGACCGGCGAGGCCCGGCGCCTGCGCTCCAACTTCATCAACGGCATCAAGGAGCTGCCCGTCGTCATGAGCTAGTTTCATCGTCCGGATTGGAGCTTGCTCAACTCAGGCGTCGCAGTACGCCGCGGGCGCGCGGGCGACATGCTCAGCCGCCCGCCGCGGTGCTGGGCCGCCCCGGACCAGCAGCCCGGCCTCGATGTTCTTGGAGACACCCGACTGGGTCAGGTTGGCGCTGGACACCAGCAGTACGCGCTGGTCGGCGACTGCGAGCTTCGCGTGCATCTTGGCGCCCTGCTCCGCGCGCTCGCCTACCGGCCAGTGCCATAACTCGACACCCGGCAATCCGGTGAACGCGTGCGCGGGCTCGGCACCGCTGAGTGCCGACCCCGCGCCCTGCAGGGTCTCGACGACCACCATCACCGACACCCCACGTTCGAGCGCCCGGGCCAGCGCGTCGAGCAGCGGCTGGTACGGCGTGGCCGAGTAGGTCATGAGGACCAGCTCGTGCGACGCCTCGCCCGCCACGTCGATGAGCACCTGCGCGGTGGATCGGACGGGCACGGCATGCGTGGCCGGCCCGGTCCACACTGACTCGACCGTGGAGGTGGCCCGATGCCGCTCGTAGCCGGAAGCCACCCCGTGCAGGTAGATCGCCGTCTCTTCGTTCGGCATGCCCAGGACCAGCTGCGCGGACAGGATGCGTTGCGCGACATCGGGGAAGTCCGGCAGCGGCACCGCGTTCGTGATCCCGGACGCCGGGCCGCCTTCGGCGATCCGGTCGGCCAGGGTCCGTAGATGCACCGGGCCGAGGCGCTCCACTGCGTCCGCCGCGATCTTCTCGAAACGGAATTGGACGCCGCTCACGGCAGGTCGCGATAGAGGGCCAGGGCCGGATCGTCAATCGGCACGACGAACCTGCGGTCGAGAAACCGGTTGCCGCGCTCGCAGGTGGTCTCCGAGACGAACAGGCACACGTGGCATGCCGCGCCGTGCAGGAAGTCCTCCGGCTTGCGGGGCAGCCGCTCGGCACAAAGTGGATCGGAGGAGCAACTCCTGGCCTCGGCGAGCGCGCGGCGGGTCAGCCGCACCATACCGACCACGAGGCGTTTCCGGTTTCCCTTGCCGCACTGGTGGAAGAACCGCGCCTCGTGCGGCTTGTTCGG
Organism: Nonomuraea sp. NPDC048916; assembly: GCF_040649575.1. Lineage (NCBI taxonomy): Bacteria > Bacillati > Actinomycetota > Actinomycetes > Streptosporangiales > Streptosporangiaceae > Nonomuraea > Nonomuraea sp. NPDC048916. The sequence continues at coordinate 79,885 of NZ_JBEZFS010000027.1, forward strand.
CTTGTCGTTCTCGAACTCGAACGCCCTGGAGTCGACGCGGGCCAGCAGGTTGCAGGCGGTGCAGCGCTTTCTGGGGAGACTTCTGAACGAGGAGTGACCAGATCGTAAGCGCCTGAACCTTTTTCACGAGAGCGTGGTCGCGGGCATCATCGCGAGGGCCGAGACAGGCGATCGGAATCATGCGGTGGCCGCAGGGTCAGCACTGCCTGAACACGCGACGGATCACGGCCAGCGCACCTCCGGGGTGCGTTCCACGAACTGCGCGTACTGCTCGAACGCCCGCTCAACCTCCGCCCGGTCGCTTCTGTGGAGTGGTAAGAGCGGCTGAACGGCGATCCGTACGCGGCTCTTCGCGAGGGTGCGTTTCCAGGTGGCCACGACCCGGCCGGCGCGTACCACGGTGGACTGGAAGACCCCGTTGTTACCGGGGATGATGGCCGCCTTGTGCTCGTCGGCGACCATGAGCGAGCGGTCCTTGTAGCCCAGCAGGTATTCGTCGAACCCCGGCAGCACGAGCACCTCGTCGTCGCCGGCCGGAGGAGGGGCGGTGTCGAGGAGCGCGGCGTCGAGGTACGTCTCCACCCCTTGGACGGTCACCCGGGCCAGCGCGTCGCCGGCCACGGCGATGCCGCGTTTGGCGTCGGCCGCGGTCAGGCCGGTCCAGCCTGCGAAGTCGTGCCGGGTGGTCGGCCCGCGGCCGCGGAAGTAACGCAGGGCGATGGTGCCCAGCGCCTCGTCGCGCTCTGGCCGGTGCGGGTCGGGAACCCACTCGTCGAGCAGCACGAAGCTCTGCTCGTTGCCGATGTTGGGGGCGATGCACAGCAGGCCCCGCTGGCTGGCGTACCACAGCAGGTGGTAGCCGCGCTGGCCACTGGTGTCGATGCCCTTGTCGGCCAGCACGGCCAGGCACTCCGACCGGCTCAGCCGCCCGCCGCCGGTCAGGGCCGCGCCCAGCACCTCCATGGCCTGAACGGCGGTCTCCTCCGAGAGGCCGAGTTGTTCGCGCCGCCTCGCCGCGCCGTTCAGCACCCGGACGCCCATCAATTCGACCATCCAGCGGGCGTCGCGGGACGGGACGAAATGGATGGTGCCACGCATCGGCCACGTGCGCAGCGCCTCACGCCGCTCCAGCGCGGCGGTGACGTCGGCGGCGGTGTATCCGGGCAGTCGCGCGCCGAACGACCACAGACCGCTGGCCAGGTCTTGCGCCTGCATCGCCCCGAGCCAGGTCACCACCTCGGCCACGCCCGTCGCCCGGCCGACGCCGCTGGGCGACGCTCGTAGCAGCAGGCTGGACATCCGCAGGCCGAGCACCTGTTGGGGGGAGAGTTCCACTGATTAACCGTATCCTTCGCCACCGACAATCCGACGATGTGATCGCCTGCTGGTGAGCCGGGGTGGGCAGGGCACTTAGCTCGTCTCCGGTGAACCGGAGCGTCCCGGCGTTCGGGTTCTTGCTGTCGCGCACGGCGAAGGCGTCGGCCGCGCCGGGGATCGCGGCGATCTCGACGCAGCTCTCCTGCTCCTCCTCCTGCTGGTTGCCGCCGCACAACCGGCGGTAGCGCGCTCCCGTGAGGTCCCGCTCGTACAGATCGTTCATCTCGGCCTCATTTCTCCAAGTCCTCCCGCCCGCGCGGGGTGTGCGGGCGGGTCTTACGGGCGGGCGGCCTGAACCCTGGGTGTACGTCAGGCCGCCCGCGGCCCCGCCGGCCGAGGTCGGCCCCGGTCGGCGGGGCGGCTCATCGGGCCTGGCCGGCGAGCAGGCGGCGCCACCATTCGAGCGCCTCCGCGCGGCGCCATCGCTCGGCCGTCCAGGACACGGGCGGCACGCCGGGGCGGGCAAGGGTCCGGCGGCGGATCTGGTAGACGCCGCCGCAGGCGACCAGCTCGTAGGCGGTCATCCGGCAGGAGCAGGTGTACGCGACGACCCGGCCGGGCCCAAGGCTCTGCTCGATCCACCACAGCGCCGTGCCCCCGGGGCGGGGCACGGCCGGATGCGGCGAAATGCCCAGGCAGTCATCGTCCTCTGCGGCGACAGCGAGCGGGGCGAGAACGACGGCGGACGCGGTCACCGCGTCGCCCGTACGATCCGGCGCTTCTGCTCGGCGATGCCCTCCTGCGCCGCGATGGCCTGGCACAACCCCACCAGGTCGTCGGCGTCGACCGTACGGTGCGCGCCCGCGTCCTCAACGGCCCGAGGAAACGGCCGCTCGCGCGTCGCCCACCACCGTCCGGCGTCGCTGCGCATGATCCGCCACCCGGCGAACACCGGACGAGCGGCGGCTACAGCCCTATCGTGTGTCATGGGTCAGGACCACCATCCTGATCTAGGGGTCCGCACGGCGGTTCCAGCGCCTGCGGACCCCGGCTTCGATCGCGTCACCTCCGATTACAACAGCGCGTAATCCTTTGATCACAGGTGCGATCTGGGGACACTAAGGGTTGGTCAGAACGTCCCCCAGGTCTGACAGCGAGGTGCTCACGATGGTGACTGAACTTCCCGCATGGGCCGTACGGCTGCGCGCCGAGCGCCGCAACCGGCTGTGGAGTCAGAAAGAGATGGCCCGTCGTCTCGTTGAGGCCGCTGATGATGAGACGCGCAAGTGCCTTCCCGCTCGGGAGACGATCGTTCGCCGAATCAAGGTGTACGAAGCCGGACACAACCAGCCGCGTGATCCGTACCGACTGCTATACACCCGGGCATTCGGGATCAGCGAAGCCGAATTGTTCGACATGCCGCAGGCTCCGTGGCGCCCGACCCTTGACGATGTCCTCGCCAAGCTGCCTGACAGCGATGCCCTCACCCCGCTCCCCACCCGGACCGGGCGGCGGATCGGAATGAGCACCATCGCCGTTCTGTCCGCGAGAGTCCATCGTTTGCGCCTGGCTGACGACGTGCTGGCCGGCGGCGACCTCCTGCAGCCCGCGTTCCGCGAACTCGACGCCGCCACACGGCTCTACCGCGAGGCCACCTACGCCGAGCACACAAGCCGCGCGCTGCTCGGCGTGATCGGGGAACTCGCGCAGATCACTGGATGGATCGCCAGTGACGCCGGACGACCCGAACAAGCAGCCAACATCTATCGACTCGGCATCCGCGCCGCTCAGGAGGCCGGGGACGGCACCCTGGAATCAAACCTCCTCGGCTCCCTGGCCTACCAGACGGCCAATCTCGGCAACCCTCAGGAAGGGGTGATGCTTGCCCGCGCGGCACTTGACGCGGCCGGGCCGCACGCGCCAGCGCGGGCGCGTGCTCTTGCCTGGGATCGCATCGCCTGGGCATATGTTCAAGTCGAGGAAGCTGAGCCTGCCATGCGAGCGTTGGGTGAGGCCAGGACCTCCCTTGAACAGCACGGCGGCGAGGACGAGCCCGCGTACTTGTACTGGGTGGACGCGAGCGAGCTGCAGATCATGGAAGCACGTGCCTATACCGAACTGCGCCGGCCGCTTCGGGCAGTGCCGCTACTCACCGACGTATTGGGTCGTTACGACGCTACCCACGCTCGCGAGCTCGCCCTGTACCTGTCTTGGCTCGTCGTCGCGCTCGCGGACGCCAACGAGCCAGAGGAAGCGGCTCGTGCCGCCTGGCGAATGTTCGACCTTTCGAAGGACGTGGCCAGCGACAGAACAGCGCGTCGTCATCGTGTCGTCATCGACCGGCTTGCGCCGTACCGGGACGTACCGCAGGTGCGGGAAGTGATAGACCGCGCTCAATGAGGAGTTGCACTCAGAGACAAAGCGCAGCTTCCCGTACGGGTGCGGACGCTGGCCGAAGGCAAGCTCGTCTATAGGCCCCAAGCTGGCGAACGGGTTCAAACCCGTACACCACTGTCGTGGACGCTAACCGACGCGTGTGGACACCGCCACGATCGAGTGGCTCGAACGCTGCCTGGACGAGCATCGCCGCGTCGAGGACACCATGGGAAGTGGTCCACTCCTGCCCGTCGTACGAGCTCAGCTCGACGCGGTCACCGTTCTCGCGCAGGGGACTCCGAGTCGGTTCGCTGCAAACCATCCGTCCGCAGAGCGGGCAACGCGTTCACGATGCCTTGAGAGCGGCAGTCAGGCAGTGATCGACTACGCGCCTGTTCTCATACGATGACCTACCGCCGAAATCATCGGGCTCCGGAGGAGAATCAACAGGCCCCGGGCTTGAGTTGCGACACAGGAGGCGAGTGTGTCGCCGTACCGGCCGTCCTCGACGCTCTGCAGAGTCACCAGAGCGCTGCTCTCGCCGGGCTCGACCTCGCCCACCACCCAGCGCTGCCCGCGGACCGAACCCAGCTCTCCGATGGCCGGCCTCTCAGAGGTCGCACTCGTCACCATTCGCTCCTCGCCGACGACCCTTGCCGGCTTGCGCCATGCCCTACTACCCCGAGACCCAGTAAAGCGGCTTCCTATCGACGACCGGGAACGATCCGGGTCCTTGACGCTGGCATCGGCCCGGAGGCACCTGCTGGAATCTACGGCAGATCGAACCGGCTCGCACCTGAGTGGCTGCCGATGCCTGGCGTTGCGGACAAGGCTCTGCGAAAGCCCGCAAGGAAGTACGCGTCGATCCGTTGGCGATCGGGTCGTAGCAGGGCGAGTTGGGGGCCCAACAGCAGCCCTCTCTCCGTGCCTGAGCTAGGCGCGCAGTTCGGGCAGCACTTCGACGGCCAGGCGCTCGGCCTGCTCGCGGAAGTCGCCCACGGGCATGAGGTTCATCGAGGTGAACCCCGACCGGGCGAACCCGAGCAGCCGTTCCGTCACCTCGGCGGCGCTGCCCGACACCACCCCGGCGTCGCCGGTCGGGGAGCCCACGTGCACCGGGACGTTGTAGACGCAGGCCACCTCACGCCCGCCCGCCGAGTCTGAGGCTGAGGCGGCGGCTAGGACCTGGTCGCGCATGGCCGCCGCCTGCTCCGGCGGCGCGAAGCCGTACGAGGGGATCCAGCCGTCCGCGAGGCGGCCGGTGGCCTCCAGCGCCCGCCTGCCGTAGGTGCCGAGCCAGATGGGGATCGGCCGCTCGGGCTTGGGCTCCAGGTCGGCGTCCACCACCTGGTAGCGGCTGCCCTCGAAGCTGAAACCGGGCTCCGACCACAGACCTCGGATGATCTGGACGGCCTCCACCATCCCGTCCACCTTCTCCCGGGGTGACGGCACCCCGAGCCCGAAGGCCCGGAACTCCTCGTCGGAGTAGCCGCCGCCGAGCCCCAGGATCAGCCGCCCGCCGGACAGCCGGTGCAGGCTCTCGGCCATCTTCGCCACCATCGCGGGCGAGCGGTAGGGCACGCCCAGCACCCGGGTCGCGAGCCGGATCCGCGTGGTGGCCGCCGCCACCCAGGTCAGCAGGGTCCACACCTCGTATGTCGGCTCGCTCCCACAGGGGTGGTCCGAGGCCGACACGAAGTCGAATCCCAGCGACTCGGCCCGTCTGGCGTCGCCCACCGGATCCGCTCCGGCCGCCGCCGAGGTCGAGATGCCCAGCCCGAAAAGTCTTGCGCTCACCATGCCTCCTCAAGGTTTACATGTAAACCTAAGCTAGAATTGGTTACACGTCAACAAAGGAGCATGCGCATGGCCGAGCCACGCTGGCTGGACGACGCCGAGTTCCGGGCCTGGATCGGCTATCGGAGGATGCGACTGCTCCTCGACGCCCAGGTCAGCCGTGACCTCATGCGGGATTCGGGGCTGTCGGCGCCCGACTACGACGTGCTGTCGGCGCTGACCTCGTCCGAGGGGCACCGGCGGCGGCTCACCGAGCTGGCCGACCGGATGCTCTGGTCCAAGAGCCGGCTCTCGCGCCACATCTCCCGGATGGAGCAACGCGGGCTCGTCACCCGCGAGGAGTGCGAGACGGACGCGCGCGGAGCCGTGGTCGTGCTCACCGAAGGGGGGCTGCGCGCGATCGAGGAGGCGGCTCCCGAGCACGTCGAGTCGGTCCGCCGCCACTTCATCGACCTGCTCTCCCCCGAGCAGCTGGAGGTGCTGGGCACCGTCGCGGAGACCGTGCTGGCCCACCTCGCGCCCGACGGCTCCCCAGAGGCGTCAGGGATGCAGCGCTAGCCCCTTGAGCACCTTGTCGACGGGGTTGCGCGGCCCGTGGACGGCCAGGCCGGCGAGCTGCAGCTCCGCCGCCTCCACCGCGCGCACCGCGGCCCGGTTGTCATCGTCGTGGCCCGTCTTGAACATCTCGTCGATGTAGACCGCGACGTCGAACCCCCTGGCCATCGCCTTCTCGCGGACGCGGCCGAGCGCCTCGGCGTCGGCCGCGTAGACGAGCACGGGCTGGCGGAACATCGGCAGATAGCCGTTGCCCGAGCCGTCGGCGTAGGGCTCGCCGACGGTCTCGGGCACCCCGCCGGCCACGGCGCTGGCCAGGAAGGCGGTGACGTTGAGCCGCTGCCAGACGGCCAGGTCGTCGCGGACCACAATGCCGATCTTCGTGTCGAAACGCATGCGGCCAGTCTCCCGTCCCCGCCTCCGCCGGGTCTTGAACGCTGGTGCGCCTACTGCACCCAGATGGGCTCCCAGTCGGGCACCTCGTGGAAGCGGCGCAGCTCGGCCAGCCCGGACAGGATGCCGCCCCAGGCCGCGAACGGAGGCTGCGCTCCGTCGAAGCCGCTCTGCATCAGCGTGAGCCGGGTCTTGCCGCCGGAGCCCTCCAGCTCCCAGGTGCCCACGCCGGTGCCGCCCCAGTCGACCGAGAGCTTGCGCCCGGGCTCCAGCTCCAGGATCCGCGCCGGGTCGGGGTTGTCGAACCCGCCCATGGCGTAGCGCCCTCCGACGTGCGGCTCGATCGCGATGGGGTAGCCGAACCAGCGGGTGGCCGACTCCGAGTCGGTCAGCGACTCGAACACCTTGTCCGGCGTCGCGTCGATCAGCACCTGTGCCAACAACTCGGACGTTCCGGTGAAGTCAACCTTCGGGGTGAGCTCACGGCCGTCGAAGTGCTCGGCCAGGTTGGCCAGCGCCAGATACCAGAAGGTCTGCAGCACGCCGCGGATGTTCTTACCCTCCAGGGCCTCCTGGTGGTCGTAGTGGCTCTGCGACACCGAGACGATCGTCGCCGACGGCCCGTCCTCCTCCACGGAGAACTCGGTGGTGGTCTCCACCCCGCCGAGCGTCCAGGCGAAGCGCACCGTACGGTCGTCGGCGTGGAGCAGCCGCTGGCGCGGCTCGTCGCCCTCGGGCGTGTGCCGGCCCCAGAACTCGTAGCGGCCGGGCAGGTCGACCTCGGCCTTCTCGGCCAGCCAGACGCGCATGGCCTCGGGGTCGGTCAGCGCGTGGCGCACCTCCTTGAGCGGCGCGTGGACGCGGGCGCGTACGATCATCGGCTCAGTCATGTGCTTCTCCTTTGGGGTAGCAGGCGACGGCGAGCTTGAAGGCGTCTCCCTCGGCTCCGCCGTACCTCGTGAACAGGTCGCGCATCAGGGTGTGCAGGTCGTTGAGGAACTCCTGGCGGTTCTCCGGCAGGACGCGGATCTCCCCGGACAGCCCGATCGAGGGCAGCTCCGGGGCCGTGCGGTCGAGCGCGGCGATGTCGGCCTGGACCTCTTCCATCAGGTCCAGCAGGTAGCCCAGGCTCAGCTCGTCCTGCGCCTTGCGCAGCCCGATCCGGCCCACCAGGCGCGGCGACAGCCAGTAGGAGCGGGCGGCGGCCTGGTAAATGCCTTCGAGGATGCCGCGCACCTTGCGCTCGGACACCAGGTCGACCAGTCCCGCGTCGACCAGCCGCTTGACGTGGTAGTAGACGCGCTGCGGCGTCTGCCCGAGCTGCTGCGCCACCTCGGTGCAGGTGCGCGGCTCGGCCAGCTGCCGCAGCACCTCCACGCGCTGCGGCTTGAGCAGTGCCTCAGCCTGCTCGATCTCTTCCAGATACAGGACATCTCTCATCGCAAAATCAATCCTTTACGTAAAACAAGTCTTTGTCAATGGGGGCGGCACAATGACAGGGTGACGGATGACTGGTCCCGCTACTGGCGCTCCCCCGATCAGCGGGTCGAGGCCATGCACGCGCACTTCGAACGGCACGTCTACCATCGCCACAGCCACGAGACCTACTCCTTCGGCGTGACGGAGGAGGGGGCTCAGGCGTTCACCTGCCGCGGATCGGCCCACACCAGCGCGGCCGGCATGGTGATGGCCTTCAACCCCGACGACCCGCACGACGGCCACGCCGCGACGGACACGGGCTTCACCTATCGCATGGTCCACATCCGCACCGACCTGGTGTCCGACCTGCTCGCCGATCTCACCGCCCGCCGCGCGGGCCTGCCGCTCTTCCCCGCCCCGGTGCTCGACGACCCGCTGCTGGCGACCTCACTGCGCTCCCTGCACCACGCCCTGCACAGCGATCTGCACAACGATCTGCACAGCAGTCTGCACAGCGGCCTGCACACCGCCCTGTCGGCCGGCGCCCCGGCGCTGCGCCGCGACGAGTTGCTCGCCGCCACGGTCTCGGCGATGGTACGGCGAGCGGCCGCGACCCCGGTTCCCCGGCGGACCGGGCTTCCCGGCTCGGCCCGCGTCGCCCGGCAGACCCGGCAGCTCCTCCACGAGCGTCACCTGGAGGACCTGACCATCGACGACCTGGTCGAAGCCACGGGCAGCAGCCGCTTCACGATCTACCGGGCCTTTCGCACCGCCTACGGCATGGCCCCCAGCGACTACCAGCGCCAGCTCAGGCTGCGCGCGGCCAAACGCCTGATCGCGGGCGGCCTGCCGATCGGCGAGGTCGCGGCGCGCACCGGGTTCGCCGACCAGAGCCACCTGACCCGCTGGTTCATCCGCCACTTCGGCCTCACCCCGGGCGCCTACCGCCAGGCCACCGGCACCACCACGGAGCCGGTGACGCGGGCGCCGTAGCGGCGGCCCGCCACGTGCGGGTCAGCGGCCGTCCCCCTGGAGGCCCTCAGCCCCGTACGGTGTCCGGCGTGCCCTTGGCCGTGCCGTAAAGAAGGGTGGTCTACAGACCTAAGGCCAGGAACCGTCACCGGGGTCGCCGCCGTCGGTGAGGAGGCGGAGGTCTGATTCGACCATCATCGCGACCAGTTCCTCGAACGGCACCGTGGGCTCCCAGCCCAGCTGCACCCTGGCCTTCTTGGGGTCGGCGCAGAGCAGGTCGACCTCGGCCGGCCGGTGCAGGCCCTGGTCGGTGACGACGTACCTCTCCCAGTCCAGGCCCGCGGCCGTGAAGGCCGCCTCCACCAGCTCGCGGACCGACTTCATCCGGCCGGTGCCGATCACGTAGTCCTCGGGGGTCGCGGCCCGCAGCATGAGGTGCATGGCCCGGACGTAGTCGCCCGCGAAGCCCCAGTCGCGCCGGGCCTCCAGGTTGCCCAGGCGCAGCTCGCCGGCCAGACCGAGCTTGATGCGGGCCACGCCGAGCGACACCTTGCGGGTGACGAACTCGGCGCCGCGCCGCGGCGACTCATGGTTGAACAGGATCCCGGAGACCGCGAACATGCCGTACGACTCGCGGTAGTTCTGGGTGAGAAAGTGGCCGTACGCCTTGGCCACGCCGTAGGGCGAGCGGGGGTGAAAGGAGGTGCTCTCGGTCTGGGGCGTCTCGCTGACCTGGCCGAACATCTCAGAGGACGAAGCCTGATAAAAGCGGATCTGCCCGTTAGGCGAGCCGCCTCGCGACACCCCCGAGCACACCCGGATGGCCTCCAGCATGCGCAACACGCCCATTCCGGTGACCTCGGCGGTCAGCTCCGCCTGCTCCCACGACATCGGCACGAACGAGATCGCCCCGAGGTTGTAGACCTCGTCGGGCTGCGCCCGCTCCACGGCCGAGATCAGCGACCCCTGGTCGAGCAGGTCGCCCCGGACCACCTTCACGTCGGCCAGCAGCTTGCGCATGCCCGACACCCGCGGATTGGCCTGGCCCCGTGCCAGCCCCCAGACCTCGTATCCCTGGCCGAGCAGATGCTCGGCCAGATAGGAACCGTCCTGGCCGGTGATGCCGGTGATCAGAGCGCGCCTGGCCAACGGGGTCCTCCCCTTATCACTAACCGCGTCCATTTGGACGGGAATGTACAGCTAAGCGGCTTGTCACAGCACCTCGTCAACCTAGAACACGTTCTACCGAACATCGCTCGGTCGTGCCAACATCGCAGATAGCACGGTGTGCGGGCCAGGTTAGGAACAATTCCAGCCGACCTACCGAATGGTAGCCTTCTCGGACTAAGGTCATCTTTCACGGTACACGCCCGACTCTGGGTGCTACCGAAGGAGAAAGGGGTGTCCGTGAGCGACGCGCTGCGGATCGCGCTGCTGTCCTACCGCAGCAAGCCCACCTGCGGCGGGCAGGGCGTCTATCTCCGCCACCTGAGCCGCGAACTGGTCGCCCTCGGGCACCACGTCGAGGTGTTCTCCGGCCAGCCCTACCCCGAGCTCGACGAGGGCGTGATCCTCAACAAGGTGCCGAGCCTCGACCTCTACCGCGACGAGGACCCGTTCAGGACCCCGAAGCTCGGCGAGTACCGCGACTGGATCGACTGGCTCGAGGTCGCCACCATGTGGACCGCGGGCTTCCCCGAGCCGCTGACGTTCACCCTGCGGGCCCACCGCGAGCTGAAGAAGCGCGTCGGCGACTTCGACGTCGTCCAGGACAACCAGACCCTCGGCTACGGCCTGCTCGGCATCCAGAAGCTCTTCCCCGTGGTCGGCACCATCCACCACCCGATCAGCGTCGACCGCCGCATCGAGCTGGAGGCCGCCAAAGGGGTCAAGAAGCTGACCATGCGCCGGTGGTACGGGTTCGTGAAGATGCAGGCCAAGGTCGCGCCCCGGCTGAACCCGATCCTGACGGTCAGCGAGTCGTCGCTGGCCGACATCCACCGCGACTTCAACGTGCCGCAGGCCAGCATGCGGCTGATCCCGCTCGGCGTCGACACCCGCTACTTCCACCCGCGTCCCGACAAGCCGCGGCGCAAGGGCTCGATCGTCGCCGTGGCCAGCGCCGACTCGCCGATGAAAGGCGTCGCCACCCTGCTGCGGGCCGTGGCCAAGCTGGCCACCGAGCGCGACGTCAACCTCACCGTGGTCAGCCGGCCCACTCCCGGCGGCCCCACCGAGCAGCTGGTCAAGGAGCTGTCGCTGGAGGACCGGGTCCGCTTCGTGCACGGCATCTCCGACGACGAGCTGGGCGAGCTGATCGCCACCTCGGAGGTCTCGGTCGTGCCGTCGCTCTACGAGGGGTTCTCGCTGCCGGCGGTCGAGCACATGGCCTGCGGCACTCCCCTGGTCGCGAGCCGTACGGGTGCGCTGCCGGAGGTGGTCGGCGACGCCGCGATCCAGGTGGCCCCCGGCGACGCCGAGGAGCTGGCCTCGGTGCTGCGGCGGCTGCACGACTCGCGCGAGGAGCGCGAACGGGTGGGCCGGGCCGGATACGACCGGGTCATGGAACGCTACACCTGGCACGTCGTCGCCAGGAAGACCGTCGAGGCGTACCACGAGGCCATCGCGGCCCGCCGTACACGGTGAGCCCACCACCCCCGATGAGCCCGGTTGCCCGACGAGCCCGGTTGCCCGATGAGTGCGTCACCCCGACGAGCCCACCACCCCCGGTGAGCCCACCGCCCCGATGAGAACGAGGAGACCTGTCAAGTGCTGACCGTGGACTTCGCCCGGCTGCCCGTCGGACCCGGCGTGCGCGTGCTCGACCTGGGCTGCGGCGGCGGCCGGCACGCCTTCGAGGTGCTGCGCCGCGGGGCCGACGTCGTCGCCTTCGACATGGACAAGTCGGAGCTGGACGACGTGGCGGCCATGTTCGTGGCCATGGACAAGGCGGGCGAGGTGCCGCTCGGCGCGACGGGCGAGACCGTCCAGGGCACGGCGCTGGACATGCCGTTCGAGGACGACGGCTTCGACCGGGTGATCGCGGCCGAGGTGCTGGAGCACATCCCCGACGACATGACCGCGATGCGGGAGATCTTCCGGGTGCTCAAGCCCGGCGGCACCGCCGCGATCACCGTGCCCAGCTTCCTGCCGGAGCGGATCTGCTGGGCGCTGGACGAGGACTATCACACGGCTCCCGGCGGACATGTCCGGATCTACACCTTGGCTGAGCTGTCGGCGAAGCTGAAGGCCACCGGGTTCGAGATCGGCCCCCACCACCACGCGCACGGCCTGCACGCGCCCTACTGGTGGATCAAGTGCGCGGTCGGCGTCAACAACGACGACCACCCGCTCGCCAAGGCCTACCACGAGCTGCTCGTCTGGGACATCATGAAGCGCCCGGCCGCGACCCGGATCGCCGAGACCCTGCTCAACCCGCTCATCGGCAAGAGCGTCGTGCTGTACGTCAGGAAGCCCGCGGCGTGATCGGTCGCGACGAGATCGTCCAGACGGCGCTGAGCATCGCGGCGATCCAGCAGGACGACGGTGGCATCCCGTGGCCCGAAGGGCACGTCGACGCGTGGAACCACATCGAGTGCCTGATGGCCATGAGCGTCGCCGGGCTGCGCGCCCCCGTCCGGCGGGGCTACGACTACCTGGCCGAGCACCAGCGCGACGACGGCTCGTGGCCGATGAAACTGGTCGGCGGCGTGGCCGTGGAGCGGGGCGGCGAGTCCAATCACGCGGCCTACATCGCGGCCGGCCTCTGGCACCACCACCTGGTCACGGGCGACCAGGCGTTCACCGAGCGGAGCTGGCCGATGGTCAAGGCCGCGCTCGACTACGTGGTGGGACTGCAGACCGAGCGCGGCGAGATCGTCTGGGAGCGCGACGCGCAGGGCCGGGCCTCGACCTACGCGCTGCTCACCGGGTGCTCCTCGATCCACCAGGGGCTGCGCTGCGGGGTGCTGCTGGCCGACCGTCTGGGCGATCCGCAGCCGCACTGGGAGCTGGCCGCCGACCGGCTGGCGCACGTGCTGTCGGCCCATCCCGAGGCGTTCGCCGACAAGAGCCGCTACTCGATGGACTGGTACTACCCGGTGCTCGGCGGCGCCGTGCGCGGCGCCCAGGCCTTCGAGCTGCTGGAACGCGAGTGGTCCACGTTCGTCGTGCCCGGGCTCGGCATCCGGTGCGTTTCCGACCAGCCGTGGGTGACCGGGGCGGAGACGTGCGAGCTGGTGCTGGCGCTCGACGCGCTGGGCGACCGCGAGCGCGCGGCCCGCCTCTTCGCCGACATGCAGCACCTGCGTCACGACGACGGCTCCTACTGGACGGGCTGGCAGTTCGCCAACCGCAAGCACTTCCCGCACGAGCGCTCCGCCTACACGGCCGCCGCGGTGATCCTGGCCGCCGACGCGCTGCACGGCCTGACCGCCGGCTCCGCGCTGTTCCGCGAGCTCGCCGCGCCGTCCGTCTCGCCCTCCGATCCCGATCTCTGCGGCTGCACCCCGGCACGCGCCTGACGGCTCTCCCACTCTCCCTCCGTACGCACGCGCAAGGGGTTTTGCGGGTTCTTTGCCGGGAAAATCGGAGCGGCTCCTCCGGTGCTCCGAAGGGGATGGCTAGCTTCGGGTGTGGCCGTACGAGGCGTCTTCGGGGGAAGCGTGGGCGACACGGGCACAACAGCGTTCTTGCACCAGGACACGACCGAACCGACCCTGAGCCAGGCTCGCGGCTGGCGAAGGCTGCTGGCCCGCGAAGAGCACGAGGCGGATCTGGGGCGGCGAAGGTTCATCCTCAGACACGGACCGGCGGGAACGATCATCGAAGACGCCGAGAAGTCATACCTGTTCGGTTTCAACGCCGTCGTCTCGCAGGAGATCGGCAAGATCGAGGAGCTCCCGCCGAAGCAGCGGGCCTTCGCCTACGAGGGCGCCGGCGCCGCCTGCACCGCGCTCGACCTGCTCACCCTTACCCGGGGCCGGCGCCTGCACGAGCTGCTGGCCGGCCCCGCCGCGTCCCATCAGTACGCCGCCCACCTCGGCGCCGGTCGCGGCTACGCGCTGCTGCGCCTGCGGCCGGTCCGGCGGGCGAAGCGGTCCCATCCGCTGCTCCGCTGGCTGGCCGTCGACGGTTACGGGTTCCAGCGCAGCCTCGACCACACCGACCGGATGGTGGGCGAGCGGGCCATACCCGACCTGCCGACGAGGGCCTTCCGCGGGACCTTCGACCAGGGGCTGGGCCGGCTGCTCTGGTATCACGACTGCGCCTCGCCCGGCGACGTCGCCGCCCGGATCTCCGCCTACCCGGCGGGGCGGCGGGCCGACCTGTGGAGCGGCGCCGGGTTCGCCGCGACGCGCGTGGGCGGCGTGGACCCCGGAGACCTGGAACAGCTGGCCGAGCACGCGGGTGCCGACGGCTTCCGCGCCCACCTGGCCCAGGGGTGCGCGTTCGCCGCGGCCACCGGGCTCTGGGCCAGCCCGCTGCCCGACCACGTACGGCGGGCCGTGCCGGTCCTGACCGGAGCCGAGCCCGACGAGGCCGCCTCATGGGTGGACGGGGCGCTCATCGCCCTCGGCCACGACCCGCACACCCACGACGACTTCCTGACCTGGCAGGCCGGCACCCGCCGGGCCTGGGCCCGGCGGCACGGCTGACCGCCGCTCCGCCGCGACCGGAAGACACCCGAGCCGCCCTCTCAGCCACCCGGCCGAACTCACCACTCAGCATCCCTGCCGAAATCCACTCCACCCACCCACCCGGCCGAAATTCACTCCATCTCAGCCACCCGGCCGAGATCCGATGCCGGGGGCCACGCGCTCCAGCACACGCAGCGACCCCTCCACCGCCACCTCGGCGAACGCGCCCGACTCCAGCGCGCGCAGGTAGACCCGGTAAGGCGCCTGCCCACCGTCGGCGGGGTCGGGATAGACGTCGTGGAAGACCAGCGCCCCGCCCCGCACGACGTGCGGCGCCCAGCCCTCGTAGTCGCGCGTCACCGGCTCCTCGGAGTGGCCGCCGTCGATGAACAGCAGGCCGAGCGGCGTGTTCCAGAGCCCGGCCACCTGCTCCGACCGGCCGACGATCGCGATCACCTCGTCCTCCAGCCCGGCCGCCGCGATCACGCGGCGGAACTCCGGCAGCGAGTCCATCTTGCCGAAGCGCGGATCGACCAGGGTCGGGTCGTGGTGGGCCCAGCCCGGCTGGATCTCCTCCGAGCCGCGGTGGTGGTCGACGGTGACGACCACGGAGCCGACCTGCCTGGCCGCGGCGCCGAGGTAGACGGCCGACTTGCCGCAGTAGGTGCCGATCTCGCAGATCGGGCCGCGCCCGCCGTATCTCAAGGCGGCCTCGAACAGGGCCATCCCCTCCTTCGAGGGCATGAACCCCTTGGCGTGCTCGGCTGCGTACACCAGTTCAGGCGGCATCGTCATAGCGCAGACCCTAACGGAACCGAACAACATTCCAGGGGCCCCTTGCCCGGCATTATGCAACCTGTTCTACTTGGCAGCGTGAATCAGCGCGCTCGCATCGCGATGTCCGACGAAGACGTCACCGCGTTCCTGGAGGGGTCTCGCAAGCTTCAGCTGGCGACCATCAACCCCGACGGCACACCGCACCTGGTGACCATGTTCTACGGGCTCGACGAGGGACGTATAGCCTTCTGGACGTACGGAAAAGCCCAGAAGACGCGCAACCTGGAGCGCGACCCGCGGGTGAGCTGCCTCGTCGAGGCCGGCGACGACTACGCGGAGCTCCGGGGAGTCCTGGTGTACGGCGAGGCCAAGCGTGTGGACGAGCCCGAGCACGTCCTGGCCATCGGCTTGGCGGTCGCCCGCAGGATGACCCCGGGTGTGGCGGACGAGCTGCTGCTGCCATACGTCGAGCAGACCGGCCGCAAGCGGGTCGCATTCGTGGTGGAGCGCACCAAAGTGGTCTCATGGGACCACAGGAGGCTCACATGAAGGTCAAAGTCGACGAGTTGGTGTGCGAGGCCAATGCGGTGTGCATGGGGCTCGCACCCGAGGTGTTCGATGTGGACGATGACGACCAGCTCCACATCCTGCTGCCCGAACCACCCCCCGAATTGCAGGACCGCGTGCGGCACGCGGTCCGCTCCTGCCCCAAAGCCGCACTTTCCCTTGAGGAATAGCTGGAGGAGGAACCCCCCATGCGCGCCGCCCTTCTACACGCCGTAGGCGACGACAAGCTGGACATCCGTGACGACGTCACCCTGGCCCCGGTCGGGCCCACCGACGTCCGCGTACGCATCAAGGCGACCGGCGTCTGCCACTCGGACCTGTCGGCCATGACCGGCGTGCTGCCGCAGCCCGTGCCGCTGGTCCCCGGGCACGAGGGCGCGGGCGAGGTGGTGGAGGTCGGCGACCACGTCACCTCTGTCCAGCCGGGCGACCACGTGGTCATCAGCTGGCGCCCGGCCTGCCAGGAGTGCGACCTGTGCCTGGGCGGCCAGCCGTTCCTCTGCATGAAGTACGTGATCGAGTCGTTCAGCAAGGGCAACTTCCGCTTCGGCGGTGACACCACGGCGTTCGGCATGGCCGGCTGCGGCACCTGGGCCGAGGAGATCGTCGTCCCCCGGCAGGGCGTGATCAAGATCGACGCGGACGTGCCGTGGGAGGTGGGCGCGCTGATCGGCTGCGGCATCACCACCGGCGTCGGGGCCGCGATCAACACCGCCCGGGTCCGGCCCGGCTCCACGGTCGCGGTCGTCGGCTGCGGCGGCGTCGGTCTCTCGGTCATCCAGGGCGCCCGCGTCGCCGGCGCCCGGACGATCCTCGCGATCGACCCGCTGGCGTCCAAGCACGAGCTGGCCAAGAAGGTCGGCGCCACCCACGCCGTCACCCCCGACGACGTGCCCGGGGCGCTGGCCGAGCTGACCGGCGGCAGCGGCTTCGACTACGGCTTCGAGGTGGTCGGCAAGTCGGCCACCATCCAGAGCGCCTGGCAGGTCACCCGGGCGGGCGGCGACGTCATCGTGGTCGGCGCGGGCGCGATGGACGACATGGTGTCGATCTCCGCCTTCAGCCTGCTCTTCGAGGGCAAGAACCTGCTCTCCAGCCTGTACGGCGAGGCGGACGTGCGGCACGACTTCCCCTACTTCGCCAACCTCTACAAGGCGGGCAAGCTGGACCTGGAGTCGATGATCAGCTCCCGCATCCGGCTCGCCGACCTCAACGACGCCGTGGCCGCCCTCAAGAGCGGCGAGGTCCTCCGCCAGATCGTCCTCATGGACTAGTAATCACCGAAGCACGTGCATGATCTCGTCTCTGACCCCGGCGGTCCGTCTTCGACCCCGGGGTCAGTTCCGTATCCCATGCCTCTACTGGTTGAATTCCCCACGGCTGGCACCGTCCAGGAAGCAGGCCCATTCGTGCGAGGTGAAGACCAGGACCGGGCCTGCGGGGTCCTTGCTGTCCCGCACCGCGACGACCTCGGAAAGGTTCGTGGCGACTTCCACGCACCCCCCGCCGCCGCCGTCACCCGAGATCGTCGCCTTGCGCCAGACAGCTTCGGCCAAGTCCATTTCGCCTAGCTTTGCGTGTTCCATCTGTCTATCGCATCCTTGATCGTCCGCTGCGATTGCCTCGCAGGGTAGGCGCCTGCCCGTATCGTGTCATAGCGTTTTTGATGCTGCGCGATCAGCAGAGAATCAGTGGATACCTGCCCTCCGGCGGTTGACTCCACGAGATTAAAGCGGTTATTGCCGGAGAAGGCACCCGCCATCGGCCACGCGCAACGAATCGAACCCGGTCGAATCCTCAACATGCCGGGGCCGTGCCCAGCTCCCTAAGAGGGCGCTCTCACAAGGCCATTTTAATCACCGCTCGAAAGAGCATTTGGCCAGTTCAGGGGTCATATAGGACCGTCGAAAATCGAGAACCTCGAAGGTTAGGACTCTACTGCCCGTAGAGCAAGCGGAAACATCCCACAATGCGCCCAGATTCGCATATATAGGAATAGTCACAACCCTCCCACTCGACACGCCTATATCCTGCATGTCCTGATTCCTCTGCGCGCGCATGCGCGCGTGTTCCTCACCAGGCAGGGTTGATTAGTTCGCTAATTAGGCAAGCCTCGCTAAGCCCGATGGACTGGGGCTGCGATCAGGGCGTCACCCCGGACGCTATCGCCCGCGTATCAGAGCGAGACGGCCTTAATGCTGCTTCCGGGGGAGTCCAGGAATGGCGTGGGCCAACAGGGCCCAGGCCGCGAGCAGGTACTTCCCGAGCGCTAACTTTCCTTGCGCCCGCTTCCGCGGTGGGTCCGGCCCCTCCTTTGGCGGCAGCCTCGCGACCTGTGCACGGCGTTCATGCCACGACGCTGGGGTGTAGCGGTCCCACGGCCGTCCCCCATGCGGGCTTTGGCGGGTGGCAGATGTGACAGTCGAGACTGCACGAGGCGGTGCATTCGGCAGCGCCACACCAGTGATAGCAGCGCTGACTGTCGTGCGCTGCGCTCCTCCCGCTGTCAGGAGTCATCCCGTATCTCCCTTGGCGGATCATGGCGGGCCTGTTGGACCGTCCCCACCCTCACCGCGTTCTGGGCCGTCCTGGCGTCGACGGTGGAGCCAGTCACCCCGTGCTTGATCTGCGATGGAGCGAACCAGCTGCGCCATGCGGCGCTCTTCCGAGGGCAGGTCAGAGAGCGATCCACGCCTCTCTGCGTCCGCTGCGCTCATCACTCGTCCTTGGATGCGGTGGCGATGAGGGCGGGCGCGACCACGCCCCCTGTGACTGCCTTGTAGGCATGCAGGATGTCGATCCCGATTTTGTTCAGGCTCGGTCGGCTACCGGGCCGGACGACCTTAGGCATCTTGCTCACCGCTGGCACCGTCACCAGGTAAGAGCCCGAACGACCGCCGACTACGGCCGTCGCGATCTCCTCCTTGCCCGGCCCGAAGACGCGCAGTATTGGCTGATCGATGATGGGAGGTTCGGAGACCGGGAAGGCAATCTCCTTATCGCTACCGCGCTTGTACCCAACCACGAGGCATATGTGCGTCTCGACGGTAGACCGGATACCCATCTCCTTCAGGACTTCCCGCAGTTCGGCAAGCGCGTCTTGCTGCGCGGCCATCGATTCCATCGAATGCGATTTGAGAGCACTGGCGTGATATGCGGCCTTTTGGTCCAGTGTCGTCATCGTCCACCTCCATCGTCCGGCCGACACAAGGCATGGGATCTTGTGTGTCCGAAGATTTGATATCTCTTCGGCCCTCCCCAGGGTGTCAGCGATCAGCTACGTTGTGCGGAAGAGAGGAAGGACAGTGCCGTACAGATGCGGCGTAGTTGTGTGTATCACGTGTGCTGTCACGTGCTGACGGTTCGGAGAGGAGATGCCAATGAGCGATCCCGAGCACGACCCGGATGCCAGCAATCCACTACTCGAATTCGGCCGAGAGCTGCGAAGACTACGCCTTGACAAAGGTCTAACCCTTGAGCAGGTCGCGATCCAGGCGGGTTACAGTTCCTCCCTGGCCGGCATGGTCGAGAGAGGGATTAGGAACCCGCCCGATGCTCTTATCCGACAGTGCGAAGTGGTGTTAGGGCTGGAGCCCCGGCATCTCTTCAAACTGCTGCCAGCCGAAAGACGCACATCAATCCTCCGCTCGCTTCTCCCATGGATGGAGATCGAGCGGCGAGCGCGGGAACTGTGGACGTGGGAGCCGACCATCGTGCCGGGACTTCTCCAGACGCCCAAGTACGCCGAGACCATCCTGAGTGGTAAGCCTGGGGTCCGCCCGGACCAGGTAGAGGAGGCAGTCCAGTCCCGCATGGCTCGCCAGGCCCTCTTCCGCCGTGACGACCCTCCGACACTCTGGGCTGTGCTCGACGAGGGCATCCTGCATCGTCCAGTGGGGAGTGAAGACGTCATCCGCGAGCAGCTAGCCCACCTGCTAGAGATGGCGCATACTCCCTGGGTAACGATACAAATCCTTCCGTACAGTGCCATGTCAACGGCCGGCCTCTTGGGTGGCTTCATGATCGCAATGACGCGGGGTCGACCCGACGCCGCGTACGTTGATTCCCCCATACTCGGGCGGATTTGGGATCAGCCGCCCGAGGTGGAAGCACTTAGAATCAGATACCAGACGGTGCGGTCTGAAGCACTCCCCCAGAGTCTTTCGCTCGAAAGAATCACTAAGAGGTTGGAGCAGGAATGGAGCTGGTAGTGAGCGAGGAGATCAGGTCTGCCGAGTGGCGGAAGTCCTCGCTCTCAGGTGACAACGGCAACTGTGTCGAGGCTGCCCCCCTTTCCGGTGGCCGAGTGGCGCTACGTGACAGCAAGGACCAGGACGGCCCAGTTCTGGTCTTCTCCCGAAGTGAGTGGGTTGCGTTCACCGGCGGTGTGCGCAGCTCGGAGTTCGACTTCTAGCCGCCTCGTATCTAGAGGCCCCTGCGATCGCAGGGGCCTCTTTGTGTCTCGGCCCGCCGCACAACGGTGTCTGGCTGGTAGACAGACAAGCCGCACACCTTCACTCGGCCCACGATCGGGGCCTAGTGCCGTAGCAGATCGGGTTTGCCCTGTTTCGTAACGGCGCGCCGATCAAGGTCCCACCTCGGTCGGCGTGATCGTTTCAGACTGCTGTGGTGGCTGAACGGGTTCGCGTCCGCGAGATCGATGACGATGAAGGCAACCGGCTG